>CAXNNS010000002.1:0-476998 GCA_964203875.1 Polynucleobacter sp.
TGGTCCTATTTTGGAAGAGCTGTCGACCGAGTACGGCGACAAAATCCAAATCGCCAAAATGAATGTGGATGAGAACCAAGGTGTTCCGGCGCAGTTTAATATTCGCGGCATTCCGACCTTGATCCTTTTCAAAGGGGGTGCAGTAGCCGCTCAAAAAGTAGGCGCGCTCTCCAAATCCCAGTTAGCCGCCTTCATTGACGGTAATATTTAAGTATCCCGCAAGACAGGCTCACTACTCGAGCCTGTCTTTGTTTCAGGCCCTTTTGGGTAAATCCCGTTTTATTGACCTCTAATCTTGCCAAAAGCCGTTTTTGGTGTAATATCCTCTAAACGCACTATTCAGTGCTTCCCCATTTCTGGTTCTACATCCCCCCTCTTTTCTGTTTCCTGATTTATTACCCTGATTGATTCCAAGCTCATTTTTTGGCGCGCCCATTTGATTTTGACTTCCAACTAACGTAACGCATCCCCTCCCTTTTGGTTCGCCGCCTTTCTGGCAACAACCAGCCCCCCCACTTTTCTACTGACATCACTAAACACAATGCAATTAACTGAATTAAAAGTACTCCACGTTTCCGCCCTACTCGAGATGGCTGCTAGCCTCGAGATTGAAAATACCCAGCGGATGCGCAAACAAGAATTGATGTTTGCGATTTTGAAAAAGCGGGCTAAATCGGGTGAATCCGTATTCGGCGACGGCGTACTTGAAGTATTGCCTGACGGCTTTGGCTTTTTACGCTCCCCGGAAGCCTCCTATATGGCTTCGCCCGATGATATTTACATCTCGCCAGCCCAAATTCGACGCTTTAATCTGCATACCGGCGATAGCGTTGAAGGCGAAGTTCGTACGCCAAAAGACGGTGAGCGTTACTTTGCACTGGTCAAGGTCGACAAGATTAATGGCTTAGCGCCAGAGGCCCTGAAGAACCGCATCATGTTTGAGAACTTGACGCCGCTTCACCCCAATCGCACCATTCATTTAGAGCGCGACATTAAAGCCGAAGAAAATTTAACCGGTCGCATCATCGATATGATTTCGCCGATTGGTTTTGGTCAGCGCGGTTTGATTGTGTCTTCACCCAAGTCAGGTAAGACGGTGATGATGCAGCACATTGCCCATGCCATCTCCACTAATTTCCCAGACGCCATTCTGATTGTGCTGCTCGTTGATGAGCGCCCTGAAGAGGTTACTGAAATGCAGCGGTCGGTTCGCGGTGAAGTAGTTGCCTCTACCTTTGATGAGCCGGCAGTGCGTCATGTTCAAGTCGCCGAGATGGTAATTGAAAAAGCCAAGCGCTTGGTGGAAATGAAAAAAGACGTGATTATTTTGCTTGACTCGATCACCCGCCTTGCTCGCGCATACAACACCGTCGTGCCATCGTCTGGCAAAGTATTGTCGGGCGGTGTTGATGCCAATGCCTTGCAGCGTCCAAAACGCTTCTTTGGTGCAGCCCGTAATATTGAAGAAGGCGGCTCCTTAACGATTTTGGCTACCGCCTTGATTGAAACCGGCAGCCGAATGGATGACCTGATTTATGAAGAATTTAAGGGCACCGGCAACATGGAAGTGCACCTCGAGCGCCGCTTAGCTGAGCGCCGGGTCTATCCTGCGATTAACCTCAACAAATCCGGCACCCGCCGTGAAGAATTGCTGGTCAAGCCAGAAAATCTCCAAAAAATCTGGGTTTTACGCAAGTTATTGGCCGATATGGACGACATTGAGGCGATGAACTTCATCGTCGATAAGCTCAAATCAACCAAAAATAATGGGGAATTCTTTGATCTGATGCGCCGCGGAGGCTAAGAAGCCTAGGCTAGATGGATGGCAAATCTAGCCTTTCTTATTGATTTCATGGCATAATTCCGCTTTTGCGACACCTTGAGTGTGGCTTTTTTTGATTCACCGTTGCTTTTACTTTTACCTGGGCAAGTATTTCACTTCTCTTACTGGAACTGAAACGGCTACCTGCAATAAGGACACTTATGAAACCTGGCATTCACCCTGATTACCGCGAAGTTGTTTTTGTCGATGTTTCCAACAACTTCAGCTTTAAGACCCGCTCGACCATCAACACCAAAGAAACCGTGAAATGGGAAGACGGCAAAGAGTATCCCCTTTCTAAGATCGAGACTTCTTCGGAATCGCATCCTTTCTATACCGGCACCCAGAAAATTATGGATACCGCTGGTCGGGTTGAGAAATTCCGTCAGAAGTTCGGCAGCAAAGCCGTTGCGAAATCAACTGGCGATGGCGTTGCTAAAACAGCTGAGAAAAAAGCAGCTGCTGCTGAAACTAAAGCCGCTGAAAAACCAGCAGCCAAAAAAGCAGCTGTCAAGAAGGCGTAATGATTTTGTGGGAGTAAGTTGCTTCTCTCCCGCAATTCCCAAAAGGCAGCCTGTGCTGCCTTTTTTCTTAGCCGAAATCGATACTGCCTAAATGCAACTTCAATCGCACCATTTGCATGGTTAAACTCACCGCCGCCGCTACCGCCTCGATTCCGCGCACGGTTATTTTTGCGCTAACGCTCATCTATGGTTTGGCTGGCTTATTCCAGCGAGACCCTTGGAAGACCGAGGATGCAATCGGCTTTGGTGGCATGTTCACGGCATACCAAGGTAATCTTCAGGATTGGCTCGTCCCCCACTTAACGGGGCGCGAAGCGGCCCTCGGTGCGCCACTGCCCTACTGGCTCGGCGGCTTGCTGATGGAATGGTTTGGGCCCCTCATTGGCTTAGCGAACGCCAGCCGACTGTATTCGGCTCTTTGTTTTTTTGCAGCGGCCATTGCCATTTGGTATGCCACCTATCTATTAGGACGTCGGCGTGAAGTGCAACCGATGGCACTAGCGGTAGGTGGTCAACCACAATCCAAGGCATACGGCATGACCTTAGCGGATGGCGCGCTCCTGATCTTCCTGGCTTGTGTCGGCTTAGCCCAACGCGCTCATGAAACCACGCCCATGATGGCGCAATTGATGGGCATCAGCTTAGTGCTTTATGGCACGGTACGCGGTCTTGATAAGCCGTGGCAAGGTGGCGCATGGACGGGTCTAGGCGTGATGGTATTAGCACTTTCTAGCAATCTATACCTCACCATGCTTGTTATCTTGGCAACCGTAAGCGCCGTATTTATTAGCAATGCTCGATTACGTTTCCGATGGTCACTGAGCTCGGTCATATTAGGCGCCATTGGTTTTGCACTCTGGCCCTTACTTTGGTTCCTTTTTGATCTAACTGAAACGCAGCGCACGATTGCATTGGACGCCTGGTTACAGGTACCTCCAATGCAGAATCTACCCTCTACCGAATCACTGGGATTTTTGGGCGTGAACTTCTGGCTCTATGCCTGGCCGGTATGGCCGCTAGCCATTGTGGCCATCGTGCATTGGGCACGCGAAAAAAGTGCGGGGGCTTGGCGCGCGCCGCATTTGTGCATTCCGCTGGGCCTCATACTCAGCGGAATCATTTATGTACTTCTGCGCGTTGATGCCAACGAACATGATTTGATCATATTGATTCCGCCGATGGCCATCCTGGCTATTTTTAGCTTGCCGATTCTGAAACGCAATCTGATTAGCTTTATTGATTGGTTGGCGATGCTGAGCTTTACCCTGATTGGTTTAGCCATTTGGGTCATTTGGCTGGCAAAGATCACGGGCTTTCCGGCTAGTACGGCTGCCAACGTAGCACGCTTCATACCAGGTTATGAGGCCCAATTTAGCTTGACTGCCTTTGTGATTGCCATTGGCATTACTGGCCTTTGGATTGCGGTGATCCGCTGGCGCACTTCACGGGCACCCAAAGTAATCTGGCGCTGTTTAATTATTTCGGCATCGGGTACGGTATTAATGTGGGTGCTTCTCATGACGCTTTGGCTACCCACCATCAATTACGCCAAAACCTACCGCTTTGTAGCAGAGCGATTGGTGCAGGCAGCCCCGAAGGATGCGCGCTGTATTGATACTAGCAATATTGGCTCCTCGCAGCTAGCCTCATTTAGTTACTTCACCAAACTCCCCTTGCGGGATGATTCCAGCTGCCCTTATGTATTGACCCACAGCCAATTAGAAGCAAAGGCCTATGCTAGCCTCAATCAAAAAACCGTTACCTTACTGTGGGAAGACCGGCGTGCGGCTGATCGCGCTGAGCGCTTGCGCCTTTACCGCGTTACTCCGGAATAACTTGCCGAAAAATAGGCAGTTAAGCAATTGCCTTTGATCTACTCGAGAACAGACTGCCGCTGGTAATCTTTTTTTCAACCTGCTTAATGGATTTAGATTCTTTTTTAATTTCGCCGAGTAGTATATTAATTAGCGTTTGCCAACCCTGCCCCTTGGATTTATAAAATGCCAATGTGTCGCTATCAATCCTTAAAGTAACTTGCTCTTTGGTCCCGCTACCCAAAGGACGGCCCCGACCACGACGTAAGGTTGGCTTAACTTTGCTCCATTGTCGATCTGTCAATGGCCTTGAATCTGCATCAGACCTAGCGGCTTTAGTAACCGCAGCATCTTCCACAGTATTTAACTTAATTAACTTCCGTTTCATATCGAGTTATCTCACGGTTATTGGCTTTTCTAAGGCTAATGATTCTTCTATAAAAAGGCGTATCAACATAAACCACGCAATACAAGCGCTGGTTTATAGGTACTAAAGAAATACAGCGTAACTCGCCGTAATTTTTTCTAACATCTACCCAGGTTAAAGCGTCATCCCAGTCGAATTCATTTGCCGCGGATAGCGACAAACCATGCTTTTCTTGATTTACCTTATCTTTTTTTGGATCAAAGGTAAATCGCATCGTATTTATTGTAACTACATTTATTAAGACTGTCTACTTTTTTTCATCATTTAGCTATCGGTGACGTCCCTATAGATACTGGTCCGCCATTGACGTCCCTCCCAGTAAGGACTAACGATTGCTAGCGGCATCTTTAACAGTGGCACAGTAAAATAGCCTCTTGAAGAACACAAACATTACAGTCGGCCTCTTGTCGCTGATTCACCATTTCCCATGCTTTTAAGGCTCTCTCGCTTACGCGAGGATATTCCAGCATTACTTAAGTTAGCAGGTCCACTCTTGGTGGGTCAGCTTGCCGTGATTGCCTTTGGGGTACTCGATACTGCCATGACGGCGCGTTATTCCGCCGATGATTTAGCAGCATTGGCTATGGCTTCGGCGATTTACATTAGCGTGTATGTTGGCCTTACCGGTGTTGTTTCAGCATTGGCTCCCATTGCGGGTCAACTGTTTGGCGCGAAACGCTACGATGAAATTGGTGAAGAGGTACGCCAAGCCATCTGGCTTGCAGTGCTTCTTAGTCTCTTTGGTGCATTGGTTCTTTGGAATGCTGATTTGATTTTGGACATTTCGCAAGTCAGTCCAGAGATCCATGCAAAAGCCAGTCTATACATGCACATCTTGGTGCTAGGATTGCCTGCCAGCATGGCCATGCGCGTGCTCATTGCCCTACACAATGCGGTATCTAGACCAACCATCATTACGATCGTGCAATTGATCGGCTTGGCCGCTAAGTTCCCGCTCAACTATTTATTTATCTATGGGGCCTTTGGTATTGAAGGCATGGGAGGCCCTGGCTGCGCAGTAGCAACCGTCATCATTAATTGGCTCTGGCTACTCATTACCTTGTGGATTGTGATCGCTGGGCGTTTTTATAAGCCCTTTGCCCTATTTGCTCGCTTTAGCAGGCCTGACTTTCACCGCATCAGCGTCTTGCTCAGACTGGGTATGCCGATTGGCTTTAGTTACCTCATCGAAGTAACTTCATTTACATTTATGTCGCTCTTTATTGCCCGCCTTGGCACGGAAGCCTTGGCTGGACATCAAATTGTTGCCAATATTGGTACCGTAATCTACATGGTCCCTTTATCCCTATCCATTGCAACCATGACCTTAGTATCACAATCGATTGGCGCCAATCAACAATCGAAGGCGGAGCAGATTGGCTGGTCCTCGGTCTTTTTTACGACCACTGCCTGCGCCGTCATTGGACTCACAGCCTGGTTTTTCAGAACGGAGTTACTCAACTTATACGACCCCCCAGAAGAAGTAAAGCAATTTGCTATTCCGCTCTTTTTGTTTATAGCCTTCTATCAGATATTTGATGCCCTTCAAGTCAGCGCCGCTTTTATTCTGCGCGCCTACCGGATTGCTTTTTGGCCGATGCTCATTTATGCGGTCTCCCTTTGGGGTGTCGGGCTGGGTGGCGGCTATATGCTGGGATTTAATGTCACCGGCAATATCCCATTAGCATTGCAAGGGGCCAGTGGTTTTTGGGCTGCCAATAGCATTAGCTTGGGGGTTGCTGCTGTCTTTCTGCTGTATCTCTTCAAGCGCACCGCAGTCCGCTTTCAGAAAACACACCCCGCGATTACTGTTTAGCCTCGCCGAGTGCATCGGCTTGAGCAAATAACCGCCGCACTGTATAGATGCATGCTTAAAAAAATTGTCATCAAATATCAGTAAAGTAATTTTATGAAAAAGTTACTGATTGATCTATTCACCAGAGCGTGGGCTAAAACCGATGTTGCCACCAAAGTCCAAATTCCGACTCACGAAATTACCCCAACTGAAATACCGATAGAGAAGCCAGTTGCAGTAACTAGCCCTGCACCAAAAAAATATACGTATTCACCAGAAAAGCCTCAAACCCTTTACTTTCAGCAGGATGGCGATGCGCGCAAAATTGCATATACCATTTCCGGCGACCGTAAAGCTGAAAAGACCCTACTCTGCCTTCCTGGTTTACTTGAAACCAAAAATTCATTTGCGCTTGTTCATGATTATTTTTTGTCGATTGAACATTGCGAGGTGATCAGCGTTGATTTTTCAGGGAGGGGGCAATCGGACTCAATTGACAATCAGGACGATTACAAAATGTCATTGTATTTAAATGACATAACGCAATTTATAAGCGAGAATATCTTAGCGGCCAATGGCGCTCATAAAAAGATAACCATTTTAGGTACAAGTATGGGGGGAGTGCTCGCGATGTATCTAACGCAGCATAGTGGGAAGGCCATTGATGGGATTATCCTCAATGATATTGCCCTTACGGTAAATTGGACAGCACTGTATTCACTTTATAAGTCTATGAAAAATCAAACGGGATTCAAAGGAATACGCGATCTAGCAAATGATTTGCGCGTGGATGAACAAGTCATCTCAGACGTTCAACAGCCTAGCCACTTTGATTTGCCATACAAGGCGGACGTATGGGGGATGAACTTTCATGAGGCCTTAGAGGGCTACCGAGGAAAAATAGCCTTAATTTATGGTGAACAATCGAAGATATGCACAAAACAACGCATATTAGAAGCTAAAGCCCATATTCCACGATTAGAGACCTATGCGGTTGCAGGGGCTGGGCACCCTGCCCCTCTAAATGAAGCCGTATGCCATTTCATTCAAAACCAAATGGGATTAACATAATTTCAAATTATTTATATAAATTGAGATCGTTATCTAGGATTTTCATTTCCTTAATTTCAAGTTCACCAAATAGGAATGTTTCAGAGCTAACCCACTGCCACTGCAAATCCTGAAACACATCTTGGTACGGCCCAGAAAATTTCTGTGATATCCCATAGAAAATATCACTTAATTCCTGTTCGAGGGCCTCTGGCACCGTCTCAGAGAAGTAGATTACTTTTTGGCCGTCGTAGGTTTTACTAATGCTTGCCCCTTTGATATCAGCTAAGCAGATACCGATATCGGGATGGTAATTTCGCATAAAGCTTGGCTTTTGATTGGTCAAGACAGAGCCCAGCTTCCACACTAAGCCGCACTTAATTTCCATATCCCCCGACTGAAATATATCCCTCGAAACAATTGAGCCCATTTCCAGTGGAATAATTTGATACTGCATACGCGGTACCCTTAGCTTAAAGATCAAGGGCTTAGCTTGGCATACGTTTATGACAGCTTGATGAACATGTTATCGCTATCCGTCATATTTGCTTGCTATATTCGAAAAGCAAAAATTACCCAAGTGCGCAGTAAATTAAATGAATCTGATTTATTGCCGCAAGGCTCTACTCGAACTATAAAACAGAGGTTAAATGACTGCGTACGGAACAGTAAATTGGAAACTATGCTTGCTATTGCTGTTCAGCTTTTTTCCTGCAATGGCGCAGAGCAATCCTTATGATCTTGATATCAACATTAGTCGAGCTGGCGCGCGGTTTGATGTTCAGGTAGAGTTCACGGCTCCTGTGAGCCCATGTCAGGCCTACGGCTTTCTGACAAACTATGAGGAAGCCAAAAGCATTCCAGGAATTTTGTCTTCTAAGGTGCTAAGCAGAGAAAACAACAAGGTCTTGGTCGAGCGTGTTGCTAAAGAGCGTATCTTGCTAATACCAGTGTATTTGCACTCAACACTTGAATTTACTGAAGTCTCTACGGCGCAACTCAATTTTACGCAGATAAAAGGGGATGCAAAATCCTATAGCGGTATCTGGATTGTCTCCCCTGATAAAAGAGGGAGTCGTTTCACGCACCATGCGACATTTGAGCTTGACACCAGCATTCCTCTGTTTATTGTGCAGTACTTTTTAGAAAATTCTGCGGCAAAACGATTTGAAATAATGGCAGAAAATATTGCTCAGGTTCAGGTAGCAGGAAATTCACATTGCAGAATGAATCCCTAGTGGGGTTTTGATATAAAAAAATCCCAGCACTAAGCTGGGATAAATATTGCGAAGGAGATATCAAACTACAGGTCAATATTATTCAATTGCAATGACAATTTAATGACAGCTTAAATAATCAATGCTGCTGCATATTATTTATTTTTCTTTATTTTCTTTTTATCGCCATCGGAGTAAACGCACCAAAAGCGGATGGCATCCAGCACCTTTTCCAAATCTTTTAGCGAAAGCTTCTTAAGATCCGATAAAGAAATACTGCCCGAATCTTTAATTATCTCGATGATATCGTCTGAACTGAGTTTGGCCATAATCGTATCGTCTTGCCTTATTTATAAAACTTAACTGTATCAAACGAATATGACAGTAGCACTTTTTTGAAAGGTGTACTTACTTCTCTAGGAATCCCGCCTGATTAAAGGTGTAAATAATATCTGTGTTGGGCCTCAATAAACGTTTATTTTTACCGGCATAATTTATCCGCAATAGTAAATGCTGGATTAAGTTTAGATGCGCTTGTTTTTTATTATTAGCACGCACGATGGTCCAAGGCGCTTCTGCTGTGCTGGTCTTGAGTAACATCGCATTGCGGTAGGTACTGTACGCATTCCATTTTTTCTGAGCCTGTTGGTCAATTGGACTGATCTTCCATTGCTTGAGCGGATCATTTTTACGAGACTCAAGACGCAGCTTCTGCTCTGACTTTGAAATATCCAAGTAATACTTCAGCACGGTGATGCCCGACTGAATTAAGATTGACTCGAGTGGGTTAACCGTCGATAAAAAGGTGGCATATTGCGCTTTGCTGCAAAACCCCATCACCATCTCAACGCCAGCGCGGTTGTACCAGCTTCGATTAAAGAGTACGAATTCACCTCTCCTGGGTAACTGGGCGATGTAGCGCTGAAAGTACCACTGATCAGCTTCCACATCGGATGGTTTGCCCAGGGCAACTACCCGAGTTTCGCGTGGACTCAGGTGCTCGGTAATCGCTTTGATCGTACCGTCCTTACCGGCGGTATCACGCCCCTCCAGAATAAGCAGTATTTGATCGCCATTTGCGATCAGGCTTTTTTGTAGCTTAACGAGCTCAATTTGCAGGAGCCTTAACTCCTGATCATCAGCGCCGAGATTAAATCCCGACGTCTCTATTGGCATTAGGAGTTGGTATCACCATGAGAAGGGGTGCTTCCTGCTGGAGGAGCAGATTTTGCAGCACCTTTCTTTGCAACTGCTTTTTTAGCTGGTGCTTTTTTTGCTGGTGCTTTTTTTGCTGGTGCTTTTTTTGCTGGGGCTTTTTTGGCAACAGGTTTTTTGTTGGCTACTTTTTTCGCTGCTTTTTTTTGCTTAATGGCTTCTTTTTTTGCATCACTGGCTAACTTTGATGCCCTGGCCTTATCCAGCTTCTTAATCACCGAAGCCTTGGTTGCATCCAATTTATCCAATTGCTTGGTTAGTTTTTTAATTGTTTTGGTCGTACTCATGGAAAAGACTCCTCTATGTCAGCGTGCAATCTCCCTATCGTATGGGGATTTAATGCAAATTTCAAGGAATTATGACAGTTTTAAGTCACCTTTTTTAGTTTTTTAGGGCTCGATTATTTATAAAACCAATGGGCCGTAAAAAAATCCTATTTCAATTGTGTTTATGATGCACCTATGAAATTGCATACGTTCTTTTTAGGCCTTGCCTTTACCCTAATTTGCAGCGCCTCCCACGCAAACGTCACCACGATAGCGGTCGCATCCAATATGCAGGATGCCTTCCTTGCCATTCAAAATGAATTCAAAGCAGACAACAAGGCTGATTTTCGGGTTGTATATGGGTCATCTGGCAATATCACCGCCCAGATTTTAAATGGCGCGCCATTCTCACTCTTTATCTCAGCGGATGAGAGTTACCCACTGGAACTTGTTAAACGGAAGATGACAGCGGATGAAGGCAAAGTCTATGCCGTCGGTAAGATTGCCTTGCTCAGTAAAAAATCGAAGGGAATTGTGCTTGGTATTAGCAAAGCGGAGCTCACGAAGGCAATCAAACAAGCAAAGAAGATTGCCATTGCAAAGCCAGAATTAGCGCCGTATGGAAAAGCCGCAGTCGATTACCTTAAAGCCGAAGGCCTCTGGGACTTGGCTAAAGACAAACTCGTCTACGGCGATAACATCAGCATGGCAACCATGTATGTTGCCAGCGGGTCAGCCGATCTTGGTTTTACCGCCCTATCCTTGGCACTGGCGCCAGGGGTTGCGAAAGAAACAGAGTATTTGGTTTTAAATCCCGCGCTCTATGAGCCAATCCGGCAACGCATGGTTCTGATGAAAAACGCACCGCGCGATGCGGTTGCGCTTTATCAGTTCATGCAATCACCCAAAGCACAGTCAATATTGCGCTCGTTTGGCTACGCAACTCTCCAATAAAGATGAAATGGTTTAGCGCAGCGGCCTAAAACTCGGAACTTGGTTGCCCTTGGCGTACATGCACTGCTGATAGGCAATGTTGTATTGGGTTTGTGCTTGGTCTTCTTTATTAGATGCGCCCATGGCGCCCATCGCCGAACCTCCCAAAAGACCAATGCCTGCTCCTGTTCCAATGTTCTGACTGCTTCCCCCTTGAATTACTGCTCCAGCAGCCGCACCAACTGCAGCGCCAATCAATGCACTGGTAGCACCTTGCTTCAGTGCGGCATTGGAGGTATCTTCTACCGCCTTAGCCGCGAAGCCTCTGCACTCTTGGTCTTCTTTTTGGAATACATCAAATGGCTTGCCCTCTCTTGGCATCACCGTAACGGTTGGGCCGGTAGGCGCCGATGCGCAGGCTGCTAAGGTCAGTATGAGGGCAAATGGAACAAGAAAACGGGTCATAGTAGGTCTTTCAAATAAAACGGCAGGAATAGCAGCTAATTAGTACGGGCAGGATTAGAAGGTTTTTGTTGGCTTTGCGTCTGCGGTGGAGGCACTGCAGACTGAATCTGCCAACCCTCAGGGCATGCTCCTACATACGGAAAATACTGCGCAGTGGATGCGCAAAAATACCAGACTGGAGGTTGAGGTTGTGCTGCTAAGACAATGGGCTCAACCAGCACTGGCTGCACATACACTGCGGGTGGTGGGCTAAACGCATATGGGTAAGCAACTGGATAAGCAGGATATCCCCACCCAGTGCCCCACGCAGCATTCCACCCACTGCCCCAACCACCATATCCGTAGGGCCCACCATTCCAGTAACCGCGTCCAAATCCGGGTCCATACGCAATGGGGCGATAGCCATTGCCACCCGAAACCCCTACAGCGACATTCCAATTACCTGCAGTGGCAGGTATGGGCAGCACTAGCAAAGTGAGGGTGCAACACACGATTAGAACACCCCAAGACAAGGTACTAGAGCTTGGTTTCTGTAATTCGGAAGTGCTTGCTAATGCAGTCATCGCATATTCCCCGTATTTACGGCAAAAACATCAATTAAAACGCGTAAGGGTATAGTTAAATTTAGCATCTATAGTGAAATAACGCACTGCTAAGCCGGAAGATGACAGACTAGTAAGGTATTACGACTTTCAAAACCCTAATCAATCGTAATACCCGCTTTTTTAATCAACTTTGACCATTTACTGGATTCCTCCAAAATGAGCTTACTGAGCTCACGCGGAGTCCCAGGATTGGGTTCTAAACCACTCATCAGCAACTTTTGCTTCACTTCGGGTTTAGACAAAGCCTCGATGGTTAAGCGATTGATTTGCTGCTGCAGCTCCTTGGGCAAACCGGCAGGCGCCATCAAGGAGAACCAAGAGACCGCCTCAAAATTTGGCAAGCCCTGCTCAGCTAGCGTCGGTATCTCGGGTGCGGCAGGTGAGCGTTTTAGGGTGGTTACTCCCAAGGCCACAATCTCTTGCTGTTGGATTAAAGGCAAGGCCGAGGATAAGTTATCAAACAGCATGGATATGCGGCCGCCTAATAAGTCAGGCAAGGACTGTGCCCGCCCCTTGTAGGGTATATGGCGTATTTGCACGCCTGCCATCTCATTAAAGAGTTCGCCCGACATGTGCAGCGACGTACCGATTCCTGAGGATCCAAAAGTCAGCTGATTGGGTTTGGATTTAGCCAGAGCGATTAACTCACGCAAGGAAGTTACGCCGAGCTGCTTATTGACCACAAGCACATTGGGCGTGCTGGCTAAAAAACTGATGGGTGTGAAATCAGCAATCGGATCAAACGGCATCTTGTTATAAAGTGACCCATTAATCGCATGAATGCCCACCGTTCCGATCAGCAAGGTGTATCCATCTGGACTACTTTTGGCCACGATGTCTGCGCCAATATTACCGCCAACTCCGGGGCGGTTTTCGATCAATACGGGAACGTTTAGGGTGGGCTGCCAACTTTCAGCCAAAACGCGCGCCAGAATATCCGGTGCACCCCCAGCTGGGAAAGTCACCACAATCCGAATGGCTTGCTTTGGCCAAGCGCTACTTTTAACGGGATTGGTTTGCGCCGATGCGTTTGTTGTCAAAAACAGTAAGCAGCTTATAAGCGCTATCTTTTGAAACAATGCAGCACGCATTCGCCCTACTTGCATATGCATACTAAATTCCAAAGCGTTGGCGCAGCCACTGCAACCCATCGTAGCTCACGGGATCATCGGCACAGGGGCCAATTCCACATTCAAGCAGTGTTGAGATGACGTTCGCCAGTACCAGCAAGATGAACCAAATCACCAGGGTTTTAGCAAACCAACCGTGATTGCGGACACCGCCGCTAGGCAGCATCATTAGAATTGCCTGGGCTGTAATTAAGCCAATAAAGCCTAAGAAAGCCCAGGTATAAAAATGGAGTTCTAAAAAGGTATTTCCAAAACCAGCATTCCCTGGCAGCACGTGTAGCAGAATTTGCCGTAACGATACCGCCATGCCAGTCACGCACCCTAAAATGCCCCAGCCATAATGCGCGCTGTGTGCTCCAAAGCGAATGTTTAATACAAGAGCAATGCCAACCAATACATAGGCCACACGCTGCAATAGGCACAGCGGGCAAGGCAACTCTCCAAAATACAGTTGGTCAAAGAAGGCATAACTCAATGAGCCATTAACGGCTAACAAGGCAAGTAAATTACCGAGGCCCGCAAACGAAAAAGAATTAGTTCGCATTAGAGGCTAATGTTTAAATGCGTAGTCGCATGAAACTGAAACCACGCCAGTAATATGAGCAGAGTGATGCCGGTAAAGCTCAAAGCGAGGGTGCGCCGCTCGTACCAAATGCACACGGTAGCAAGTAATGCGGTCACAAAAGGAAGAAACATATACATGGCTTCATTTTAGCGTACCGCCACGCCATCAAAATGGTCCACTCCATAGGAAAATAGCGTATAAATAGAGCTAGTAAAGTTTATAAAGCGAATTTCAACATATGGCAGCAGATCAATACCGATATGACCCTTACCACGACATTGCATTAAATGTCCTGGGTGAGCCGATCGTTCCTTGCTCATTTGAGCCCCTCAGCGGATTTTTTCGGGATGGCTGTTGCAAAACGGATGAGCAGGATTTGGGGAGTCATTTGGTTTGCGCCATCATGACAAAAGAGTTT
Organism: Polynucleobacter sp.; assembly: GCA_964203875.1. GTDB lineage: Bacteria > Pseudomonadota > Gammaproteobacteria > Burkholderiales > Burkholderiaceae > Polynucleobacter. The sequence goes on from CAXNNS010000002.1 coordinate 14,247, forward strand.
CTAGTCTTCAGTTTAGAGCGGGGGAATGATTTAATGACCCCTAGGCCTGAGTGGCAATTTCCGGGTTTAGTAGCCGGCGACCAATGGTGCCTATGCCTCAATCGCTGGAAAGAGGCGCTCGATGCGCAGTGCGCCCCGGTGATTCAGCTCGAGAGTACCAACATCAAAACCCTGGAGCAAATTGATTTAGATACGCTTAAGCAATACGCTGCCAAAGATAGCTTACTTTAGACAATTCGCGTCTTCAGCGGAGGTAAGCCAACAACCTCACCCTCCAGTACATCACCTTTTTTAATGGGGCCGACACCCGCTGGGGTTCCTGAAAAGATTAAATCACCGGGCTGCAGTGTAAATAGCGTTGAGAGGTAGGCAATCGTATCGGGCACATTCCAAATCAACTGATTGAGATCGCCCTCTTGGCGCACTTCACCATTGACCATCAAGCGAATGCTGCCCTGCGATGGATGGCCACATTCTGCTACCGGCACTAAGGCAGAGCACGGGGCAGATTGATCAAAGGCTTTGCCAGTATCCCAAGGTCGTCCCATTTTTTTTGCTTCCCCCTGCAAATCACGGCGTGTCATGTCCAGACCAACGCCATACCCATACACATGCTCTAAGGCTTTATCTGCAGGGATATTAGCGCCGCCCTTCCCTATTGCAACCACCATCTCAATTTCATGATGCACATCGTTCGAGAGACTGGGATACTGCATGTCAGCGCCGTCTGTCACGATTGCGCTCGCTGGCTTCATAAAAAAGAATGGTGGCTCACGATCCGGATCATGACCCATTTCACGGGCATGATTAGCATAGTTACGGCCAACGCAATAAATGCGGTTGATTGCAAAGCGGCGGGTATCGCCTGCCACAGGCAAAGACGGTATAGCGACGGGTTCAATCACATACTGGGTGCTCATCAAAAACCTTTCTTTACTGTATCTACCGATGCGGGTGCTGCGGCACATCACGATGCCGAATTTTTAAAAAGAGAATACCGCAAGACAAAACGAAGGTAATGGCATTGGCCACAATAATAGGCCACTGGACCAATAGAATGCCGTAGACCAGCCACAGAAAAACACCGAGCGTGAAAAAGCCATACATCGCCAAAGACACGCCCGCTAAATTACGGGTGCGCCAAGAGCGCCATGCTTGGGGCAAAAAGGCGATAGTGGTGAATACGGCGGCAATCGTACCAATCGTGTTTGTCAAATCCATGGCTTGATTGTATTGAGCTTGCCGTGGCTTTAGTTAATTAGGCGCCGAGCTGATCAGCCAGGTGATTAAAGTCGGTCGCGTGGAAAGTGGTCCAACTTGCTCGCTCTAAATCGAGATTGGCTTTTTTGGGCCCAAATTCAGCTGGACGCTCTATAAACGCAGTTTTCAAGCCCAGCGCATGGGCTGCCGCCAGATCATCTTTATGGGACGCAACCAGCATAGTTTGCTCTGGAGCCAAATCAAACGTTTGACCAACGCCAAGGTAAGTTTCAGGATCAGGCTTGTAATGCCGGAATACTTCAGCCGACAAAATCAAATCCCAAGGTAAACCGGCATTTTTCGCCATATCGGCCAATAAACCTAAATTGCCATTGGATAGCGTCACAATTGTAAATTGGCGCTTAAGGCGAGTTAAGCCAGCAACGCTATCGGGCCAGGCAGCAAGGCGGTGCCAAACTAAATTGAGGTCACGCTTTTGCTCCTCGGACAGGGAAGTAATTCCAAAATCCAGCAATACCTGATCCAAGATCAGGCGATGCAAGTCATCAATTTTTGTCCATAGAAGTTCGCCCGAACGAACGCGCGCCATGGCTGGGCGATAGCCGTTACGCCACGCGCTCGCAAAATCAACCGGGTCTACCGATAAACCTAAGCTACTTACTTCACGCACAATCGATCCATGCCAATCAACCACCGTACCAAAGACATCAAATGCCAGCACCTTCACTTGACTGGCGGGGGACGGCGTATTCAATGTAAGGCTCCTTAGTGGTCTGCTCTTGTTGGTGTTTTGATTTTAGCTACTTTCGGGGCCGTACGGTCACTGCCTGGTAACCCACCTGCTTTGCCGCCAAAGCCTGTAAGGATTGAATGAACTTTTGTATCGGCTTGCTAGCATGGGTCTTGGATGACATGGCCAAATAGAATGTCTCCTCTTCCAGCGGAACAAAGCCTAAACGAAATTGAGACGCAATGTACTTGAGGCCCAGGGCCGCGTCAGCCGTACCAGCCAGAATGGCAGTAGCCACTGCAGTATGCGTAAATTCTTCGTGGCGATATCCCCGAATCCGATCGCTACGAATGCCTTCTTTTTCCATCAAGGTATCGAGTAGTAAACGCGTTCCCGCGCCCTTTTGTCGATTGATAAAACGCACCTCAGGCCTGGCTAAATCCACCAGTTTTTTTATTCGCAAGGGATTACCAGTCGCCACCATCAGCCCTTGCGTGCGTCGCATCACTGGATAAGCCATCATCCCTGCATTTTTTAAATGGGCCTGCACTTGCAACAAACTATCCTGATCGGGTAAATGAAATCCAGCAATATCGGCATCACCGCTAAGCAGTCGCTCGAGCGCCTGACCCGATCCCATCGTTTGATAATCGATATGAGTGAGCCCATCAATGACCCGCTCAATTAATGGATCGCTGCTGCTGCAACAAACCCAGCGCACTGGCCGAGCATTAATCCAAGATGAGAGTTCATGGGATAGTCGCCTCACCTCATCTTGACTTACCCGATCAAATCGACGTTCCATTTCAGCAACGGAATTCAAAAAGGATTCTGCTACTGGACTGAGCTTTGAGCCATGGCCTTTGGTACTGAGCAACAAGGGGGCGCCTAACGCCTTTTCGGCCACCTTGATTTGATTCCATAAAGTCCGATAGGAGACATCGAGCGCCTCTGCTGCGGATTGAATGGTTTTCCCGCGCTGAATCTCCCGCAACAGGATGGCGATGGAGGATAAATCAGTGGAAGACTGACTTTTACCTCCTGACTCCAGCATGAGGACAGGCTTAATTGCAATATTCATATCGGCTCATATGTAATTAATTGCATATTGATTTATACAATGGAAGCATGAATCATACCAATTACTTTTGAAAGGATGATTCCATGTCGTTTTATAAAAAATACTCCGCTATAGGCTCTGCCGCCTTATTAGCCTTTGGCTTATTCATGGGAAGTGGGCCAGCAGCATCGCAAGCCCAGAAAAGTATTCTGGTTTCATCCACCACCTCCACCGAGCAATCGGGTTTATTTGGTCATATTCTGCCGGTATTCACCAATAAAACTGGTATTGCCGTCAAAGTGGTTGCTGTAGGCACCGGTCAAGCACTCGACATTGGTCGCCGTGGCGATGCCGATGTGGTGTTTGTGCATGACAAAGCAGCGGAAGAGCTTTTTGTATCACAGGGGTTTTCCGATAAACGGCAAGAAGTGATGTTTAATGACTTTATATTGCTAGGGCCCAAATCGGATCCTGCCAAGATCGCAGGCGGAAAAGACATTCAAGCAGCACTTAAGAAAATCGCCGATAGCAAATCTGCTTTTGTATCGCGCGGCGATAAAAGTGGCACCCATGCAGCAGAGCTGCGTTATTGGAAAGGCGCTGGCGTTGAAGTCAACGCAAATCTGCCTTGGTACAAAGAAACCGGATCCGGCATGGGCCCTGCCCTCAATACTGCATCGGGCATGAACGCCTATATCTTGGCGGATCGGGGCACTTGGCTCTCATTTAAAAATCGGGGTGATCTCACCATTTTGGTTCAAGGTGATCCCAAACTGTTTAACCAATATGGCGTGATGTTGGTTAGTTCAGAAAAGTTTCCCAATGTAAAAAAAGCAGACGGTCAGGCATTTATTACCTGGCTAGTTTCGAAAGAAGGTCAAGATACGATTGCCTCCTATAAAGTGGGCGGCGAACAACTCTTCTTTCCAAACGCAAAATGATGAAGCAGTAAGTATGTAAAAAAGGCCCGCATTGCGGGCCTTTTGTTTTATGCGGCGCACACTGCGATGCGCACATCAATGCTTACTTCTTTGGTGGCGTTACAAAACCAATCGCCATGTCGTCGATGAACTCAACAACCACATCATCATTGACCTTGAATTTCTCAAGGCCTAATACCTTTGGATCTACCTTCACCGTTTGCTTTTCGCCACTTGGTAATGTCAAAACAGCGGTGCGCTTAGCAGCATCAATACTCGTAATCTTTGCGGTAGCAATGACCACATCAGTAATTTCTTCAAATGGCTTCTTGGCGCCCTTGCCAGCGATCGTAACGGTGCGTGTAACGCTGACACCTGGCTTCGCATCTTTTGGCGCAATGGCCAATCCAACTGCCAATGCTTGGGCATACTCCACCACAAATAAATCGCCTTTCTTGACTTTTTCAAGGCCATTGACCTCCTTACCGACTGTCATGGTTGCAATATTGCCTTTGTCATCTTTTAAGGTAACGATGCGCTTCTTCGCGTCAACCGAGTCAACGGTCGAGGTCATTACTACTACCTCAGCTGCAACCGGAGCCATCGAAACCGATGAGGCCGCTGGCTTAGCGGGGGCTTGGGCAAAACTGGTGGCTGCAAATGCAGAGCAGAGTGCGATAAGGGCAATTTTCTTCAAGTGAACTCCTAATGGGTGACGGATCTATAAAGGCAAAGCAATGGATGCTTTACTACGGTCCAGTTTACTATCCCAGCGGATGGCTTTTCGCCCTTGGCTATTTGCCCTTTGGGAATTATCCCAATCGCACTAAATTGGTGCATTTACGATGAATTACTGGATTTCCAGAAAAATTCAAAATAAATCAGAATTTTTGTTAACTTAATCAAAAGTCAATGCGTTATTTGCCTCATAGGAGATAAATATGCGTAAAAGACTACATAAATGGGCCCAAGTAGCCCTGCTGATTCGTGAAACCAAGGCATCGGGCATCCCTGCCAGCAACTTACTTGACCCTGCGTCACTGGAGATGCTTCAACGCTATGTCCGCGTGATGGGCGTCCAGTTTGCAGCGCAATTCATGGCCAGCCCCAGTTTTTGCCAAGAATAAGAGAGAAGCAAATAGTCGGCATAAAGCCGATGCCGAAGCAAAGGCCCTATTAGGGCCTTTTTTTCGCTCACAACAGTACACTTAGGCATGAACTCCTCCAGCAAAACTACACCAGCAAGTCAGTTGCTGGGCACCTTCTTAGTCGAACCTGAAACCCTACTGGCCACTTTTAAAGACCTAGATGGCCTGATTATTGATGCACGCTCCCCTGAAGCCTATGCTGCCGGGCATATTCCAGGCGCGATTTCGATCAGCACCTACGATCAATTCGTGCCGAATACCAAACCCGAAGGCATGAACGCTTTTGCTGCCAATATTGCAAACCTCTATGGTGCTGCGGGCATTGGCCTAAACAGCCCCCTTGTGGTCTACGACGATGACACTAGCATGCGGGTTGCTAGGGAATGCTGGTTATTGGAATACCTTGGTCATCCTAATGTTCGCCTCCTGCACGGCGGCTTTAATGCATGGCAACGGTGCGGAGGCCCAGTGAGTACTACTCCTCATCACGCTACGCCACAGGAATTTAAGATCACACTCAGTAACATCGGCTTTATATCTGCTGATCAAATTACCGCTGAACTAAATCACCCACGGCGCGTAGTGATCGATGTGCGCGATGAAGCCGAGCATGATGGTCTGGATCACACCGCATGTTGTGAACGGCGCGGTCATGTGCCCGAATCGGTTTGGGTTCACTGGTCTGAATTTTTAGAGCACGGCCGCTTTAAATCAGGAGAAGCAATAAGGGCTTTGTTGCAGAGTCGCGGCATTCGAGAGGATGATGAACTGGCGCCCTACTGTCATCGCGGAGCCCGCTCAGCGAATACGTATTGGGCACTGCGTTTGGCTGGCTATCCGCAGGTCCGCAATTACATCGGCTCGTGGCACGAGTGGTCTGCTAGGCCTGAGCTGCCGCTAGAGCGTGGGCACAGGCAAAACCGCTAGACCACGCCCATTGGAAGTTATGGCCCCCAAGGTGGCCCGTGATATCAACGCACTCCCCGATAAAGTACAAACCCGGATGCGCTTTGGCCATCATGGTTTGACTATCCAAGGCTTTGGTATCAACGCCGCCGAGCATCACCTCGGCTTTTTTCCAGCCCAAAGTGCCAGCAGGCTTCACGGTCCACTGCTGTAAGGCCGCTTTAAGGGCTTGCCGATCTTTTTTGCCCACCTCTGCCCACTTGCGACCGAGCAGCGACTGCTGCTGTGCAAATGCTTTGGCTAAGCGCTGCGGCAAGACCATCGCTAAGATCGTTTCCGCTTGCTTTAGGCGATTATCTGGATCATCGAATAAGGCATCGCAATTGAACTGCTTGCCTTTGATATCGTGCGCACCGAGCCAATTGACTGCAATGGACTCCCCTTCAATCCAATAACTACTGGCTTGCAATACTGCAGGTCCAGATAGGCCTTTATGGGTTATGAGTAGGTCCTCATAAAAGTCGCCGTGTCCGTAGCGCTGCGCCTTTGTGCCAGCAGTAATGCGAACCGGCACACTTAAGCCAGCGAGCTCGCTTAAGTGTGTGAATTCATCGGACGTAAAGGAGAGCGGTACTAATGCTGGGCGTACTGGTACAACAGCCAAGTCAAACTGCTTCGCAATACCAAGCGCATAATCGCTTGCACCAATCGCCGGCACAGGTAGTCCGCCTGTAGCCATCACGACGGCTTTCGTGCGCTCTATGCCTTGATTTGTTTTGACTTCCCATCCAGTGCTTACCGATTGAATTTGCTCTACGGACACGGGATTGCGGATGGTAACGCCACCCTGCTGGCATTCGGCAAAGAGCATCGCAATGATGTCTTTGGCAGAGTCATCGCAAAAGAGTTGGCCTTGGTGTTTTTCATGGTGCGCTATGCGGTAGCGTTTTACTAGCCCAATAAAATCAGCAGAGGAATAGCGCGCTAAAGCACCCTTCACGAAATGCGGATTACAGGATAAGAAATGGGCTGGAGTGCTATTGATGTTCGTAAAATTGCAGCGGCCGCCGCCACTAATGCGAATTTTTTCGCCAAGCACAGCGGCATGGTCTAAGACCAATACTTTTTTGCCCAGTTGACCAGCTATGCCGGCGCAAAAGAGTCCTGCCGCACCCCCTCCGACAACAACGGCATCCCATGGGGCACTCATGCTCAATTGAGTTCGTACCACTGTGCGATGTGGTCCCAAGCCTCTTGGGCACTGTCGACAAAATGAATTAACTTCATATCGGCCGCATCAATCACGCCATAGTCAATTAACTTTTGAAATCCCAATACCTCATCCCAAAAGGACTTGCACACCAAAATAATGGGAAAGCGCTCGACCTTATTGGTTTGCATGAGCGTAACCACCTCAAACAATTCATCCAAAGAACCAAAGCCACCCGGATAAACCACAATGCTGCGGGCCCGAATCATGAAATGCATTTTGCGCAAGGCAAAGTAATGAAACCGTATGCTCAGGCCGGGGGTTAAGTAGGGATTGGGGGTTTGCTCCCGCGGCAGGCTGATGTTAAAACCGATGGATAGGTCGCCAATCTCAAAAGCGCCTCGATTAGCCGCTTCCATAATGCCGGGGCCACCACCGGTACAAATTACGAGCTTATCGGCATTGCTTTCTTGTTTTAGATTGTATTGCGCCACTAAGCCGCCAAAGCGCCGTGCAGAGTCATAAAAATGGGTGCCTTTTTGCACCTTTTCAGCAGCCATTTTTTCGCTGGGTGTGCTTGCCTGTTGTAGCATTTCTGCGGCGCGCTCTGGACTACAAAATCGGGTTGAACCAAAAACCACGACGGTGTTCTCGATGCCCATTTCGCGCAGTAATAAATCGGGCTTTAGTAGCTCCAGTTCAAAACGAATGCCCAGGGTTTCACGACGGGATAAAAAAGCATCATCGTCGTATGCAAATTTATAAGAGTCATGCGCTTGGCTCGAGCCTGGCACACCAGCGCTCGGCTCGGAAAGCTTTGCTAAGTCAGTAATGCTAACGGGGGTCGTGCGGCGGAGCGTATTGCCCATAAGCAATCCAATGCAGTCGGAATGAACCCATTGTAGTCAGATTAAGGCGATGCCACGTTTACCATCGCCCGCTTTCAGAATACACTGAACCATTCATAGACGCTAAAGCAATGGGCTGATTACATTTGATGCAGTCACTAAACACCGCTCCAATACCGATCGACGCATTGGCCCTAGCCAAAAAATTGCAGCGACTCCCCGATACCAATAAAGCGCACTCCGGAAAAGTGCTGTGCATTGGAGGGGCGATTGGTATGGCTGGTGCCCTTTTGCTCACAGCAAAATCAGCACTGCACAGTGGTGCGGGTTACACCATGTTGTGTATGCTGGATAGTCATTCAGCGCACGCCCTTGCAGGGCAACCTGAGCTCATGATTGAGAGTGCTCAGGTGAATAACCTGGCAGATCACCCCACCCTGTATCTGCAACGTATCCAGCCCAATGTAATTGCGATCGGTCCTGGGCTGGGATCCTCGCTACTAGCCAAAGCATGGTTAGGCGCAGTTCTAAGAGACTATGCAGCCATATCTTCGCTTGGCGCAATCGTCTTTGATGCGGATGCACTTAATTTAATTGCTACAGATGAGGCTTTAGGTGCCGCTCTGCAGAATTGCACCTTACCCTGCATCTTGACGCCCCACCCCGGTGAGGCGGCGCGCTTACTTCACAGCAGTGGCGCTGAAGTTCAAGCTGATCGCATAGGCAGCCTTCGCGCACTGGTAGCTTGGAGTCGGCAGATTGTGATTCTGAAAGGCCAGCACACCCTGCTTGGCTCACCTTATGAGGAAACTCGGGTATGCCATCGCGGTAATCCAGGTTTAGCAGTAGGCGGCACGGGCGATGTTTTAACAGGACTGATTGCTTCCTTGCTAGCCCAAGGCATGGATAAGAAGCTCACCCCCTGGGAGGTAGCCTGCCTTGGCGTTGAGGTACACGCCCTTGCAGCCGATCGATTACGGGACAAACTGGGTGGGCCGATTGGCATAACTCCTAGCGAACTGATCCTGGAAATACGACAGGCACTCAACGACCTGCTATAAAAGCGGCATGTCTTTTTTTTCAAGTACACCGCAGCGGCGCCTTTACCTCGTCGGCATCCTCATGGCCGGAATGGGGTCGATCCTTTTTTCCGGCAAAGCCATCTTAATTAAGTTGGCCTATTCCTATGGAACCGATCCAGAGACCTTACTAGCCTTGCGTATGATCTTTGCCCTGCCCCTGTTTTGGGCTTTGTACTATTGGCAAGCGCGTAGTAAGCCAATGAGCCCCATATCTAAAGTTGATACGCTTAAAGTATGCGGTCTCGGATTTTTAGGTTACTTCTTATCCAGCTACCTCGATTTTTTAGGATTGCAATACATTTCCGTGGGGCTTGAGCGCATTATTTTGTATCTCACCCCGACCCTCGTTTTATTGATTTCTTTTTTTGTATTCAAGAAACGGATTTCACGCATACAGTGGCTAGCACTGATCACTGGCTACATTGGTGTCACATTGGTTTTTATTCAGGATGTGGCGATCCTCGGTAGCGAAGCTTGGCTAGGAATGGCTCTGATTTTTGCCAGCGCCTGCGCTTACGCAGCCTATATGATTGGCTCTGGCGAAATGGTGAGGAGAATTGGCAGCGTTCGCTTAGTCGTCTTTGCTAGTTCTGCTTCGGCTGTATGCAGCATCATCCAGATTTTGTTTTATAGCCCGAGTGCCATTTTTACCCAAGCACCGGAGATTTATGGGCTGAGCTTAATCAATGCCAGCATCTGCACCGTCATTCCGATGACGATGATCGTGGTTGCCATTAATCGCCTTGGCTCACCTTTGGTGGCGCAATCTGGCATTGTTGGGCCGATTGCCACTATCTTTATGGGCTGGCTAGTGCTCTCCGAAACAGTTAGCTTGCTGCAGATTGGCGGTATGCTGATCGTCATCGTTGCGATGTGGCTTCTGGTCAAAAATGATCCCACGGATAAAGTAGTTTTAGCCAAATCCACTGAGGTGGATGGCCGCTGAGCATTGGCGTTAGGCAGTTGCTAAAATAAATTCAAAAGGTTAAAAAAAATGACTGCAAGCAATCACGCTATCCCACAAAAAAATTACGAATACGTTCGCAACGCACTTCTAGAGCGTCACGAAATTGCATTCTTAGATGTGCGCGAAGAAGGTCCCCATGCAGAAGAACATCCCCTGTTTGCAGCCAACCTCCCCCTCTCTCGTATCGAATATGACGCCCACGCAAAACTGCCTAGGCGCAATGTGCCCATTGTGACCATCGATGAGGGCGAAGGTTTTGCTGGGTTGGCTGCTCGTCGCCTAATTGCATTGGGCTTTACCGATGTGTCGGTCTTCGAAGGCGGCATTCGGGCATGGGATGCGGCGGGCGGTGAATTATTTCGGGACGTTAATGTGCCGAGTAAGTCCTTTGGTGAGCTTGTAGAGTCCAAGCGCCATACGCCATCCCTTTCAGCCGAGGAAGTAAAGCAGCGAATTGATGCCAATGAAGACATGGTGGTACTGGATGTGCGCCGCTTTGATGAATACAACACCATGAGTATCCCTACAGGGATTAGTGTTCCCGGTGCTGAGCTTGTATTGCGCGTAAAGGAAATTGCGCCCAATCCCAAAACCCAAATTATTGTGAATTGCGCTGGTAGAACACGTAGTATTTTAGGTACACAATCCTTAATTAATGCGGGCATTCCAAACCCAGTTCATGCCTTACGCAACGGTACAATTGGCTGGAAACTGGCTGGACAAAGCTTAGATGTGGGTCAAACCCGACGCTTTACCGATGTAGGCCCTGAAACTGCAGCAGAGGCAGCACAGCGGGCTCGCTCCGTCGCCGACCGGGCTAAAGTAAAGCGCGCTCACCTGAGTGATGTAAAAGAATGGCAGCAACAGATTGGTCGTACCAGTTACTTTTTTGATACCCGCACCCCAGAGGAATATGAAGCGGGACACCTGCCCGGCTTTCGTTCAGTTCCAGGCGGGCAACTCGTACAAGAGACTGAAATGGTTGCACCCGTGCGGGGTGCTCGGATTGTTTTAGCCGACCCCAGTGGCGTTCGAGCCGATATGGCGGCATCGTGGCTTGCCCAAATGGCCTGGGATGTGTATGTGGTGGATGACTTAAAGCCAAGTAGCCTAAGTGAGCGTGGCACGTGGAAAAATCCATTGCCCTCTTTACCAAAAGTAGACTACATCGATGTCGCTACACTCGTCGGACTACAAAAATCGAATGCAGATGTGCTGGTGGTTGATTTCAGTACCCATGCATTTTATGTACGAGGCCATATTCCAGGGGCATGGTTTGCCCTCCGCTCCGAATTAAATCTGGCATTGAAGCTGCTTCCAGTAGCAGAGCATTATGTGCTAACCAGCACACCACCAGAACTCGCTGTTTTCGCTGCCGCTGAAATGGAGGCCTGCTCCGGAAAACGGGTATCTGTTCTGCAAGATGGCAATGCTGGATGGAGCAAGGCTGGCCACCCACTGGAGAAAGATGAAACCCACCTCGCCTCACCTGCACGCGACCGCTATAAACGCCCCTATGAAGGAACTAATATTGGTCCAGAAGCAATGCAGGCTTACCTAGACTGGGAATTCGGCTTGGTTGCTCAACTCGGTAAGGATGGCACTCACCACTTCTGGGTCTTATAAATAAAACGCCACCCCAAGTTTAGGGTGGCGACCAATGCATTTTTAATTAAAGATTAGAAAGAAAGACTAGAAAAAATTACGCTTTCTTTTTAGTGGTCTTTTTGGCAGCCGGTTTTTTTGCTGACGCCTTTTTGGCTACTGTCTTTTTAGGTGCAGAAGACTTCGAGCTGCCAACAGTGCTGCGACTGGATAAGCTGCTGATATTTTTTTCAGCGGACTCAGCTGCTTCATTAATAACGCGACGCCCTTCCTTGAATGCTTTTTCTCCAGCACGCGATAAGTCACGCGCTACTTTGGCTAAATGCTCACCGCCGGCTGGCATTTTTTTCTCAACATCTTCAAGCCAACCAGAAAGCGATTCGCGTGCCTTCTCTAAATATTTTTCTGCCTCATCCGCAGCGTCATCGCCCATCTCGCGCAGCATACCCTTTACTTTCTTGTGATAGACGTGCATCCGATCAGCGGCAGCTTGCGTTGCCTCTTCCTGCAAAAGCTTCAAGCTCTCCAGGTCATTCTGCGCAGCTGTTTTAGCAAAACGCAAAGCGTGATCCATATTGTGTTTCAGCTCATTGGCATGGTGCTCGCTGAGTTGTTTGGCTGTGTCGAGCAACTTATGGGATAGCGTAAAGAGCTCTTTGGCTTTCTTTTGCTGCCACTCTTGAATGTCTTTTTGGTTCATTGCAGATCCTTTCGGGGGTCGTGATTTGTATAAAGCATCACCTACTACTCTAAACCGAAAGGAGCATGCTGCCAACTGAGCGCAATTATGGAGATGGTGGTTTTTTGACTTGCTGCTTACCTTGCCTGCAGCGATCAGAGCAGTATTTCACTTCATCCCAAACCTTTTCCCACTTTTTTCGCCAGTTAAAGGGCCTGCCACAGCAAATGCAGTCTTTGCTCGGCAGATCACTCTTCTTACGCATACCCATGATTAAGCCGAATTAAGTCTGTTGTACTGTAATACTGTACTTAAAGACTAGGGTAATCGGTGTAGCCTTTTTCATCGCCGCCATAAAAGCTAGCTCGATCGTATGCATTCAGTGCTGCATTTTGTGCAAAGCGCTCCGCTAAATCGGGATTAGCGATGAAAATCCGACCATAGGCAATGGCATCCGCAAGGCCTGCTTCCAATGCCGCCTCGCCGGATTCTTTGGTGTATCCACCGGCACTGATGAACTTGCCATGAAACGCTTTACGAAACAACCCTGATACATTAGGCGCATTCGCATCAACCTCATCGCTCCCACCTGCGGTGGTGGCACGCGGCTCGATCATGTGCAGGTAGGCTAAGCCCAATGGATTAAGCTTGTTGATGACCGCCGTAAAGAGCGTCACTGGATCGCTATCGGCAATGTCATTGAAACTGCCATAGGGTGATAAACGAACGCCAATGCGGTCATATGAAAAGACTTCGCTGACGGTTTTCAATACGTCGATTAGTAGGCGCAGGCGATTTTCAACCGAACCGCCATATTGATCGGTGCGTTGATTAGTTTTATCTTGCAAGAATTGATCCAGCAAATAGCCATTGGCTGCATGCACCTCGATGCCATCAAAGCCTGCTTTTTTAGCATTGAGCGCTGCATTCCGAAAATCCAGCAATAGCTGGGCAATATCCGCTTCGCTCATGGCTTTTGGGGTTTCATACTCGTGCAGCTGCCAATCCGCGCCATAGGTTTTGCCCGCCGGTGCTACTGCCGAAGGAGCGACAGGTAAGCCTTCGCTTGCGTGCAAGGATGAATGGGAAATGCGGCCAACATGCCAGAGTTGCGACACAATTAAACCGCCTTTGGCATGCACTGCCGCAACAATGTCTTTCCAAGCCTGCGTTTGCGCTTCAGAATAAATGCCGGGCGTAGCTGGGTAACCTTTACCCAAAAGAGAAATTTGAGTTGCTTCGGTGATGATCATGCCGGCACTTGCACGCTGGCTGTAATAGGTCTTGGCCAGCGGACTCGGTACATCGCCTTCGATAGCACGCATGCGTGTCAGTGGCGCCATAACTAAGCGATTCTTGAGCGCCATAGCCCCAAGCGAAACTGGGGTAAGAAGTTCTAAGTGGGTCGACATGCGTGCCTCCTTTGTATCAATGAATAAACCGATGAAGCATGATCGTAACAAGAATGGGGCTTATCTGCACTACGCAGCAAAGACCCGTATTTAAGAGTGCCCCATTTAAGCCATGTATTCTGTAGGCCTAAATGGCATTTCTGACTTAAATAAGGGATGAATATGAAAACGTGGCAATGCATTGTGTGTGGATTTATTTACGACGAGGCTAAAGGCCTTCCAGAAGATGGAATCGCTCCAGGTACTGTGTGGGCTGATGTTCCAACAAATTGGGAATGCCCCGATTGCGGCGTCTCCAAATCCGATTTTGAAATGGTACAAATTTAAAGCGCACTTCTTTTTAATCTACCGCCATGCTATTTGTTAAAGGAACTCCGCTTTGAGCGAACATCAAGACCAAGCCCAGCCGATCGTGATTATTGGTAGCGGCTTAGCTGGGTATACCGTCATTCGCGAATTACGTAAAGTCGATAAAGATGTGCCGATCACGCTCATCACCCGCGAGCCCGGCTACTTTTATTCCAAGCCCATGCTATCGACTGCATTTGCCAATAGCAAATCAGCCGAACAGCTCATTAGCTCAAGCAGTGATGCCATGGCGGCCCAGCTCAATCTCAGGGTATTGGACAACACTGATGTGCACTCCATTGATGCCCAGGCTCGGTTACTGCGCACCAGCAATGGTGAAGTAGGCTACAGCAAGCTGGTACTGGCTTTGGGCGCCGATCAAATTGATTTAAAGCTCCAAGGCACGGCCGCCAATCACGTCATGACGGTGAATGACCTGGAAGACTATGCAGGATTTCGTAAAGCCATTGAGGGTCGTAAACGCGTGGCGATTCTGGGTGCTGGCCTCATTGGTTGTGAATTTGCCAATGACCTCACGCTGGGCGGTTACTCGGTGGACGTCATTGATCTAGCGCCGCATGCACTGGGTCGCCTCTTGCCTGAGGCAGCAGCAAAAGAGCTAGAGCAAAAACTCAGTGAGGCTGGGGTACGCTGGCACTTTGCTAGCACTGCACAATCGATTGATGTCCATGGTGATGCCATACGCATTACCTTAGCCAATGGCGCCACGATCGATACCGATGTGGTCCTCTCAGCTGTGGGCTTACGTCCTCGCACTCAATTGGCTCATGCCGCAGGTATTGCCACTGGAATGGGCATCCAAGTTAATCGCCAACTGCAAACCAATCTGGATTCGATTTATGCCATTGGTGACTGCGCAGAAACTGAAGGATTGGTCTTGCCCTATGTAATGCCCATCATGCAAGCAGCGCGTGCGCTTGCGCCAACACTGCTTGGGCAAGCCGCAGCATTGCAATACCCCGCAATGCCCGTGATGGTTAAAACCCCCGCCTATCCAATTGTGGTTTCTCCCCCAGCCAGAGGGGCAGAAGGCCAGTGGAACAATACCAAGGTCGAGGGTGGCATGCAGTGCCTCTTTGAATCCAGCGATGGTCAATTACTGGGCTTTGCTTTACTCGGCTCCGCTACTGCGGAACGCGCTGCACTGGTTAAGTTACTGCCTCCTGTATTGGCATGAGTGCCGATCAGAGCAATATTCCGCGCACGACCGCATACGAACTAATTGGCGGCGCAGAATCGATTCGGCAGTTGGTTGATCGGTTTTATGACCTTATGGAACTTGAGCCCGCATACGCCGTGATTCGGCAAATGCACCCGGCTGACTTAAGCGAATCCCGCGACAAGCTATATTTGTTTTTGACCGGCTGGATGGGTGGCCCTGAGCTTTATCAAGAAAAATATGGGCACCCTAAACTACGCGCCCGTCACCTGCCCTTTCCGATTGGATCAGTCGAGCGCAATCAATGGCTAAGCTGCATGCAACGAGCGATGGATGAGGTGGCAATCGATGCATTACTCAAAGAGCGCCTCAATGAATCGTTTTTTGCGACTGCCGACTGGATGCGCAACAAGCCGGATTGAGTCATTTTTTTCAGATCTAGAAACAAACAAGTCACCCGCAGGTGACTTGAATGGCGCAACGGTAAATCAGGTTTTACGCAAAGTTCTTTGCAGCAAAATCCCAGTTCACTAAATTCCAAAATGCCTCAAGGTACTTGGGACGTGCATTGCGGTAATCAATGTAATACGCGTGCTCCCATACATCGCAGGTTACCAAGGCTTTTGCATCGGTAGTCAACGGTGTAGCAGCATTGCTCGTGGATACGAGGTCAAGCGAGCCATCGGGCTTTTTAACTAGCCATGCCCAGCCTGAGCCGAACGTGCCTACTGCGCACTTGGCAAACTCTTCTTTGAACTTGTCAAACGAACCCCATTTGGCATTAATTGCATCAGCCAGTGCACCAGTAGGAGCGCCGCCGCCGTTGGGCTTCAGACCCATCCAATAAAAGGTATGGTTCCATACTTGAGCTGCGTTATTAAATACGCCGCCGGACGATTTTTTGATGATGTCTTCTAAGCTAGCGTTCTCAAAGTCAGTACCCTTGATTAGGTTATTCAAATTGGTAACGTAGGTCTGATGGTGCTTGCCGTAGTGGTACTCCATTGTTTCTTTTGAAATGTGTGGCGCCAATGCGTCCAGCGCATACGGCAATTGTGGCAAGGTGTGCTCCATGGTGTCTCCCTAATAAGTATGGTTTTGGTTAATGCGAATCTGTTCCGAGAACCGGTTTCGTTCTAACAGGGGCTATTTTATGCGGGCGCAGTACTTTTTGCATATTTATCCCCCTTTGCCTATAGGCCCCCATGGGATTGGGCGCTCATCAGATACAGCATCGGAATCGATAGAATCGTATTAAAGCGCGATACCAGCATGGCGCGACGGGCTGAGGTTGCTTTAACTGCCGGCTCGGCGGGCACGATCCCTAAAGCACGCTTTTGGTTAGGCCAAATCACGAACCAGACATTGAATGCCATAAACAGGGCAATCCACATACCGAGGCCAATTGCCCTAAAAGCAGGTTGCAGCGTAAACGCCTGATGCGCATAGCCAGCAACGATCGCGACCAACATGCCTGTCACTACCGTAGCCAGGGCGGCGTAACGAAACCACAGCAAGGCTCGTGGCGCGATGACCTTGCTAATTGCCGGCTTTTGCTCGTCCGGAATCAAGGGCATCGATGGAATTTGCACTACATTGAAATACCACAGCAAACCAAGCCACATCACCCCACAGAGAACGTGCAGCCATCGCAGTGAAAACAGGAACCATTCTGGAGAACCCAACGCACCTGGGTTGGCAAAAATGAGCAAAATAGCTGCCAGCAAGGCAAATCCAGCCAGGATGGTGCGACTAAGGGAGGTAAGAATGCCTGTCATGCGAAGTGTCCTTGTTTTTGTGATTTGATCTTCTTGAATGCAGAAACAGGCCTAATCCAAGCGGATCTGCATGTAAGTATCAGTTTACAATCCTAGCTGTCGCTTTTTTTGGTAAAAATTGCTTTAAATACCCTATTTTTTATCGAATTATTACAAAAATATGGCAGAATATATTGCACTGCAATGAATTTGTCTTTCCTTTCGAAAACCGCTTTTTAGGCCCCTATTATGACCGCACGCACCCAATGTCACAGCCTCCAAGTTGCTACCCCCCTATATCGTTTTATTGAGGACAAAGTGCTCCCGGGGCTGAACGTTAAAAGTGCTGATTTTTGGAAGGGTTTTGATGCGATCGTGAACGACTTATCCCCTAAAAATGCAGCCTTGCTAGCCAAGCGTGATCGCCTCCAGCTTGCTTTGGATCAATGGCATAAAGCCAATCCAGGCCCAATCAAAGATATGCCTGCTTATCGCAAGCATTTAAAAGACATTGCTTATATCGAAGATGTGCCACCCAAAATTACAGCCACTACGCAAAATGTAGATGATGAGTTAGCGCTACAAGCTGGACCTCAACTCGTTGTTCCCGTCTTAAATGCACGCTATGCCTTAAATGCTGCTAACGCGCGTTGGGGCTCTTTATATGATGCTTTGTATGGCACAGATGTGATCTCTGAAGCAGATGGCGCCACTAAGGATGGTGCTTACAACCCAATTCGCGGCGCTAAGGTCGTTGCTTTTGCACGTCAGTTTTTAGATGAATCCGCTCCTTTAGCTGGCGCTTTGTATAGCGATGTAGTGGCATATAGCGTTATAGATAAAAAGCTGTCCGTGAAATTAAAGGATGGCAGCACAACGGGTTTGATTGACGAGAAACAGTTTGTTGGTTACCAAGGCGATGCCTTAGCACCCTCATCTGTTTTATTGCGTAATCATGGCATTCATATTGATATCCAAATTGATAAGACTAAAACCATTGGCGCTGCTGATTTAGCAGGAGTCAATGATGTGGTGCTTGAGGCTGCGCTCTCAACCATTCTCGACCTAGAGGACTCCGTAGCCATTGTGGACGGTGATGACAAAGTGCTGGCGTATGAGAATTGGTTAGGTATTCTCAAAGGAACCTTGGTTGAAGAAGTCAGCAAAGGCGGCAAGACGTTTACTCGCACACTGAATCCAGATCGTAAATACACCGCAGGTATTGGCGCTGTCAATGCTAAAGATGGCGTTGTCACTTTGCATGGCCGCTCACTCTTGTTTCTCCGTAACGTGGGTCACTTGATGACGAACCCAGCCATTATTACTGGCGAAGGCAAAGAAATCTACGAAGGCATCTTAGATGCAGTCGTGACTGTGTTGATTGCGTTGTATGACATCAATCGACCAGCAACTCAGGCGATTGGTAATACGCGTAAAGGCTCTGTCTATATTGTTAAGCCAAAAATGCACAGCGCAGAAGAAGTGGCCTTTGCTAGCGAGCTCTTTGGTCGGGTGGAGAAGTTACTGGGCTTACCCGAGAACACCGTCAAATTAGGCATCATGGATGAAGAGCGCCGTATGAGCGTCAACCTAAAAGCTGCCATTGCTGCAGCGGGTGCTCGCGTTGCTTTTATTAATACCGGATTCTTGGACCGCACTGGCGATGAAATGCATACCGGTATGTATGGCGGCGCAATGGTTCGTAAAGGCAGGATGAAGATTGGCAAATGGTTTGGAGCGTATGAGCGTCGTAATGTGTTGGCTGGCTTAGACTGTGGCCTACGGGGTCGCGCACAAATTGGTAAGGGTATGTGGCCTGCACCAGATCTCATGAAGGAAATGGTTGAGCAAAAAGCGGCCCACCCTCTCGCTGGAGCGAATACCGCTTGGGTACCATCGCCTACTGCTGCCACCTTGCATGCAATGCACTATCACCAGATCGATGTGGCAAAGATCCAAGAGGATCTCGAGAAACACGATATTGCAGCTGAGTATGAGGCCTTAACCGATGATCTATTGACGGTACCCATTGCGCTTTATCCGGATTGGACTAAAGAGGAGATTCGCGAGGCTCTCCATAATAATTGCCAAGGTATTTTGGGTTATGTCGTTCGCTGGATTGATCAAGGCGTTGGCTGCTCTAAGGTGCCTGATATTTATAACGTCGGCCTAATGGAAGATCGCGCAACCTTGCGGATTTCGAGTCAGCACATTGCCAACTGGTTATTACACAAGTATGTCAGCAAAAGGGAAGTAGAGGAAGCCTTGCAACGCATGGCTTCGATTGTGGACGGTCAAAATGCCGGCGATCCCTTGTATAAGCCAATGATGCCGAACTATAAGGAGTCGCTTGCATACCAAGCTGCAAGTGATCTGATCTTTAAGGGCCTTGAGCAGCCGAACGGCTATACCGAACCCTTGCTGCACGCCTATCGCTTAAAAGTGAAAGAGGATGCGAATAGCTGCGTAGCGTAGTAAGCTCTTTTGGTGGAGCTGGATGCCTTATTGGGCTGTCCAGCCACCATCCATATTCCAAGCGGCACCGCGCACTTCGGATGCGGCATCACCGCACAGAAATATGGCCAAAGCAGCAAGTTGCTCGGGGGCCACGAATTCTCCCGAGGGTTGCTTCTCCGATACCAGTGCTAACTTAGCAGCATCATTCGAAATCCCCTCCCGCTCAGCGCGTGCATCCACTTGCTTTTGCACCAAAGGCGTTAAGACCCAGCCTGGGCAGATTGCATTGCAGGTAACGCCGGTTCTGGCCGTCTCTAACGCCACTACTTTCGTCAAACCAATAATTCCGTGTTTTGCAGCGACGTAGGCTGCTTTTTGCATTGATGCAACGAGGCCATGGACGGATGCAATGTTAATGATGCGCCCCCAGTTACGCTGCTTCATGCCAGGCAAAGCAAATCGGGTCGTATGAAATGCCGAGCTGAGGTTAATGGCAATTACCGCATCCCAACGCTCCTGCGGAAAGTCTTCCAGGTTTGCAACATGCTGAATACCCGCATTGTTGACCAAAATATCCAACGCTCCAAAGCGCTTCTCGGTTGCTGCAATCATCGCCTCGATTTCGGCGGGCTTGCTCATATCAGCGCCATGGTAATCGACCTCAACGCCGCAGGCTTTTACACTCGCAATGGCTGCATCTTTCTCTCCAAAGCCATTCATCATGATGTTGGCGCCCTGCTTGGCTAAAGCAACGGCCATAGCAAGACCAATACCACTGGTTGATCCGGTGATAAGGGCTGTTTTTCCGCGTAAGGTGGACATAGCATTGATTCCTAAATAAATGGGGTGGTAGCTGAATTCATTCAGCATCGATTTGCATTAAATGATATCCGAATGGCTCTAGTAACGAGCTAGTACTAGCTACCAAAACCGACAAAGCGGCCAATGGCATGCCAAAATTCACTGGGTATGCTGACCAAGATCAGCGTAAAGGTAACGTAGCGTAAAAACTTGCCAATCGCCATGTAGATCAAACAGGCCTTCCATGGCATGCGCAACCACCCTGCCAAAGCGCACAATGGGTCGCCAATACCAGGCAACCAGGACAGCAATAGCATCTTAGGCCCCAGGCTCACAAGCCAGCGCTGCATACGCCCTGCTGTAACCCCCTTATAGGCCTCGAAGGCGTTGCGCGCACCTAGACCTAAAGACCAGTTCACCATCCCGCCCATGGTATTGCCAACCGTTGCAATCACAATGGCAGGCCATAGCATGCTTGGGTTGACGCTGACATAGGCGAATAGCACCGGTTCCGAGCCCATTGGCAGCAAGGTCGCAGAAATCAGCGCGACTAGAAACACCGCCGGGAGGCCAACGGATGGCATCCCAAACCAATCTAAAAATGCAATGAGGTAGTGCTCCAATCCGCTATGTCCTACTCTTTATCTCGTTCCCAATACAACAGCATAAGTCCATTCTCAGGCCCGTATTAGGAAGTCATTCGATATTGAAGCTGTATTTTCCAAGATTTTGTATTTTTGCTTAAACTATGGGTCTATTGTGCCCTGCACACGCACCAATTCCTGTTCTGAAAGATCTAAATGAATCACCCCATTCCAGCCCCCGATCAATACCAAGAGATTCGCGATGCGCTGCGCGACCTCTGCGGTCAGTTTGATTCCAGCTATTGGCAAAAAGTCGATCATGCACGCGGCTATCCTGAGGCATTTGTTGATGCGGTCACGAAAGCAGGATGGCTCGCGGCATTGATCCCAGAAGAATATGGTGGCTCTGGGCTAGGACTGGCCGAAGCGTCGGTCATCATGGAAGAGATTAACTTTTCCGGCGGTAACTCGGGCGCCTGCCACGGTCAGATGTACAACATGGGTACCTTGCTGCGCCATGGTTCTGATGCTCAGAAGAAGCTCTACCTACCCAAAATTGCCAGCGGCGAACTGCGCTTGCAGAGCATGGCCGTTACAGAACCCACTACCGGAACCGATACCACTAAACTCAAAACGACTGCCGTTAAAAAAGGGGATCGTTACGTTATCAACGGCCAGAAAGTCTGGATTTCACGGATACAGCACTCTGACTTAATGATTCTATTGGCACGTACTACTCCACTCAGCGAGGTCAAGCGCAAGTCAGAAGGCATGTCGATTTTTATAGTCAACTTAGCCGATGCTATAGGTAAAGGCATGGAAGTATGCCCGATTGAAAACATGGTCAATCACGAAACCAATGAGGTCTTTTTTGATAATTTAGAAATCCCAGCCGAAAATTTAATTGGCGAGGAAGGCCGTGGTTTTAAATACATTCTGGATGGCCTCAATGCAGAGCGGGTGTTGATTGCGGCAGAGTGTATTGGCGATGCCTACTGGTTCATCGATCGTGCGCGGCGTTACGCCAATGAGCGGATTGTATTTGATCAGCCGATTGGTAAAAATCAAGGCATACAGTTTCCGATTGCGGACTGCTATATGGAAACTGAAGCAGCCAACTTAATGCGCTTTAAGGCCTGTGATTTATTTGATCGCCACCAGCCATGTGGTCCAGAGTCCAATATGTCCAAATACCTCGCAGCCAAAGCATCCTGGGAAGCGGCTAACGTCTGCTTACAAACCCATGGCGGTTTTGGTTTTGCCTGTGAATACGATGTGGAACGCAAGTTTCGTGAAACCCGCCTCTATCAGGTTGCTCCGATCTCGACGAACTTGATTTATTCGTATATTGCCGAACACGTACTCGGACTTCCCCGGTCTTTTTAATATGAATAGCAAGCCTGCCGTACGGCCACTCGATGGCATCACTGTAGTCTCGCTAGAGCATGCGATTGCTGCCCCTTTTTGTACCCGCCAACTGGCGGACTTAGGGGCGCGCGTGATTAAAGTCGAGCGTCCTGGTGCGGGCGACTTCGCCAGAGCTTATGACGAACGCGTTTCTGGTCTGGCCTCGCACTTTGTTTGGGTGAACCGCTCTAAAGAAAGTCTTACGCTCGATTTAAAACAGACTGAGGCACTCAGTGCCCTCAAGATCCTGCTTAAAACGGCGGATGTCTTAGTGCAAAACTTGGCTCCGGGCGCAGCTGCCCGCATGGGGCTCACCGCAAGCGAGTTACAGCGCGATAACCCAGGCCTTATTTTGTGTGACATTTCTGGCTACGGTAACGATGGACCTTACCGCGACAAAAAAGCATACGACTTGCTGATTCAGAGTGAGGCTGGTTTCTTATCGGTTACTGGTACGGCCGATATCCCCAGCAAAGCAGGCAACTCGATTGCGGATATCGCTGCGGGTATGTATGCCTACAGCAATATCTTGGCAGCGCTACTGCAGCGCCAAAAGACAGGCCTCGGAAGCAGTATTGATGTATCCATGCTGGAATCCCTTGGCGAGTGGATGAGTTACCCAATGTACTACGCCTATGAGGGCGCCAGCCCACCCCAGCGAAACGGCGCAGCGCATGCCACCATTTACCCCTATGGGCCTTTTAAGGCCGGTGATGGCGCTACGGTTATGCTGGGTTTGCAAAATGAACGGGAGTGGGTCGCTTTTTGTGAAGTAGTTTTGGGTAATCCCACATTAGCAAGCGATGTTCGTTTTGATAAAAACAGCAAACGTCATGAGAACCGCGATGCGTTGGCCAAACTGATTGATGCGTGTTTTAGCAAACTGACTGGTGATCAGGTGATTGCGAAACTGGATCAGGCGCAGATTGCTAATGCGCGCTTAAACGATATGCATGGGGTGTGGAATCACCCGCAATTAGCAGCACGTGAGCGCTGGGTATCAGTGGACTCGCCTACAGGCCCAATTCCGGCCTTACTGCCGCCTGGCGCAAACGACCAATTTGACTACCGGATGGATCCAATACCTTCTGTTGGTGAGCATACGGACGCCATTCTGACTGAGATTGGCTTAAATCCAGACCAAATCAGCGCCATGAAAGCCAGTAAGGCGATTTAAAGCAAAGGCGAAGTCAGGTGGGCTAGATTTTCAAGCAGGACTCGCCAACGTCGGCGTTTAGCCCACTGCGCCGCATTCACTACATCGGCATTATTCAGATAGCCGTGAATTAACTTTTCTAAATTCCCACAAAAAATGGTGTCATAGACGATTAGGCTTATTTCAAAATTAAGCCGCAGGCTGCGCTGATCAAAGTTAACCGAACCAAATATTGCAATACGCTGATCAATTAATAAACTTTTGGTATGCAATAAACCGCCATGAAATTCTGCAATGCGAACACCCGCTTGCAGTAGGTCATCGTAAAAACTGCGGCTGCTCCAAGCAACTAAGGTTGAGTCATTACGTTTTGGTACGATTAATGTCACCTTGACACCGCGGTGCGAGGCCGCCATCAAGGCCTGCAACAAGCCATCATCAGGCCCAAAGTATGGGGTGGTAATAACCAACTCCTCGCGCGCATCCATAATGGCTGAGAGCAATACTTGATACAAGATATCGTCGCGATATACAGGGCCAGATGGCAGCTCCTGCGCCAAGATGTTGCCCTCTTCTACTACAGGGTTGAGGTGATGGTCTTTAAAGCTGGTGATAGTAGGATCACCCACGCTCCAATCAAACAAAAAAGTCAATGCAAATTGGGCAGTGACTGGCCCTTCAATTCGCACCATCGCATCGACCCACTCACCTACTCCTGAGTCTTGCTTAAAGGTGCGCGGATCAACCAAATTCATGCTGCCGGTCCATACAATACGGCCATCAATCACAAAAATCTTACGGTGCAGACGCAAGTCCGCCCGGCGAAACTGAAAGCGCCCCAGCTGAATTGGCAAAGCCTCAGTAACCGCAATACCAGCCTCTTTAAATCGATCGGGCCAGATGGATTTGAACCAGGCTTTACTACCTAAGGAATCCAATAAAACACGGCAGGCTACGCCGCGCTTCGCAGCGCGTATCAACGCTTCGCCTACTGCGTCGGCATCACCGCCCAAAGCCCAAATGTAAAACTCCATGTGCAAACTAACTTTGGCTTGATCGATTTCACGCACAAAGGTTTGCAAAATCGTCAATGACTCCGTAAACAGCTCAATCCGATTCCCAGCAGTGACAGGAGAGCCATTTTTAGCCTCTGCGAGTAGGCTAAGTGCATTGGCTTCGATTGGAAGCAATAGACGATCAGCTGCATAGTGCTGACACATGGATTCGCGTAATTTTGCATGCTCCCGCTCCATCCGCACGATTTTTTTGGTTAGGCTACGACCCACTGGGCGCTCGCCAAACATGGCATAGAACAGAATTCCGAAGACCGGTAAAATCATCACGACCAAAAACCAGGCGAACGATACGCTGACAGGCCTTCTGTACCAAATTAATCGGAATCCAAATAGGATCACTAAAACAAAGTGCGCCAACGCAAACCAAGGAAACGACAGGTTTGCTTCGCGACCAATCAGGATGTCAATGAAATTCATAGTAGCTCCAATTCTGCAGCAATTCCAAGGTGATCCGATAGCCTAAACCATTCCTCTAACAGATCGGCAGAATGAATTCGTAAACCCCGAACATAAATCCGATCCATCGGTAACATCGGCCTAATGCTGGGAAAGGTTTTAGCCGGAGAGCCCGTCAAGACCTCAAAAACCTCTGCAAATCCGGCATCTAGCATTGGGGCGCTAACGCGATTGCGCCAATCATTGAAGTCCCCTGCCACAATGGTTGGACCGCCTTGAGTTAACTTATTGATGTAGCCAATAATTTCAGTTAATTGACGCTCCCGGCCGCGCTCAAATAAAGCCAAATGAACGCAAAAGCAATGAATTGGCACTGCACTACCAGGCAATTGAATGGAACTATGTAACAAACCACGGCGCTCAAATCGGTATGCTGAAATGTCGTAGTTAAAACCCTTATGCAAGGGATGCTGAGAAAAAATAGCATTGCCGTGATGGCCTTGGCGATACTCGACGTTTTTGCCGTAGTGCCAGTCATGCCAAAATCCCTCCGCCAAAAAATGGCTGAGCTCATTATCGGGCCACTGCCCAAAGCGCCTGACACGGCCGCGGTGCTCTTGCTGAAACTCTTGAATAAAAATGAGGTCCGGGTTTTGCGACCGCATCCGTTGCTTTAAGCGATACACCGTTGAATGCGCATGCAGGGCTGAAACGCCTTTATGCATATTGAGGGTCACAACACGCACCCTATTGTGTGATTGCGGGATCTTACTGGGATGCACTTTGACGGCGCGCCTTGGCGTAATAAATCTCAGATTCCACCAGCTCTTGGCACTGCATGCATTTATTACAGATCGATGCCTGCTCGCGCAATTCTTCGATTGAATTAATCGGGTGCGTATCCAGATACTCCCGTAAATCCAGGTCCACTATGCCATTACAAACACATACTACCTCTGCCATTCCGCTTACCTAATTGTGCTATTGGTTGTACTTCATCACTAAAAGCCCCATAACTGGATTGTGCCACCGCTACTAACGAGGCTTGCTAGAATTAGGCATGTTAATCGCCTTTCAAGACGCCCTAGGCTTACTGACCCAGTTTGATCGGGGTGTTATCAGTATTGTGCTGGTCTCTCTGCAGGTCAGCCTAACCGCCTTGGTGTTAGGTACGCTCGTTGGCCTCCCCCTCGGAGCTTGGCTAGCCACTGAGCAATTTCGGGGTAAGCGCGCGCTGATTATTACGATCAATACCCTCATGGGCGTCCCTACGGTCATTATTGGGGTGCTAGTGTATTTAGTCTTATCGCGCAGCGGTCCACTGGGTGAATTAGGCTGGCTGTTTACCGTAAAAGGGATGGTGGTAGCACAATTTCTGCTTACCACACCCCTGGTCGCTGCTCTGAGCAGGCAAGTCTTAGAGGATGCTTGGCAGATTCACCGCGAAACCTTTTTATCCCTGCGCTTCACTCGGTTTGGCTATATCAAATGGCTACTTTGGGATTGCCGTTTCTCGCTCACGATTGCGATCTTGGCTGGCCTAGCTAGAGCGATCTCTGAAGTCGGGGCAGTCATGATTGTCGGCGGCAATATTCTGAATTCCACTCGCACGATGACTACTGCCATTGCCCTTGAAACCAGTAAAGGCGATTTACCATTCGCACTAGCGCTCGGTATCGTACTACTCGCCATTGTGCTACTCGCCAATTTACTCACCTTCGCCGTTCGATCCATTGCAGAGAAGCGCTATGGTTAATCACATGACAAACCAAGCGAAGCGGATTGAATTGCGCGCAATTCAAATTGTGCGTGATGGGCGCACTATTCTAGATATACCAAATACCGACATTGAGCTTGGCGGCATAACGGCGTGCATCGGTCCCAATGGGGCTGGCAAGACGACGTTCTTAAAGTTACTGCATGGACTGATTAAGCCAGATGCGGGTGGCAGTCTACAGCTTGGGGATGTGGTGCGCAGCGCCCTCGTTTTACACCATACGCCCATGATCAAAGCCAGCGTTCGATGCAATATAGGTCTTAATGGCGTGCGCAAGCCGACTGAAGATGAAATTGATCTTGTATTACATCAAACAGGCTTAAGTCACTTGCAGCATCAGCCTGCACATCTGTTATCTGCAGGTGAGAAACAAAAACTGTGCCTAGGTAGAGCGCGCCTACAAAATCCAAATCTACTACTCCTCGATGAACCAACAGCAAATTTAGACCCAACGACGACCGCCCAAGTGGAAGCGATGATTCGGGAGTTTGCCGCTTTGGGCTGTGATATTGTGATTAGCTCGCATCAACTGGCGCAAGTAAGGCGCTTGGCTGACTCGATTGTATTTATCGATGGCGGACAGATCGTAGAAAAAGGGGCTTGCGCCCCCTTCTTTGCACAGCCTCAAACTAAGGCAGCACAGCGATACATGCAGCGCGAACGCGCTGCAGATTAAATCACATTACTTTTTTGCAGTTGCGGGAGCAGCAGCAGGCGCTGCTGCTGGTGCAGGAGCCGCGGCTACTGGCGCTACAAAAGGCGGTGGCTGTACACAGGCTGCTGGCGCAGGTGTTCCAGCAGTCTTGTAGCGGTTCGCAACTGCATTTTCAGACATGCATAACTGATATGCGCCAACTTTGCCAGCATAGGCCGTTTTCGCAGCCGCTAACTGTGCTGCTGCAGCCTGTTCTGGAGTTGGTGCAGGTAGCTTTGCAAATACTCCGGTTGCAGTGAATGCGCAAGCGAGAAGTGCGATAGTCTTTTTCATAGCCAATTCCTTATTTAACTTTGTGATACCAAGCTTCATGGTGTTCTTTTGCCCAAGTCTCGTCGACATAGCCGGTTTTCATGCCGTCGATTGAGCCTTGCATTCCAATACTACCGATATACATGTGGCCAAAAGCCATGGCGGTAATAAGTAACGCACCTACCGAATGAATAATGTGCGATATCTGCATCGTGCCGCGCCAGTACTCAAGGCCAGGCACTGGAACAATCATATCTAACACCCAACCGGAAGCCGAAACCAATCCGCCGAGGACGACCATTCCAAACCAAAACCAAAACTTTTCACCTGGATTGAAGAAGTTCGCTGGTACATGCTTACCGCCGAACATGCCTCCGAATGTTTTGATCCATTCCCAGTCGCCCTTTTCAGGCATATTGCGTTTTACAAATTGAATGAAAAACGCAATCAAACTGATCGTGAACAGAGGGCCAACGAAGTTGTGGATATTTTTACTGACCAGCAACAAGACACTAAAGAGGCTTGCGCCCAATAGATCGATCGCAAAATACTTGCCGTACAGAATCAATAGACCGGTAATCGCCAGCGCAATAAAACTAAATGCCATCGTCCAATGATTAACGCGCTCAAGGGTTGTGAAGCGCTTGATTTTTTTGCCCGTCATTGGCTCATGCAGCTTGATTTTTCCTTTGAGCACGAAGACCGCCAAAATGCCGCCGGAGGCGAGTGCGAGTAACCAAGCGCCATAAACGGTGATAACGCCGTTACGGATCAAACGCCACTGCTGACCTGATTTTTGAATCAGCACACCCGCCTGCTTATCAGGGATGCTAACGAAGTTAACATCATCGCTGTTGACAGTACGCCAAATCGGCGCGCTATTTCCAGGTTGGTTTTGCGCCGCTCTGCGTTGTGCCTCAATAGTGGCATCGGGAGCGCGGCCCACATCCATGATGTTTGCTGATTGAACCTGGGGCAAGGTAGCGGGCTGACCGGCTGCTGGAGCTTGCTGCGCTAAGCTGGTGCCTGCAAAAACCGAGCAAAACAGTCCCGTGGCTAAAGCCCAAGGACGGAGTGTTGCGCAAATAGATTGATTCATGCGAATTTCCTCAACAGCAATTCTGTTATTTAATGTTCCGAATAAAGGTACAAAAGTCCATTACTTGATTTTGATGTACTCAGATTGTTGTTGGTTGCGCTTATTAATTTCCTCTTGCCAGCTTTTAGCATCACCTGGTTTCCAGCCTTTGACCATAAAGCCATTATCAGCACCCATAAATGGGGCAATGTCTGGACGTTTGGAATTCAAAGCCAAAGATCCAGGCTCGCTATTGCAGGCACTTAAAAACCCAAGGGCTAGTAGTGCGGCAGTTACGGTACGTAAGTTCATATCTTGCCTCCGGTTGGAGCCGCTTTTGCTGCTTTATCAGGCTGACCGTATGCAGTAGTCCAGCCAAAGACATCGGCACCCGCATTTTTGCCAGCGGTTTGACGCTTCACAACCCGCGCGCGGAAGATATCAGCAATTACATCGCCATCACCACCAATCAAGGCTTTGGTAGAACACATCTCAGCACATAAAGGTAACTTACCTTCAGCTAAGCGGTTACGTCCATATTTTTCAAATTCAGCAACGCTACCATTGGCTTCTGGGCCGCCAGAACAGAACGTGCATTTGTCCATCTTGCCGCGCAAGCCAAAGGTGCCTGTACTTGGGAACTGTGGCGCGCCAAATGGGCAAGCATAGGAGCAGTAAGCGCAACCGATGCAAGTGTCTTTGTCGTGCAGCACAACGCCTTCGTCGGTGCGGTAGAAGCAATCAACTGGGCAAACTGCCATGCAAGGCGCATCCGCGCAGTGCATACAGGCAACCGAGATGGATTTCTCCGCCCCAATCACGCCATCATTGATAGTGACAACCCGGCGGCGATTAACGCCCCAAGGTACTTCGTTGTCGTTTTTACAAGCAGTAACGCAGCCGTTGCATTCAATACACCGTTCCGCGTCGCAGATAAATTTCATTCGTGCCATTGTGATCTCCTGACTTTAGCGGTTGGGCTTATGCCACTTTTTCGATCTGACAGATCGTTGTTTTGGTTTCTTGCATCATCGTTACGTTGTCATAACCGTAGGTTGTTGCAGTATTAACAGCCTCACCACGAACAATCGGATGAGCTCCCTTAGGGTAATAATCCAATAAGTCCTTACCTTCCCACCATCCTGAGAAGTGGAATGGCACAAAGGCGGTATCTGGACCAACGCGCTCGGTAACCATTGCACGTACCTTGATCTTGGCGCCGGTAGGCGATTTGACCCAGACGTAGTCCCAGTTCTTGATGCCGCGCTTGGCTGCTGCTGTTGGATTAATTTCAACAAAGTTTTCTTGTTGTAACTCGGCCAACCATGGATTGGAACGGGTCTCTTCACCACCACCCTCGTATTCCACCAAACGACCTGAAGTCAGAATAATTGGGAATTTCTCAGCCAATTTATCTTCAATATTCTTATCTTGAAGTGATTTGTACAAGGTTGGCAGGCGCCAGAATGATTTACGGTCAGCGGATGCGGGGTACTTCGCTACTAAATCAGGGCGAGTACTGTAGAGCGCTTCACGGTGCTGCGGTACTGCATCTGGGAAGTTCCACACCACTGCCCTTGCCTTTGCATTACCAAAGGGATGGCAACCGTGGTTTTTCATGGCAACACGAATAATGCCGCCTGATAAATCGGTCTTCCAGTTTTTGCCTTCAGCCAATTTTTGCTCAGCTTCGGTGAGCTCACTCCACCAGCCTAATTTCTTCATCAGCACGTGATCAAACTCAGGGTAGCCCGTCTTAATGTCAGCACCCTTCGAGAATGAACCGTCGGCTGCCAAAAGGCTCTTGCCGTCTTTTTCCACGCCAAAGTTGGCGCGGAAGTTACCGCCGCCGTCCATGACGTGCTTGCTGGTGTCGTAGAGGTTAGGTGAACCAGGGTGCTTCAGGGCAGCATTACCAAAGCATGGCCATGGCAGTCCAAAATAATCGCCAGTAGTGTCATAACCCGTAACCGGATCTTTACCGCCCCGCGACTTCAGGGTCTTCGGATCAAATACGCTCATCATCCGCATGTGGGCTTTGAGACGCTCTGGTGATTGTCCTGTGTAACCGATGGTCCAAACGGCGCGGTTGATCTCACGCAAGATGGATTCAATTTCAGGCTCTTGCCAATTCTTGCCAGCGTACTTAGCGTCGCTTACCTTGAAGTTAACCGACAGCTCTTTACCGAAGCCAAGGCGGTTGGCAAACTCTTGCATGAGGACGTGGTCTGGAACAGACTCAAACAATGGATCTATAACTTTTTCACGCCACTGAATCGAGCGATTGGAAGCCGTAACCGATCCGGTGGTTTCGAACTGCGTACATGCTGGCAATAAATACACGGCGCGGTTTTTATTAACCTCTTCGCCTTTAGCAGCAGGCATTGCAGCCATCGCCGCTGTCGCGCTTGGATATGGGTCAACGACGACCAATAAATCCAATTTATTCATGGCGCGCTTCATATCTAAACCACGCGACTGTGAATTTGGCGCATGCCCCCAGAAGAACAAACCTTTGACTGCAGTTTCTTGGTCAATCATGTCTGGATTTTCAAGCACTGCATCAACCCAACGCGAGACTGTCGTTCCCGACTTTTCCATCATGTTGGGTGCGTAACGGCCTTTAATCCACTCGTAATCCACGCCCCAGACGGTAGCGTAGTGTTTCCACGATCCCGCAGCCAAGCCATAGTAGCCAGGCAAGGAGTCGGGGTTAGGACCAACGTCCGTCGCGCCTTGCACGTTATCGTGACCACGGAAAATGTTGGCGCCACCACCGGACTTACCGATGTTGCCTAAAGCCAACTGCAAGATGCAGGATGCACGAACCATGGCGTTACCAATGGTGTGCTGAGTTTGACCCATACACCAAACAATGGTACTTGGGCGATTCATGGCCATGGTTTGCGCCACTTTGAATACCTGTGCCTCAGGAACACCGCATGCCTCTTCAACTGCAGCTGGAGTCCACTTTTCCATTACTTCTTTACGGATATCATCCATGCCGAATACGCGGTCATTTATGTACTTCTTATCTTCCCAGTTGTTGGCGAAGACGTGATACAGCACACCAAACAGGAATGGGATATCTGAACCCGAACGAATGCGGACATATTGATCTGACTTGGCGGCAGTACGGGTATAACGTGGGTCAACCACCATCAATTTGCAACCATTTTCTTTGGCATGCAACATGTGAAGCATAGAGACAGGATGCGCTTCAGCAGCATTAGAGCCGATGTACAGCGCTGCCTTGGAGTTCATCATGTCGTTGTAGCTATTGGTCATCGCGCCATAGCCCCAGGTGTTGGCAACGCCAGCAACCGTAGTTGAGTGGCATATACGCGCCTGGTGGTCAGTATTGTTGGTACCAAAGAACGATACCCACTTACGCAGCAAATACGCTTGCTCGTTATTAAACTTGGACGAGCCAATAAAATACAAGGAGTCAGGGGAGTACTTGGCGCGAAGATCTTTCATCTTGGCGGTAATTTCATCGAGGGCCTGATCCCATGTAATGCGCTGGTATTTGCCGTCAACCAACTTCATGGGGTAACGCAAACGGTAGTCGCCATGGCCATGCTCACGCAATGCAGCGCCCTTGGCGCACTGACCGCCCATATTAATAGGGGAATCAAATACTGGGTCTTGACGGACCCAAACGCCATTCTCAACCGTAGCATCGCTGGCACAGCCAACGGAGCAATGGGTACAAACGGTTCGTTTTACTTCAATCTTGCCCTTGCCATCCAGCATTGCTTTGCTTGGGTCGGCTGCGGTTGCTTTTTGCACTAGATTGAGCTGGCTAACTGCAATTCCGGCACCAACCCCAATTCCGGAGCGCTTCAAGAATGTCCGTCGATCCATGGTGGGAACGGCAGCCTTGAGGCCTCGCGACAAACTCCCAATTAAGTTCGATACCGGTTCCGAGCGGGTCGTTGTGTTTACTGGATTTTTACGAATCAGACTCATCTGATGCTCCTGAGGGGTTTTATATTTTTAAAGTGAGGATCGGTGAAAACTAAATTAAGGTGGTTTCGTAATACTTGCGAACGTGGGCAGTAAGTTGGTAGCCATCATTCTTACCTTCTACCGTGCTACCCACTTCTTGAATAATCGCCTTGCCCATGGGTGTTTGCGATACGACAGCAACTGCACCAACCGTAGCTCCAGCACTAATGAAAAATTTTCTACGCGAAGCAGTGGTCTCTGGCGTGTTGAGTGACTTTGTCTTTGTGCTCATGTGAACTCCATTGGGTGGATGTATATATGCAACTTTATTCTGATAATGAGTGTATTACTTTTGTAACTTTTTTGTATTCCATTTACGCTAATTTCACTTAGTAAATACCCTTATAGTGATTTATAAAAAAGCTCACATCATGTCAAACGCTTGACCCTCAATTGCCAGAAATTCACGGGTGAGCGCTGCAACGGGGCGGTATAAATGCAATTCAGGATTAGCTTCTATGGCATCGCAAAAATCGTCATACCAGGGCCGAATGTGGTCATTGAAAAAAACCCTTTGATTTGTAAGGTTAGAGATTTCCACGTCATCGCCTGCAATCAGGTAGCGCATCACTTCGAACAAGGCCGATACGTGATCCTCGGTTTCCGTTACATCTTCAGAAGACTCTAGCCCAAATTCGGCCAAGGCTCGTCTTACTTCAACCAAGGGCTTTTCATTTAAATGCCCGGCTAAATAAAAGGAGCTATTCAGAAATACATTGGGTCTACCCACACCCATAAACTCGGATGCATATTCTGCATTCCAATCGCTCGCAGTGCTGTCCCGGACAGCCGAGATTAAATTGAGCCAAACACCCAATAAAGGCGAGACCTCATTCAGGGATTGCTCTTGGGGGGCTGAGGCAGTAATTAAATCTAAGAATTCTTGCTCGGGCGCTTTTAAGTAAAACGCGGCCAAGAGGCCATATAAGTCGGCTCTTGCTAAATCCTCAGCTAAACCGATATTGCCAACCTCAGTCGGTGCCTGCTCCGTAGCGCTTGGCTTCATTGAATCGCTCATAGTTCTTTCTTCATCATATCGACTACCCGGCAATCGCTGCACATTTTGAGGCGCTCTAAGGCCTCGCCAGAAAATGCATCGTGCAAAGCCAATTTACCCAGCATTAACTCAACTAACTTGAGGGTACCAAAAGCTTTGCCACAGCTAATGCAATGGAAGGGCTTGGTTTCGTTGAGTAATACTTTTTCTTTGCGCTGTTCTACGGTTGCAATCCGCGGCAGCAAGGTAATCGCACTTTCTGGGCAGGTTTGCACGCACAAGCCGCACTGCACACACTGCTTCTCAATAAAGGAGAGTTGTGGCGCATCCGGATTATCCAAAATGGCGCCTTCTGGGCAGGCGCCAACGCAGGATATGCACAAGGTACAGGTCGTTGTATTGATTTGAATCGCGCCGAGCAGTGAAGAGGTAGGTAGCGATTTGCCTTCTAGTGGCAACGGTACTGGCGCCTGCTTTTGAAAGTGCTCTAAGGTCGCTTCTAGGGTTTCGCGTTTTTGATTGGAAAACGCAAAAACGGCCGGCTTACCAAGAGACTGCAGAGCGCCACGCTGCCGCAAGCGCCCCATAGCAGTCGACACGCCGGCTAAATCATCTTTGTTTGCCATCGCAATCAGCTGCACCCGCGCGCCCGGAAACTGATACGCCGCCAGCATCGCGTTCGCTAAATCGGCTTGCTCTTCTAGAGCGGCGCGGTAGGTAGGATCCTCATCGCCGCTCAGCAATAACACCACCTCGCCAAATCCGTATGCCAAGGAGCCGAGCCAGAGATCAAGTCCCGTCGACGCAATGTGCTCAATGCCCATGGGAACAACGAAAGCAGGTAATCCCTCAACCCGTTTTGGATTTAGGTGGGCTGCACGTCCAAGGCGATCCAAGACCTCGGCGCCAGCCTCAAGGCTATGCAATAAGAGTGTTGGTGCCAGCTGGGGTGATTTGGATTTACTGTTTGCATCACTGTATGCCGTGATCAGGGCTTTTAATTGCTTTCCTTGATGCGATACGCTGGGGTAGTTGTAGCGCATTGCGCCCGACGGGCAAACCGTGGAGCAGGCGCCGCAGCCCATACATAAATTGGGATTGACTTCAACATGACCCTGGCCATTTTTAAAAAGGGATTCAATCGCACCGGTGGAGCAAACATCGATGCATGCACTGCAACCTACTTTGCCATTGCGACCATGCGCACATATCTTTTCGTTGTAGGCAAAATACTTCGGCTTTTCAAACTCACCGACCATGGTAATAAGCTGACTGGCAACCACGGATTGTGCGAAAGGATCTGCACCAGGGGTAAAGTAGCCTTGCGGTGTTTGACTCATGCGCATCTGCGCATCAGGACGCAAATCCAACACCAAGTCGCACTCCGCACTTCGATTCACCTCAGCCCGATCAAAATTAATCGCGCCGATACCCGCGCACGCAGTGATACAAGCGCGATGCGATTTGCATCGATCCAGATCAATCTGAAACGCATCGTCAATCGCGTTTTCTGGACAGGCGGTAACGCATGCGCCACACCGGGTACACATCTCTGGATCAATTGGGTTTTTTAATTCCCAATTGACGGTAAAGTTACCGAGGTAGCCCTCTACCTTGCTAACCTGGCCACTGTAGATCGGATACTCACGCGTGCTGGGCAGCGCGCCCGATTCGGTGCACAGTACCGATACGTTTAATTGCGTATGTAATTTTTCAGCCCAAAGTAAGGCTTGCGCACCAGGGCCAATAATGATCAAACGACCTTGGCTTTGATAGTCCACTACCGGAACCGGATCGGCTTCTGGCACCTCCGCGAGCGCTAATAACGCGGCGATCTTAGGGGTGGATTTTTCGGCCTCTTGCGTCCAGCCGGCAAGCTCTCGAATATTGACAAAGCGCAGGGGTGCAACCAGAGGCTTTTCAGATTGCGTCGCCAGTTCTGAAAACAAGCCTCGCTCTTGTGTGCATGCCACCAGAATCGGCTCCGAGCCATCCAGTGCCTTTAAAAATGAACCGACCTCTTGGCGACACAAAGCGGTATGCATCGGCACACCCAGAGCTTTTGCATCTAGTGGCATGGTGCGATTGCAATCGCAAATGAGCTTTTGGGTCATTATTTTATTTTCTGTTCAGGCACTATTTTTAGGGATGCTACCGTTTGATCAGGGTCTGGGTTGGGAACGTCATCAACTTTGGCCTCATCTTGCGGCATTGTGACATTACCTGCAGAAGCATCAGCGATTTCGGCTGGATCGGGCTCTGCTGCTGCAGTTGACTCTGCTGTCGTTGACTCTACCTCGAGGGCTTTTTCCTCTTCCGACTCCGCGAGAACCTTAGCCCCTGGCCCTTCTTCAAACTTTCTGAATAAACCCAAGGATTCCGACTGCACCATGCGCTTGAGCATCTCCATCGGAATCGGGTCGGGAATGGAGTAGTCATCAATGTAAATATCCAACCGATCCATGATGTTGAAATGGGGATCAGAAAACAATTTTTTCATCGCTGCATGTTGCACTGCTGGATCGACATTGGGCTTCATGAAGGCTGAAAAGTCCGGCGCAAAGCGGTCGATCGATTCAGCATCCTCGAGGGTTGGCGGTAGAGCTTCTTCCTCTGCCGGAGTGGATGCACTCTCGATGGTCTTTTTATCTTGCGGGACAGAACTTGGCGTTGTCTTTGGCTTTAACTCCGGAGTGGAGCCATCGAGCCCTTCGGGCTCTAGACCTGCTTTGTGGCGTGACCAGCGGCCAAGGAATCCGTCAGCCATTAATCTTCTGCCGAGCGCTGTGCGCCCTTAAAGGATTCGGGT
Organism: Polynucleobacter sp.; assembly: GCA_964203875.1. GTDB lineage: Bacteria > Pseudomonadota > Gammaproteobacteria > Burkholderiales > Burkholderiaceae > Polynucleobacter. Next base: position 50,836 of record CAXNNS010000002.1, read on the forward strand.
CGTTGCCGCTTTTTGGGCTCAGGCCGGTAATGTGCGCCGACAAAATCGTGCAACCACTGCCAATGCATTTTGTCGAGCACTACTGTATCAACCGATTCACCGCCGTCAATTAGTCGCGCAGCCTCGTTGTAGCTCAAGCAAATTCGGTGCGGTATCGCTAAATTGACCTCGTCACCACACTCCGCAACCGAGCTAGGCTCTAAAAAGCGGTGGTAGTCCTCTTCCAGTCGCCACATCACAAACCAGCAGGGCTCGGCTGCTGTGGAATTTAAAAAGTATCCTTCGGCCTCATCGGGGAAAAGGTCTAACTCAAAGCCCCGAAACAGCCAGGTCTCCCCTTCTGCATCCCGCTCAACAAAACGACCTAGGGAATTGGCTGTTGTAATCGCTACGCCACTCTCCTCGAACTGTCCAGAATCAGCAAATACCTCAACGGGTGTCCACCGATGGGAGACCCAAGGATTATCAATGGCTTGCTTTCGCATCACTACAGCAAAACGCATGGTCTTTGCTTAGCCCTTAACAAGAGGAGTTGAAATGGGTTTGCATGGCGATCGCGATCTTAAGTATTTTGCACCACGATGTTCGGAAACTTACTGCTCATATCTTTGCTGAGATTGGCAACCCGAATCGCAACCTGACGTGCAATGTTTTTATACACTGCGCTAATGGCGCCATCTGGATCAGCAATCACGGTAGGCCGGCCAGAGTCAGCCTGCTCACGAATCGATAAATTCAGCGGCAAGGATCCCAAGAAGTCCACGCTGTAGTCTTTGCACATTTTTTGACCACCGCCCTCACCAAAGACATGCTCTTCATGGCCACAGCTAGGACAGATGTAGGTTGACATGTTTTCAATGATGCCAATGATCGGCACGCCGACTTTTTCAAACATCTTTAAGCCCTTGCGCGCATCAAGCAAAGCAATGTCTTGCGGCGTTGTGACAATCACTGCGCCAGTAACAGGTACTTTTTGTGACAGAGTTAACTGAATGTCTCCAGTGCCCGGTGGCATATCGACAATTAAATAATCCAAGTCACGCCAGCGTGTTTGCTTTAGTAATTGCTCTAGTGCCGATGTCACCATCGGGCCGCGCCATACCATCGGATTATCGGCATCGATTAAGAAGCCGATGGAGCTGGCTTGTAAGCCATGGCCTTCCATGGGCTCAATGGTGTTTTCTTGCAAGGATTCGGGTCTGCCGGTAATGCCGAGCATCATCGGTTGGCTGGGACCATAAATATCGGCATCCAAAATGCCAACTTCAGCACCTTCTGCAGCGAGTGCGAGGGCGAGATTGACTGCGGTAGTGGATTTACCAACGCCGCCCTTACCGCTGGCTACCGCAATAATGTTTTTTACATTCGGCATTAACTTGACACCGCGCTGAACAGCATGCGCGACGATGCTACTGGTGACATTCACGCTGACGTTCTTTACGTCCGGCAATTTCCGAATGGCATTGACAACCAAAGTTCGGATTAAATCAATTTGGCTTTTTGCCGGGTAGCCCAACACCACATCCAATGAAACTGCGCCATCATCAACCTTGATGTTTTTGACTGCTTTTGCAGTCATGAGGTCAATTTGGGTATTTGGGTCTAAAACGGTTTTTAAGGTCTGCTGTACAGACTCAATACTGACTGCCAATGTCATCTCCCTTACTTTTCTAATTTACGATACTTTTAGTATTGTATTGAGCCATGAGAATACAAGGTAACGCGCCTCAAACAGAGGCTAGATTAATCCTAGGGAGGATTTTTTGCAGAAATGCCCGTATAGGCATATAAATGGGGTGTTTTGCATTCCATTTGCAGCCATTTCGGGCGCCATTCAATAAGCCCTGATTGCAATATGGTCGCTAGTGCGCTTCCTAAGCAACTACTGGAAAACCTGCATTGGTGACGATACTAATTAGCGCTTCCCGATCTAGCCTAGATTCAACTTCCACTTTCTGGGAATCGAGGTCGACTTGAACCGTCGCTTGGCCATCCTGCAGTTGAATTGCCCTAGTAACGGCTTTCGTGCAGCCGCCGCAGGTCATGCCTGTAACAAACAGGGTGTGCATTTTATTTCCCTCCGCTGGATCGATTCTTGCAGTAGATTATCCCTAGTATGAACTTAAGTTCGAAAGACAGCGCGCGCTTCATCTCAATTGATATTGAGGGCATGACCTGCGCCTCCTGTGTCAGTCGTGTTGAAAAGGCCTTGGCCAATATTTCAGGCATTGAGGCGGCTACGGTCAATTTAGCCACCGAACAGGCGCGCATCCGTCTTAAAGAGGCAATGCCTGGTGTAGTCGAACAGATCATCGACGTGATTCAAAACGCAGGCTATGAGGCCAAGCAAAGCGCTGCGCCTGGACAGCAAAAGCAAGTAAACCAATCGGTATTTTGGTCGGCTGACGGTTTGGGGCCCGTGCTACTCAGCTTTACTTTATCTGCTCCCCTAGTGCTTCCCATGGTGCTCATGCCATTTGGGGTCCACTGGATGCCAAATGGCCTATGGCAGCTGTTGCTCGCCAGCCCAGTGCAGTTTGTATTCGGTTGGCGCTTTTATAAGTCTGGATTTAAAGCACTGATGTCCGGGGCTGGCAATATGGATTTACTCGTTGCATTAGGAACCAGTGCGGCATATGGACTCAGTGTCTATCAGCTCGTATTTGGAGATCCCCATGCCCTGTATTTTGAAGGGGCGGCAGTCATCATCAGCATGGTGCTCTTGGGTAAGTGGCTCGAGGCACGCGCCAAGCAGCAAACCGGTGAAGCGATTCGTGCACTGCACGCATTATGGCCACAACAAGCAAGGGTACTCAAGACAAATGACCTCAGCCTGATTGGCAGCAATACAGTCGCCATCAACCAGCACGCCGAAGTACCGCTTGAACACGTATTGATCAATGATCTGGTCATGGTTTTGCCTGGAGAGCGTGTGCCCGCAGATGGCTTCATTGTGCTTGGCATCAGCCATTTGGATGAATCGCTACTCACGGGGGAGAGTCAATCCGTAAAACGAGGGATTGGTGATGCCGTTATTGGCGGCTCACTCAATGGCGATGGTCAGTTGGTCTTCCGAGTGGCTGCGACTAGCACCGACAGCATGCTCGCCAACATCATTGATTTAGTGGAGACCGCACAAACACAGAAAGCACCCATTCAGCGCTTAGTCGATCAAGTCAGCGCAATCTTTGTGCCCGCAGTGATTGGCATTGCAATCGCTACCGGTCTGATTACTGGGCTCTTGATCGGCGACATCAGCGAGGCCATCTTAAGGGCGGTATCGGTGATGGTGATTGCATGTCCATGCGCATTGGGCTTGGCCACTCCAGCAGCCATCATGGCCGGTACTGGAGTTGCAGCACGCGCTGGCATCTTGATTAAAGATCCGCAAGTATTGGAGTTGGCGCATCGCATTCAACTCGTCGCGTTTGATAAGACCGGCACCCTGACTGAAGGCAAACCTGCCCTACTCTCCATCGATGCAAGCCCAGGCTTAAAGCAGGAGGCAGTGCTTGCTTTGGCAGCTGGGCTGCAAATGGGCAGCGAACATCCACTCGCAAAAGCAGTGCTCGAAGACGCAAAGCTGCGTAGCGTAACTCCGGTCACCTGCGCCCAAATGCAGGCCATTCCCGGAGTAGGGATTGAAGGCAGGCCACTGGATGGAGAATGGCAAGGGCAATTACTGCGACTGCAAAGCATTGCCTCGCTCGAATCACACCCGCAGTACGGTGACTTAATCCACAAAGCGACTCCCCTATTTTTAGCGGGGCATAGCGTTTCGGCTTTAACTGCAACACCGCTAGGCGCTCACGCATCAACACCGCTGGCCATCTTCGCCTTTGGTGATGCTATTAAAGATAATGCAGCCGCAGCAGTGCAGCAGTTGCACGGCATGGGAATACAGACGGTGATGCTATCGGGCGATAATCGCGCCGCCGCCGAGCAAGTAGGTCGGCGCATTGGCATTGGCACGGTGTATGCGCAAGTTATTCCCTCAGATAAAGCAGGCTGGATCGAACGCTTAAAAGCTAATGCAGCAGGCGAGCGGCAATGGGTTGCCATGGTGGGCGATGGCATTAATGACGCGCCCGCACTTGCCGTGGCGGATGTCGGTATGGCCATGGCCACTGGCACCGATGTGGCCATGCAAGCTGCTGGCATCACCTTAATGCACGGCAATCCCACCTTGGTAGCTAGCGCAATTGATGTATCGAAGCGCACCTGGAACAAGATTCGTCAAAACTTGTTTTGGGCATTTGCTTTTAACGTGATTGGCATTCCCTTAGCAGCACTGGGCTACTTGACGCCTGCGATTGCTGGAAGCGCGATGGCTTTATCGAGTCTATTTGTGCTGAGCAATGCCCTGCTACTGGGACTCTGGAAGCCTAAGTAACGCATTACTGTTGTGCTACTTTTGTACTACTTTTGTTTGAGCGCTTTGCGTACTAACTCAATATCACCATACAGCGCTCTCACCTGCGACTTGGTATTGTCGGTGTCGGTGAGAAGCGCCACCCCAATCACATCACCCGGCTCTTCCCCAAAAGCGGTGCGGTAGTCTGCACTTAAGTCACGCGCATGCTTACGCCACTGCCCGGTATGTTGCCAACCTGAGTCCACTGCAATCATTTTGATGCGGCTAGTAAAGGTGTTCTCCACCACGCTATCGAGAGGACTGTTACCAGCCCAGATGTACATCAGGGTGGCGAATGGCATTTCCCGACCACTCAGAATGCCGGCCACTTCAAAAGTAAGCTGCTCCTTTAGAGGCAGCTTGGATTTATTGCCATCAAAGGCAACCAATATGCGCAGGGGGGCATCGTCGGTATAACGAATGGCATTGTCGGCATTCGGAATTTTGCCAACCGCCTTCCATTCCCACTCTAGCCATAAATCCGTTGCGGGTTGTGGCCGTAACTTTACGGCTAAACCCGATGCTGATCTTTTGGAATTGGCGCTCAGTACGGTTTTACCTTGGTAATTTTCAAGGCGATAGGCCGTATTCTTTTTGTAAGGCGCGAGGCGATAAAAACTCCAGCCGCTGGGTAAGGTTGATTTGGCCGGCTGCTCGGAAAATTTAGGCAGCGTCTCCTGTGCTGGTATTTCTGCAGTCGGCGCCGAACTGACCTCTCCCGAATTGTCAGACAAGCCAGCACAAGCCGATAAAACGAGTGCCAAGCTAAGCGCAATGCCAACACGGCGAAGCGCATGCAGCTTAGATCGGTCAATGGGATGGATCATTTGGCCTATGAAATGAGTCGTGGTGAATACAGATGCTTTATCGTAATGCTTTCACTGGCGTATTTCATGAATAAAAATCTTTGGTTGCTGACGTTTGCGCAAGGCATGTATTTGACGAATAACGTCACCTTTATTGCAATCAATGGCTTAGTGGGATTTATGCTGGCTCCCTTGCCTTGGCTAGCAACCCTTCCAGTCATGGGGTATGTGATCGGTAGCGCCCTGTCGACCACCCTCGTAGCCCGAACCCAAAAAAAGTGGGGGCGTAAGCGCTCCTTCCAAATCGGATTGGTGGTTGCTGGCCTCTCCGCACTCCTTTGCGCCTACGCGGTACTTGAACGTAATTTTTGGTTGCTGAATGCCGCTACTGTGATTGCAGGTTTTTACAATGCCAATGCCCTCTTGTATCGCTTTACCGCCGCCGAGATTGCCGGGCCAACATCAAAAGAAAAGGCAGTCTCATGGGTTTTGGCCGGCGGTGTGATTGGCGCTGTTCTTGGCCCCAATTTAGCCAACCAAACCCGTGACTGGCTAAGCGTACCCTTTGCAGGAGCTTACATTGCCTTAGTTGTTGTTGCCGTCTTTGCCTTTGTTGCCATCACCCTGATTCACTTTCGGGAACGTTCTGCCAGTGAGGCCAAGGAAACTGGTAGGCCCCTTTCTGAGATCATGCGTCAACCCCTGTTTATTGTTTGTGCCGTCTCTGCATCCCTCTCCTATGGCGTCATGAACCTCCTCATGGCAGCAACCCCTTTAGCGATGGAAATATGCAAACTGCCATTTGATCAAACCGTATTGGTAATCGAGTGGCATGTGATTGGGATGTTTGCACCGGGTTTTTTTACGGGTAATTTAATCCGCCGCTGGGGCGTATTGTGGGTGATGCGTATTGGCGTTTTGCTTTACATCGCTTGCATCGCCATCGCTTTATCCGGGGTCACGTTTACCCACTTTTTAATCGCACTCTTTTTACTCGGCGTGGGCTGGAACTTTTTGTTCACCAGCAGCACCACCTTGGCCCTAGAGGCCTACCGACCAGAAGAGCGAGATAAAGCGCAGGGTGCAATCAATTTCTTTGTATTTTTGACGACCGCGCTTTCCGCGCTGAGCTCTGGCGTTTTGATTACAACCCAAGGATGGGCGCTACTCAATTGGGGTTCAATTGCCCCCTTAGCCTGCATCGTCTTGGCGCTGATTTGGCTGGGTGCAAAACGCAATGTCGGATTGCACAAGCAGTCTAAAATTGGCTAATTAATTCCAGCAACTCAATTAGGCGTTCGCACGATGAAGATTGGCTTTATAGGTACCGGCATTATGGGCAGCAGCATGGCAGGCCACTTAATGGCTGCAGGCCATACCTTGCACGTGTACAACCGTACTCGCAGCAAAGCAGAAGGGCTATTGGCGCGTGGCGCACAATGGTTTGATAGTCCTACTGCGCTGGCTAAAGCATCTGACGTCATTATTACGATCATTGGCTACCCCAAGGATGTCGAAGCGATGTACTTGGGCGAGTCAGGCATTTTGCAATACGCGCCCAAAGGGTGCATCACGATTGACATGACTACCTCCAGCCCAGAACTGGCAAAACAGATTGCGAATATAGGATTAGAGCGTGGCATTGCTTGCCTCGATGCGCCGGTATCGGGCGGCGACATTGGCGCGCGCGATGCCAAGCTATCGATCATGGTGGGCGGCGATCAAAAAGCATTTGATGCGGTGCTCCCCCTCTTTCAGTTGATGGGTAAAAACATTGCGCTACTGGGATCTGCTGGCGCTGGTCAACACGCCAAGTTATGCAATCAAATTGTGATTGCCTCGAGCATCATGGGCGTTTGCGAAGGTCTGATGTATGCCAAAACCGCTGGTCTTGACCCTCTTGCCGTCTTAGAGGTGATTGGTGGTGGCGCTGCTGGTAGCGTACAGCTCAATGTCCAAGGCCCGCGCATGATCAAAGGGGATTTTGCGCCCGGCTTTATGTTGGAGCATTTTGTCAAAGACATTGGCTTAGCTATTACCGAGGCAGATCGCATGGGATTGAAGTTGCCCGGGCTAACGCAGGCGAAAAAACTCTATGACATCCTGATGCAACAAGGGCATAGTCGCACTGGCTATCACGCGCTGTTTGAACTTTACTTACGTAAAGAAGTGCCTTAATTTGGCTTCTGGAGTAGCCTCCTACTGGCAGTCCTGTTCATTTACAGGCAAGGCTGGTATTTGCCTTGCAATCGCTGCGCTGGTTCATTTGGCATTGGGCTTTTCATTTGAGCTATCGGTTGATGAGGCACATTACTTGCTCTATGCCAAGCATATGGCGTGGAGCTACTTTGACCACCCACCCCTAGTTGGCTGGATTCAGTGGCCACTGGTATCCCTTGATGCCAGCACCGGCCTTTTAAGGCTCGTTCCAGAATTGCTGTGGATTATTTCGTGTACTTTGGTTTATATCGTCACCTCTGAATTGCAGCGCTTCTTGCAATCCAAGGCATCGATCGCTACTCCAGCATTGCCGCCCATCGGCTCGTCTAGCTTTGCTGCTGTGCTGCTGGTAATTGCAGCGCCACTACCGCACGTTCTATCGGTTGGCCTATTGCCCGATTCCATCTTGACGCCACTTAGTCTAGGGCTGTTCTGGATGGCCTTGCGCTGGATGCAAGCAGGACGCAACTTCACCTTGCGGGATTGGCTGATCACTGGAATCTTGCTGGGTCTTGCGGGTCTGAGCAAATACACTGCCGCCTTCACTGCGTTTGCATTGCTCCTGGTTGTGCTCTGTCCACCACGCAAGCCCTGGATCAATCATGCTGGTTTTTACCTTGCGGTATTACTTGCACTGCTACTCATCTCACCCGTGCTGTACTGGAACTGGGCAAACGATTGGATTTCATTTAAGTACCAGTTGGCTCATGGCAGTGGAGGCGAATGGTTGTTTCGCCGCTTTGCAGGCTTTATAGGTTTGCAATTGGTAGCGTTTGGTTTGCTCTTCGCCGTTGGCATGGTTTTCTTCTTCAGGCGCTACTGGGCTAAATCCCCCGCAGCTTTAGTTTGCCTACTCGGCTTTTTTTGGATCCCATTTGGAATTTTTGCTTGGCTCTCAGGCGGTGGTGGCCTTCCTCACTGGACTACACCAGCATGGTTTTGCTTGGCGCCCTTTGCAGGGATTGGTATTGCCAGTGCATGGGCAACACAACAACGCCAACTCATTCGGTTTATTTTTATCTTTCAGATTGCGCTGTGCTTAGTTGGCTTCGGGTTTGTTTTATCTGGAGGTATTATCAGTAGTAATCCCAGAAACAATCCGATTGCTGATTTATATGGCTGGGATCAAGCGGGCAAAACGGCATTGGCTCTGAGTAAAACCCACTCGGTTGCTGGCATTGCCGTTCAAAACTGGACCCTGGGTAGTCGCATTGCGTGGTATGCAAGGCCATCCCCTGTCTTCATCTTGGACCAGCGCCAGGACCAGTTTGACTTGTGGTTCGGCAGCCTAAAGCCTGGCTCCGACGTCATTGCAGTCAATTGGTCTGCAATGCCTTACGCCCTTCCAATAAAAGGCCTTCAACCGCATTTACAAGGGGCATTTACTGAATGCCAAGCCTTAGAACGGGTTGAAGTGAGGCATCTTGGGCGCGTTCTATCCCATTTTGACTTTAGTCTGTGTAAAAACTGGGCGGCAAAAGATCCGAACTAAGCACTCGCCTGCTTTATCCTTACGGCTATGAGTGCAAATTCTGCCCCAGCAAGCACGTCCCCGCGCTGGAAATACCTTCTAAAACGCAGTTGGCCAACCATCCGGGTTGTACTGTCGATTGCCTTGTTATGGAAGGCGACCAGCGGAATTGATTGGGCAGCCTTATTCGCATCCGAACTGCAAATCGAACCGCTGTGGTTTGTGGCGGCTTTTTTCTGTTTGAGTGGCGCATTTTTATGCGGTGGCTTGCGCTGGGGTTTGCTCATGCGCAGCGTAGGCTTTCCGGGCAGCATTACGGGCTACATTTCCTTGTATTTTGCAGGCGGCCTCATTAATCAAGGTCTTCCCAGCACCTTAGGCGGCGATAGTTACCGTGCTATTACCGGCAGCCACCTAAAACCCAGTGGCGAATTAGCCAGCAGCGCCTCTGAAGAAAAAAAACTCGATACCGAGTTGAATCAGGAAGTTAGCCTCGAGCAAGCGGATCCTAACTTGCGACTGGGGTTTGCAATGACTTTCGTTGATCGCTTACTCGGACTTGCAGGAAATAATTTACTGGGCGGTATCGGTCTCATTCTAGGCGGGGCTACTTTAGCCGCATGGGGCAATCAGCTCGGCTACGCTGTCATCGTCGTCATGGTCGCATCGTTTCTGATTGCGGCGCTTGGATTGGCGTGGGGACCATCGCTCACGCTACTGCAAAAACTACTGGATCGCTTTCGGATGAGCAGTGCATTGCCTGGAGTGCGCATGGCCTTCGCCTGGCCCATGAATATCGCCCAAGCCCTATTTGGCATGGGCATTCACTTTTTAACCATCCTTGCTTTGGGTTTTTGTTTAAAAGCCTATGGCGCCGAAGTGCCGATAGAGGCACTCATGATTGGCTTACCTGCCCTGAGCTTATTACTCATGCTGCCGATTAGTATTTCGGGTTGGGGTTTGCGGGAGGCAACCTTAGTATCGGTTCTGGCTTTATGGAGTATTAACCCCTCCCTGACCGTGCTGGGATCAATTAGCTATGGCGCCATTACCCTTTTGTGCGTTTTGCCTGGCGCTTACGTCCTTCTCAAGCGAAAATAAGCATGTACTTTCTTTGTAACCCTAAACCAAGCTATTTATGAGCATTAGCGTCAATACCATGCGCGCCATCGACCATTGGGTCGGTGTACCGCTTTGCGCCCTGATGAGTCCGGTGGTAGCCCTAATGGATTTGGTGAAGGGGGTCTTCACGCGAGGTCCTCAAGCACCAAAAAAACTCTTATTCATTGAGCTATCCGAAATGGGTAGCGCAATCTTGGTGGACCCTGCTATGCGCAATGCCCAAGCGCGCGGCGCGGAGCTTTTCTTCCTGATCTTCAAGAGTAATCAGGCTAGCCTGACTTTGCTGAATACAGTGAAGCCTGAAAATATTTTTACGATTGATGCCTCTAGCCTGAGAACACTGCTTGTCGATACCATCGCTTTTTTAATCAAAGCGCGTATGCGGGGCATCGATACCGTAATCGACTTGGAATTATTCTCCCGCTTTACTGCCTTGCTAACGGGTCTGTGTGGCGCTCGCAGGCGTGTGGGTTATCACATCTTCCATGGCGAGGGGTTGTGGCGCGGTACGATGCTGACACGCAAAGTGCATTACAACCCGCACATCCACATTACCAAGAATTTCTTTTCCTTAATTCATGCGGCTTTTGCCACTGAAATCGAAATCCCATTTAGCAAGATTCAGATTCGGGATGACGAAATTCAGTTAGCGCAGGCAGTGATTGATCCTGCTGTACTTAAGGCAGTTTTAGAGCGGATTGAGTCTTTGGCCCGTAACGCTGATGTGCCCTACCGTCATGGCCAGCAGCGCCTCATTTTGATCAATCCCAATGCCAGCGATCTATTACCGCAGCGGCGTTGGTCACAGCAGCGCTTTTCCGAATTGATACGCGCCGTACATGCCCGCTGGCCAGCAGATTTAATCTTGATTACGGGATCCCCAGCTGAGTTTGACTATGTTGAATACGTGCGCCGGGTTGCCGATGTGAAAGCGGCGATCAATTTCGCTGGGCAGGTTAAGTTCGCTGAATTGCCTGCGCTGTACACCCTGTCGGATGTCATGGTCACGAATGATTCTGGGCCAGGTCACTTTTCTGCAGTGACTGCACTGCGCACCGTCGTTTTGTTTGGGCCTGAAACGCCAGCGCTGTATGGCTCAATTGGTAATTCGATTGCCATTACCGCCAATCTGGCTTGTTCGCCCTGCGTCAGCGCTGCCAATCACCGTAAAACACCGTGCCAAAATAATGTCTGCATGCAGGCCATTACGGTGGCCGATGTTCTTGCCAAGGTAGAAGTCCAGTTGGACGCTGCCGATCGCGCACGCTAAGCTGATCATGGCCGCCCGCTTTTCTTGGGTTGCTTGGTGCATTCCCGTAATCCCCATCGGCATCGGTGCCGCGCTGTACTTTACGGAATCGCAGCAAAGTACCTTCCTTGCGATCAACACAGTAACCCGCTTAGCCCCCGATTGGGTTTGGACCTGGATTACATTTTTAGGCAATGGTTGGGGTATCTTTGCACTTTCCTTTCCCCTGTTAATACTTGCACCACGTGCGCTTAGTGCGGGGATTTTTTCCGGCGGAGTCGCTGCCATCGTCAGCGCTGTCCTTAAGAATACATTTAGCCTGCCACGCCCCGCTGGGATCTTGCAAGAGCATGAGTTTTACCGGATTGGCGAGGCAGTGTTTCATAAGGCAATGCCATCAGGCCATACCCTCACGGCGTTTGCAATTGCTAGCGCTTACTTTTTCACTGTTCCTGCTGAAAAACGCAAACCGTTTGTGTTGCTATTCATTGCCGCAAGTGCTGTCGCACTTTCACGCAATGCCATTGGCGCGCACTGGCTAACCGATGTGCTTGTTGGCGCGGGGCTTGGCATCTGGTGCGGCTTAATTGGCGCTAAGTTGGCAAGCTTATTACCAAACAAACAGCTCTCACCCCGCAGTCCATGGCCAAGGGTGATCGCTATCGGTGGTCTTGCCTCCCTTTACGTCCTTCTAAACGAGACCTTGGATCACCCATTAAATATGCCATTGCAATACGCTGGCATCGCCCTCGTTTTACTTACGCTTGTACTCTTTTTACAGCAGCAGTCCCGTAGGCGTATCTAAGGGATGTTTAGCTATCGGCATGCCTTTCATGCGGGCAGTCACGCAGATATTCTGAAGCATTTAATTGCTATTCAGTTAGTGCGGTACTTGCAAGAAAAGCCAGGGGCGCTGTCGATTGTGGATACCCACGCTGGCGCAGGCTTGTACAACCTGCAAGATGGCTTTGCAGCAATTAGTCAAGAATCGGTTGGTGGCATCGTTCGCCTCAAAGACTATCTAGCAAGTACTGGCACACATGTACCGACCAGCATCGCTGACTACTTGGCCTGCGTTGCCATTGAAAATACACAGGAAAGTGCCGCACTCTACCCAGGCTCTCCTTTTATCTTGGCTCGTTTATTACGCCCACAGGATCGCCTGCGTCTATTTGAACTGCACCCCAATGAGATTGACATCCTGCGCAGCAATATCAATCAACTCAATCGTGCAAAGCAAGTGGATGTGTATTCTGCAGATGGCTTTAGTCGACTCAAAGGTCTGCTACCGCCGCCGAGCAGACGGGGCCTTGTCTTAATTGATCCGTCCTACGAGGACAAAAATGACTATCGCAATCTGGAGTCGTGCCTAGAGGAAGCGCTTGGCCGTTTTGCGACGGGCTGTTATGCCATCTGGTATCCCGTAATTGCGCGGCGTGAATCGATTGCGCTACCCGATCGGCTGGGGGCGATTGCGAAAGCCCATCAACGGGCTTGGCTTTGTGCTGAGCTACGTGTTGAAAACGCTCCTGGTGAGCGGCGCTTACAGGCTAGCGGTATGTTTGTATTCAATCCGCCCTGGACTCTGCAGGGCCATCTTAAAGACGCATTGCCTATTCTGAAAAACGCTTTGGGCTTGGATGCCGGCGCTAGTTACACCTTGCAATCCAGCGAGGCATAAACGCATTACCAATCGGCCTGCATCGAATAACCGGCATCGCTTGCTTCGATTTCGATAACAGCGCCCACAGGTAATGTCAATTTATTTGGCTGGTGCCCAAATGGCAGGTCCGTCAGAATGGGAATGGAATCCGGCAAACGACTGCGGATTGCCTCAAACGCCGCTTGCAAACTATATCCGCGATCGTTGTCATACAAACGGTAGGCAGAAAATCCACCCATCATGATTGCACTTTGCTTATCTAGAATTCCAGCATCAAGGAGTTGCATGAGCATGCGCTCAATCCGGTAAGGGTGTTCATTCACATCCTCCAGAAAAAGAATGCCGTTCTGATATTGCCGCTCAGAAGGAAAGTAAGGCGTGCCAATCAAACTGGTGAGAACCGTTAGATTGCCACCCCAGAGCATGCCAGTACAGGCTCTTGTTTTGCTACCCAAGCTGCTTAGCGGCTGGTTGGTATTAACTTGTGCGCTTAGGCTACGCTCCTGAACCGCACGCTGAAATTGAGCCCACATAAATGGATCGGGCGCTACAACCTGATTGTCTTCAATCCGGCCAAAATCGTAATTGAGCATGGGTCCAGCCAAGCTCATACCGCCTGTTTTCGCAAGCAAGCCCAATTGAAATGCCGTGAAATCACTGTGCCCGCATATCTGTAGGCCAGCCTTTACTGTCTTGTGAATTGCATCCCAATCAATGCTCCCGAGCAGGCGATGCATTCCATAGCCACCGCGCATCGCCATCACCGTTGTGCTTGCTGGCAACGCGGCAAGGCCATTGAGTTCGGCTACTCGCTCTGCATCACTGCCTGAAAAGCGCTGATGGACACGCTGCGTGCACTCTGCATTCAGCACAGATACGCCCTGCCCCATTAACCAAGAAATGCCAGCCTGCGGGCTACGTGCATCCAAACTAGCGCCCGATGGGGCAATCAACTGCACTTGCATTAACGGCGCTCCTTAAAAAAGCGTTTTAAAACCTGACCGCATTCTTCTGCCAACACACCGCCCTCAGTCTGGGTTTGGTGATTGATTTGCTGGTTGGCAAACAAATTCAGGGCACTTCCGGCAGCACCGGTTTTCGGATCTGGTGCGCCATAAACCACACGCTCCACTCGTGCATGCAGCATCGCTCCTGCACACATTGCACATGGCTCTAGGGTGACATACAGCGTCGTTCCAGGCAAGCGGTAATTGCCTTCACTCTGTCCTGCAGCGCGTAGGACCTGCATCTCAGCATGGGCGCTGGGGTCATGCAATCCAATCGGTTGATTAAAGGCTTTTGCTAGTACCTGTCCGTTACGAACTAATACGGCGCCGACCGGCACCTCGCCGACTAAGGCCGCACAGTTGGCCTGCTCTATGGCTAGCGCCATAAATTGCTGATCGAGATTAGCCTGCATTACTTAGGCCTGCGTGATATCCGCCCAGCAATTGGGGGTTTCATACAAACGAATGGAGGCTAGGCACAGCCTTCCTTGAAACGCCTCTGCAAAAATAGGCTCCAAGATTACAAAGGCAGCGTGCGCCAGGTTTTCTACGGTAGGTACTCGATCTAATACGACTGTCTTGTGATTCGGCATACTGGCTAAAAATGCCACCACTGCCTGATCTTCTTTGGCGACTAAAAATGCATGGTCCCATAAGCTAACCAGATGGTCGTTTGCTAGCCGCTTGATATCGCCAAAATCGAGCACCATGCCATCGTCTGCGGCTCCAGGCGTCTCAAGCACATCGCCCGATACGGTTAACTCAATCGCATAGCGATGCCCATGCAGATGGCGACACTGGCCGTCGTGATGCGGAATACGATGCCCTGCATCAAACTCAAGCCGACGGGTGATGGTAATGGCTGGGGTGGGGGTACTCATCGAATTCCGATCCATTTATGGGTTTGTAAGCTCAGTCGCCAGAGCGGTCTTTTTTGGCAAATGCGCACTGCTAATGCAGTATTGTCTACCCGCAGCGGTCCGTCCATGGGCTGAATGTAGCGATGACGGTAATCCATTCGCTCGAACCGTGTCAGCAATTGATCCAATCCATCATGACCCACTTGCGGCACTACCAACTTCATTTCATCGGCCTGCAAGACTATCAGCTCGGAACCTGCTTTCGGACTCACGCAGACCCAGTCAACTCCTTTGGGAACAGGTAGCGTGCCATTGGTCTCAATCGCAATTTCAAAATGCAATGCATGCAGTGCGTTGATTAAATCTACATCGAGTTGTAATAATGGCTCGCCACCAGTAAAGACAACATAGCGGTGGTGGCGATCACCGCCCGCCGCCTGCCAAGCAAGCTCAATTTGCGCAGCTAAGTCTGGAGCAGTCTCGAATTTTCCGCCGCCATCGCCATCCGTACCAACAAAATCGGTATCGCAAAATTGGCACACGGCATTGGCGCGATCCTCTTCGCGCCCACTCCACAAATTGCATCCTGCAAAACGGCAAAAAACCGCAGCACGACCGGCATGCGCACCCTCACCTTGCAAGGTAGCGAATATTTCTTTTACGCTATACATTGATTTTGATCACTTCCACGAGACCAGCTCCCATCGGTAGTAATTCTCTTTGAGGGATTGAGACCAGCCACCCATTCCAAGCCAGAGGTATTCACCAAAACGTTCGCGCACGACCCAACGGCCAACCTCAGGTACGAACCACGTATTATCGAGGCGATTACTGGCAATCCGAAACCAATCATCGCTCTCAAAGTAGTTGGCAGTATTGACATAATGCAAAGCATCAAACTCACCTGCCATCGTCTTCACTCTGTTCCAAGATTTGGCTTCAATATTGAGACCCCAATAAAAATCATTATCTGGAAACCCTACTACTTGATAACGGGTTCGATAAAAGCCAGACCAGCCTGGTACCAGCTTTTCAGGCCAAAGCGGCACAGCTTTGATAAAGCGTTGGGGCGGCGTCCAATTGGGATCCTGCAAGTTCATGCCCCACGGCTGTTGAATCTCATCTGGCAGTGGGCCCATCTTTTTACCATGCCGTGCAATCCGTACTTTAGGGCCAACCTCAATTACGGTCTCGGTCACCACATCAACTAACTCACCATTAAAGTAATTGCGAACCTCATACACCCATTGCTGCCCTACTGCCGGAGCGCGTACTGCAGGAATGCTTACGGGTGCCGCAATGGGAGTCTTGGGAATGTGTGCAACCGAACCCAAGCAAGCAGTAAGTAAAAGCGCAGTAAGCGCAGCCGACAATTTCAGTATAAGGCGTAAGGAATGCAAAGAAATAAAGTTCATCGGTTTATATCAAGTCCACGATAAAAGCTCCCACTTGGTGCTGTTTTCTAACAAGACTGCGCCTATCTGCCCTTGTATTTGAAACGAGCCCGATGACTCACGTGCAACCCAGCGTCCAATTTGCGGCGCAAACCAGATTGTCTCGCGGCGAATGCAGTTCACTTTGTTGTCATCCGTGCTTTCAAAATTAATGAGATTCTGAAAGCGTAATGCAATGAAATCACCTGCCGGTACGGTAATTTTTTCCCAGCCGTGGGCGCTCATATAGAGTTGCCAATCGTTTTTATTTTGCGGGTAGCCACTGACGGCGTATTTAGAAAACACTTCTTTGTTCCAGCTACTACTCATTTTTTCGGGCCACAATGGAATCACCGGACTGAAATTCAGTACCTTCCCCCAATGCGGATCCGTAATCACCATGCCATGCGGTGCTTGAATTTCGCTAGGCAATGGCGAGCCATACTCATCCGAGCGGCTGACTGTAATGGTCTTTCCTAAGCTACTAATCTTCTCCACAATAATGCCGCGGGTTTGGCCGCTAAAGAAGTCCCGCTCAAGATAGCGCCATTCCTGCCCAATCTGTGGCAAACGCACGAGTGGCATTGGCATGGGCGCAGCCACCGGAATACCGTGGTCACGGGAAATGGGGATACCGCACCCAATTGGCGCTATGGCCGTAGCGGCAATAAATAGTCTGCGGGTTTTTTGCATATTGCTTTGCTTTCTCGCTATCTTTATTCAGATGCAATTGCTTTAAAACCGCCCCTCAAATGAAGTCCGATTTTCCATGGTAAATGCATAAAATCAATTAAATCAATTAAATCAAGCACTTATTCTAGAAATGGGTATGTTTTATGCGAATTTGATCTGCTTCAAAAAAATGGATAATTATTGGATTGTAACAGCCCAATTCTGATAAAAATCAGTACCTTAGGAAAACCAGATTGCCATTAAATCAAAGGTTAGGGGGGAGAGTCAAAGGAAAATAGCCAGTTAAAGTGACCCGGGTTTTTCAATAAAAAAACCCCACAACATTGCTTGATCACAAACCAGATATTCACCCTAAAGCTAATATAAATAGAATGGAGTTTATGTTCCTATAAGGTCTTCATTTATATGTACCGCAACTTGAGATTTCCATGCCCTTGAAACTGAAAAAAACCTCCCTTGCCCTCGCAATGACTGCAGGAGCCCTTCTCTCTTCCAATGCCCTGTCGCAAAAAGCGCCCAACATTTTGATTTTGTGGGGTGATGACATCGGTCAGTTCAACATTAGCGCCTACAACCAGGGCATGATGGGATACAAGACGCCGAATATCGATAGCATCGCCAAACAAGGTGCTCTGTTTACCGATTGGTATGGGCAGCAAAGCAGTACCGCTGGTCGCGCCGCTTTTATTACTGGGCAGTCTCCGATTCGTACGGGCTTAACCAAAGTAGGCTTGCCCGGAACACCAGAAGGCATGCGCAAGGAAGACCCCACTCTAGCAACCCTATTAAAAGCGCGTGGATATAAAACTGGTCAGTTTGGCAAAAACCATTTGGGTGATCGCGATGACATGCTTCCAACGGCACATGGCTTTGATGAATTTTTTGGCAACCTCTATCACCTCAATGCAGAAGAAGAACCAGAAAACGTTGATTACCCCAAAAACCCTGAATTCAAAAAGAAATTTGGTCCCCGTGGCGTAATTCATAGTTTTGCGGGCGGGAAAATTAATGACACCGGCCCACTAACGCGTAAGCGCATGGAGACCATTGATGACGAAGTGATGGTCAAGACGCTTGATTTTATGGAGCGCGCTAAAAAAGAAGATAAGCCCTTCTTTATTTGGTGGAACTCCACTCGCATGCATATTTTTACCCACCTAAAAGAAGCATCCCGTGGCAAAACCGGCCTTGGCGTCTATGCCGATGGCATGGTTGAGCATGACGGGCACGTCGGCACCTTGCTTGCCAAGTTAAAAGAGCTGGGCATCGATGAAAACACCATCATCATGTATTCGACCGATAACGGCGCTGAAACATTTACCTGGCCTGATGGTGGCACCACCATGTTCCGCGGTGAGAAAAATACCAACTGGGAGGGCGGCTATCGCGTTCCAGCCATGATCAAATGGCCCGGCGTGATTCAGCCCGGTACCGTGATCAATGATATTGCGGCACACGAGGATATGCTACCCACCCTGCTCTCCGCTGCGGGTGATAAAACCGTTAAACAAGATCTTCTCAAAGGTCGTTCGGCTGGCAATCGATCTTATAAAGTCCATTTAGATGGCTACGACCTACTGCCCTCTTTCAAAGGCGAAACCAAAGTCTGGCCCCGTAGGGAATTTATTTACTGGACAGACGATGGCAGCGTTGCCGCATTGCGCTATGACAACTGGAAGCTCACCTTCATGAAACAGGAAGCAGAGGGCTTGGAAGTATGGCAAAAGCCATTCACCGTATTGCGCGCGCCGGCCTTAACTAACCTTCGTATGGATCCGTTTGAGCGAGCCCAGCAAGAGCACGCCATGGGTTACCAGCGCTGGTACCTCGATCGCATGTTCATGATTGCGCCTGCAGGTGCCTATGTTGGCAAATGGCTGCAGAGCTTTAGAGAATTTCCACCGCGC
Source organism: Polynucleobacter sp. (assembly GCA_964203875.1). Classification (GTDB taxonomy): domain Bacteria; phylum Pseudomonadota; class Gammaproteobacteria; order Burkholderiales; family Burkholderiaceae; genus Polynucleobacter. The sequence goes on from CAXNNS010000002.1 coordinate 69,681, forward strand.
CAAAAACCAGGCAGCTTTAATTTAGATCGGGTGATGGAGGCAGTATCCCAGCCCCAGAATAAATAAGCTTCAAAGTCGTCCCATCAAAATCTGCTACCCTTTTGGCTAGCAGATTTTTTTATCTCAATATCAAGTTAAATCACTCCGCTCATCATGAAATCAATTTTCATAAGCCTGCTTCTTATTTTTTGTGGCAGCGCCCTTGCCCAAGATCCACTTCCTGCTTGGAACGATGGTCCCAGTAAAAAAGCAATCATTCGTTTTGTCCAAGAAACTATCCAGCCTAGCTCTACGCAATTTATTCCGCCTGAAGAGCGTATTGCCGTATTTGATAATGATGGGACACTTTGGAGTGAGCAGCCCATGTACGTCCAAATTGCCTTTGCAATCGACCAAATCAAAACCCTGGCTCCACAAAACCCCCAGTGGAAAACGCAGCAGCCGTTTAAAGCCGTATTGGAAAATGATATTCAGGCAATCAAGGCTGGTGGGCAAAAAAGCCTATTTGAACTAATTGCAGCGACACATGCAGGCATGAGTACCGACGCGTTTCAGGTGATCGTCAGCAACTGGCTTAAAACTGCACGCCATCCCACAAGCACTAGGCCATACACCGAGATGGTCTATCAACCCATGATCGAGTTATTGGCTTATTTAAAAGCCAATGGGTATACCAACTACATCGTGTCTGGCGGCGGAACTGAATTTATGCGCCCATGGACACAACAGGCTTACGGCATTCCGCCGGAGCGCATTATTGGCAGCACCATCAAATCCAAATTTGTCGAGGTGAATGGCCAGTACCGCATTGTTGGTTTGCCAGAACTGGAGTGGATCAACGATGGTCCAAATAAGCCCCTCTCGATTCAACATCAGATTGGCAGACGTCCTGTGATTGCCTTTGGCAACTCGGATGGGGACCAAGATATGCTCTTGTGGACTACTGGCGCTCCAGGTCCGCGCCTCGGTGGAATTATTCACCATACGGATGGCGCAAGGGAAGTAGGTTACGATCGCAGGTCAGCTATTGGCAAACTTGATACCGCACTTGATCTAGCTCCAAAACACAATTGGCTTGTGGTGGATATGAAAAAAGACTGGCGCACGATTTTTCCGGCGATCCAGCCTAAATAGGTAACTTACATCTAAAAAGAATTTACTGGGGTAAGCGCCCGAGGTGCTTCAAGATGCGGATCACGTCAGGCCCGATGTGCTCGTAGAAGCGATACAAGCCAGAGCACAGGTAATTTAACTGGGTTTCACCATCCTTGGTTTTGATCAGGCGATTTTTAGGGCACTCGCCCCAACAGAGCTGCAGGTAACCGCACTGGCGGCATTGCTTCGGTAAGGTGTCGCGCTTATCCATACCAAACTTCTCTTGTTCAGCAGAAAACGCCATATCACCTAAGTGCGTCTCTGCAATATTGCCAAGGCGGTATTCTGGATACACAAAGTGATCGCATGAATAGACTTCGCCATCATGCTCTACTGCTAAACCCTTGCCGCAGAATTCAGCCTGGGTACAGGTTTGCGCTGGCAGTCCTGCTGCTTGGGCAATGGCAGTTTCAAATAAATTCACATGAATGCGGCCAAAGTCTTTTTTCAGCCATTCATCCCAGACAACCGATAAAAAACGCCCATAGTCATCGGGATCCACTGACCAGTCAGTTACGACAGAAAGCGGGTGACCTGGTTTGGCCCGCTCCGAGTCCTGCACTGGCGCCGATGAAAAATCCATCTTGCCTGGGGCACTCTGCTTAAAACTGCGGGGCTCTACTGCTGGATTAAATTGAATCCGCCAAGTACCCAACTCTTCGGTCAAAAAGCGGTAAACAGCCTCAGGCTGTTTTGCATTTTGGCGATTGACAACGCACAAGGCGGCGAACGGAACCTCAGCCTTAGCTAGCTTTTGAGCAGCGCTCAGGACATAGTCAAAGGTGGGTTTACCGTTCCGTGTCTTGCGATAGTAATCGTGCAATTCCCGAGGACCATCAATCGATAGGCCCACATGAAAGTGATGCTTCTTTAGAAATGCAACCCATTCATCGTCTAGCGCAATGCCATTGGTCTGCAAGTCATTTTCAATCCGCTGACCCGCTTTGGCATACTTTGCCTGCAGCTCCACAACCCGCTCATAAAAAGGAAGCCCCATTAAAGTGGGCTCTCCGCCTTGCCACGAAAAGACTACCTGCTCACCGGTTTGCGCTTCAATGTACTGCCGTATGTGCTGCTCCAGCTGCGAATCACTCATTCGCGCATGATCATCGTGTTTTAGTAAGTCGGTCTTGTGCAAATAAAAGCAATAATCGCAATCGATATTGCATTCAGCGCCTGAAGGCTTATTCATCGCATGAAAGCGATAGTGTCGACCTGCTGGTAATGCGGGGAGATTTAGCTTTGGCTCAAGCACCTAGTCACCCAAAACTAGCTATTCCCACTCGATCGTCGAGGGGGGCTTGCCACTGATGTCAAAAACGACTCGGTTAATACCGCGGACTTCATTGATGATGCGATTCGATACTTTGCCGAGCAAGTCATGCGGTAGATGTGCCCAGTGGGCAGTCATAAAGTCTTGGGTTTGCACCGCGCGCAAGGCAACCACGTATTCATAGGTGCGTCCATCGCCCATGACGCCTACCGACTTTACGGGCAAAAACACTGCGAATGCTTGGCTAGTGAGGTCGTACCATGATTGACCACTCGCCTCATCCATCGTATTGCGCAACTCTTCAATAAAAATCGCATCGGCACGGCGTAGTAAATCAGCAAACTCTTGTTTCACTTCGCCCAGAATCCGAACGCCCAGACCAGGACCCGGGAAAGGATGGCGATAGACCATTTCGCGGGGCAATCCGAGGGCAACGCCTAACTCACGTACTTCGTCTTTGAATAGTTCGCGCAAGGGCTCAAGCAATTGCAAATGCATGTCGTCCGGTAAGCCGCCAACATTGTGGTGACTCTTAATAGTATGCGCGCCCTTTTTGCCTTTGCCAGCAGACTCAATCACATCGGGATAGATTGTTCCCTGGGCAAGCCACTTGGCATTCTGAATTTTGGCCGACTCCGTCTGAAAGACCTCGACAAACTCTTTACCAATAATTTTGCGCTTGGCTTCCGGATCGCTGACACCAGCCAGCTTCGACATAAAGTCGTGCTCGGCATCGACCCGAATGACTTTGACTCCGAGATTGCGGGCAAACATCTCCATTACCATCGCGCCCTCATTGAGGCGCAATAGGCCATGGTCAACAAAGACGCAGGTCAGTTGCTTACCAATGGCGCGGTGAATTAATGCTGCTGCTACGCTGGAGTCAACACCGCCCGATAAGCCTAAGATCACTTCATCGCTGCCGACCTGCTTCTGAATGCGCGCTACAGCTTCGCTAATGTAATCGCCCATGACCCAGTCGCCGCGGCAAGTGCAAATCGTGCGGACAAAGCGATCCAATATGGCCGGCCCTTGCAGGGTATGGGTTACCTCTGGATGAAACTGGAAGGCATAGAAACGCCGAGCCTCATCCGCCATGCCCGCTATGGGGCAGGACTCGGTGGATGCCATGAGTTTGAAACCATCGGGCAAGTTTGTTACCGAATCACCGTGACTCATCCATACTTTGAGGATGCCATGGCCTTGGGTCGTCGCAAAATCCTGAATGCCTTTGAGCAATTCGGTATGGCCATGGGCACGCACTTCCGCGTAGCCAAACTCACGGGCCTTGCCAAGCGCCTCAGCAGAAGCAACGGCGCCACCCAACTGGGTTGCCATGGTTTGCATACCGTAACAAATACCGAGAACAGGCACGCCCAGTTCAAAGACAATTTGCGGTGCTCGTGGGCTCTCGCCTTCTGTCACCGAATTGGGGCCGCCAGAAAGAATGATGCCCTTGCCGCCTTCTTCTTGAATAAAACGGCGAATAAACTCAGGGTCGCAATCGTAGGGATGGATCTCGGAATACACCTTTGCTTCGCGAACGCGCCGCGCAATCAGTTGGGTGACTTGCGAGCCAAAATCCAGAATCAGAATCTTATCGTGCATCAGGTAATCCACACTCAATCGATGTGGTAGTTGGGGGCTTCCTTGGTGATCTTCACATCATGGACGTGCGATTCACGCACGCCTGCCGAAGTGATTTCCACAAAATTCGCCTTCTCGTGCAATTCAGCAATCGATTTGCAACCGCAGTAACCCATCGATGAGCGAATGCCACCCGTCAACTGATGCAAGATCGTAAGTACGCTGCCCTTATAGGGTACTTGCCCCTCAATGCCTTCCGGTACCAACTTCTCCGCATTGGCCGCACTAATATCTTCCTGAAAGTAACGATCAGCAGCGCCGTCGGTCATCGCGCCGAGTGAACCCATGCCGCGGTAACTCTTATACGAGCGGCCTTGGTATAAAAATACATCACCAGGCGCTTCTTCCGTACCTGCAAACATACCGCCCATCATCACGGAGTGAGCGCCTGCAGCTAAAGCTTTTGCCACATCCCCAGAATAACGTACACCGCCATCCGCGATCAGCGGAACGCCAGTGCCTTTTAATGCACTTGCCACATTCACAATGGCAGTAATTTGAGGTACACCAACGCCGGCAACAATTCGCGTGGTGCAAATCGAGCCAGGACCAATACCCACCTTAACGCCATCAGCGCCATACTCAACTAAGGCGAGCGCCGCATCACCCGTAGCAATGTTGCCGCCAATGACTTGTACCTGGGGATAGTTTTTCTTTGTCCAGCGCACGCGATCGAGTACCCCTTGACTATGCCCGTGGGCGGTATCCACTACGATCACATCGACTCCGGCTTTGACCAACAACTCAATGCGCTCATCGTTATCGGCGCCAACACCCACTGCAGCACCGACGCGCAACTTGCCCTCACTGTCTTTGCATGCATTAGGGTGCTCGGTTGCTTTCAGAATATCTTTTACCGTGATTAAGCCACGCAGTTCAAAAGCATCGTTGACGACTAAGACCCGCTCGAGGCGGTGCTTACTCATTAAGCGCTTTGCCTCTTCAAGGGTGCAACCCTCTTTCACGGTGATCAAACGCTCGCGCGGTGTCATCTTGACTTTTACCGGGGCATCCAAATCTTCTTCAAAGCGCAAATCGCGATTGGTAATAATGCCAATCACGGTTTTGCCTTGCAGTACTGGAAAACCAGAGAAGCCATGCTCTCTGGATAAATTCATCACCTGCCTGACCGTTACTTCGGGACCGATCGTAATCGGATCGCGCAACACGCCGGATTCATAACGTTTTACTTTGGCTACTTCGCGGGCTTGCTCGGCTGGCTTTAAGTTTTTATGAATAATTCCGATGCCGCCTTCGCTAGCCATGGCAATTGCTAAACGCCCTTCGGTAACGGTATCCATTGCGGCCGAAACCAAGGGGGTATTAATGGAGATATCCCGAGACAGTTTTGATACCAAGCTGGCATCACGCGGAAGAACAGACGAATACGCCGGCACGAGAAGCACATCATCAAAAGTGAGTGCTTTTTGGATGAGTCGCATACAAAACCCCTAGTCGCAAAAACCGATTATAGCCTCCTGGCCTTGCGTTTAGCCGCAACCGCCTTTAAATGGGCATCCCGATTTTGATTAGCCCGCTTGCGCCGGACGGTCTTTGGGTCGATTTTTAGGTGGGCATAGAGCTCTAAGCGGTCGCCATCATAAATCGGGCTATCCCATTCCCTGCGTTTACCAAAGACGCCGTAGGCCCCTTTACGGCTCAATCCTGCATCCTCAGGCCCGCTCGCCAATCCGGCCTGCATTAGCACCTCGCCGACCGTTGGCAGCGCACCTGCCCGCATCTTTAGGGTAAATGTCCTTAGCAGAGGCTCATCGCCGCGGGCATCGCAGATCAGCAATTCCATTAGGTGGTTTCCTCGGCCCGCTTTACAAAGCAGTCCACAAAGGTACCGGCAATGTAGCTAAATACGGGGCCAATAACCTTATCTAAAATCGTACTTTTGAACTCCCAATGCAGCTTGAAGTCGATTTTGCAGGCATCCTCCCGCAGGGGAATGAAGAGCCATTGGCCTGAAAAATGCTTAAACGGGCCATCAACAAAGGTCATATCAATTTGAGTCGGCCGGGTGTTGGTATTGCGCGTATGAAAAAACTGCTCAATGCCCTTGAACTTAATCTTAATCTTGGCGTCTAAAGTCGTTTCGGTTTGCTCATAAATCTCCACCCCGCCGCACCACGGCAAAAACTCGGGGTAGCGGGCGACGTCGGTGACGAGCGCGTACATGCGATCTGCCGATTGGTCAATTAAAACGGTCTTGTGGACGTCTGCCATAATCAGGTTAGTGGAGCAAATTAATCAATGAGTATCGTCGATAACAAAAAAGCCTTCTTCGATTATTTTATCGAGGAACGGTTTGAAGCGGGCATCGTTCTGCAGGGCTGGGAAGTGAAAGCCATTCGGGCGGGCCGAGCCCAAATTAAAGAAGCGTATGTCGTCATCCGCAGTGCAGAGCTATACCTCATCGGCGCCCACATTACTCCCTTGATTTCTGCGTCGACCCATGTGGTCACAGATCCCACCCGTACCCGTAAACTACTGCTCAATGCAGTTGAAATCCGGAAACTAATTGGTAAAGTGGAACAAAAGGGCTTCACTTTAGTCCCATTGAACCTGCATTTCTCCAAAGGCAACGTCAAATGCGAGATTGGCTTGGCACGCGGCAAGAAGCAGCACGACAAGCGTGCCACTACCAAAGAGCGGGAGTGGGAGATTCAAAAGGCCCGAATCGCGCGGGGCGATCTCCAGTAAGCACTAAATTAGTGCATACGGTACCGCCCCCCCGGACTGTGCTTAGCTTAAGTCTGACTTAGCGAGCATTTCCCAGGTTCCGATCACGCTATCGGGATTAAGGGAAATCGAGGTGATACCCTTCTTAACCAGCCAACGCGCAAAGTCGGGGTGATCCGATGGGCCTTGACCACAGATTCCGACGTATTTGTTTTGCTTTAAGCAGGCATCAATTGAACGTTCAATCATGAACAGTACGGCTGGGTCACGTTCATCAAAGTCAATCGCCAGCAGCTCCATGCCAGAGTCCCGATCCAGACCCAAGGTGAGTTGGGTCATGTCGTTGGAGCCAATCGAGAAGCCATCAAAGTACTCTAAGAATTGATCGGCCAGAATTGCATTCGACGGAATCTCGCACATCATGATGAGGCGCAGGCCATTCTCGCCCCGCTTGAGTCCAAACTTGGCCATCATGTCGATCACACGCTCTGCTTGCTTAATCGTACGCACAAAAGGAACCATAATCTCGACATTGGTCAGGCCCATATCTTCACGTACCCGCTTCATGGCAGCGCACTCCAGAGCAAATGCCTCGCCAAAATCAGCCGATACGTAACGGGATGCTCCACGGAAACCCAGCATGGGGTTCTCTTCATCGGGCTCGTAGCGTGAACCACCAATCAGCTTCTTGTACTCGTTTGACTTAAAGTCAGACAAACGCACAATCACTGGCTTTGGATAAAACGCCGCGCCAATGGTTGCAACACCTTCGACTAATTTATCTTCATAAAACGCACGGGGACTCGCATAACCCCGAGCCACGCTCTCGACCGCGCGCTTCAATTCCGGATCAATATTGGGGTACTCCAATACCGCACGGGGATGGAGTCCAATATAGTTATTAATGATGAACTCCAGGCGCGCCAAGCCAACACCTTTGTTCGGCAATTGGCAAAAATCAAATGCCAGCTGGGGATTACCGATGTTCATCGTGATCTTGACGGGGATTTCAGGCAGGTCGCCACGCGATACTTCAGTGACCTCAGTCTCAATCAGGCCATCGTAAATATTGCCTTCATCGCCCTCAGAGCACGATACCGTGACCATCATGCCGTCTTGTAATTTGTCGGTCGCATCGCCGCAACCAACCACAGCAGGAACCCCAAGTTCGCGCGCAATGATGGCGGCGTGGCAAGTACGGCCGCCGCGATTGGTCACAATGGCTGCGGCCCGCTTCATTACCGGCTCCCAATTCGGATCGGTCATGTCTGCTACCAATACATCGCCTGGTTGTACCCGATCCATCTCGCTCGGGTCACGAATGATGCGCACAGGACCGGCGCCAATCTTTTGACCAATCGCACGGCCCTTCACTAAAACGGTAGAGTTGCCTTTGAGTTTGTAGCGCATCTCCACCTGCCCTGCCGCTTGACTCTTTACGGTTTCAGGACGGGCCTGGAGAATATAGATACGGCCATCCTTGCCGTCTTTGCCCCACTCGATGTCCATTGGACGACCGTAGTGTTTTTCGATAATGACTGCAAACTTGGCTAATTCGGTAATGTCTGCATCTTCCAAGGAAAAGCGATTGCGCATTTCTGGAGCAACATCCACGGTGACCACGCGCTCTGCAGAACCTGCGGGTGCAAATTGCATCTGGATTAGTTTAGAGCCCAATGAGCGGCGAATGATGGCTTTTTTACCTTGAGCCAGAGTAGTCTTAAAGACATAAAACTCGTCTGGATTGACAGCGCCTTGCACCACCGTCTCACCTAGCCCGTAACTCGACGTGATGAAAACCACATCCTCAAAACCCGATTCGGTATCGAGGGTAAACATAACGCCAGCTGCCCCCAAATCGGAACGCACCATGCGCTGAATACCCGCAGAAAGAGCAACCTCAGCATGAGCAAAACCTTTGTGTACCCGATAGGAAATCGCCCGATCGTTGTACAGCGAGGCAAAGACCTCACGAATGGTCTTGAGTACATCGTCAATGCCTTCCACATTCAGGAAAGTCTCTTGTTGACCGGCAAACGAGGCATCGGGCAAATCTTCTGCAGTTGCAGAGGACCGAACCGCAAATGAACCTTTACCCGAATCATCCAACTTAGCAAACGCAGTACGAATTTCTTGTTCTAGGCGGGGTTGCAGTGGGGCCGTTTCAATCCAGCCGCGAATCTCTGCTCCAGCCTCTGCTAAGGATCGCACATCGTCAATGTTTAAATTGACTAAACGCTGCTGGATGCGCTCGGTGAGGGTGTTGTGGGCTAAAAAGTCCCGAAATGCCAGTGAGGTAGTAGCAAAACCGGTAGGTACACGAACCCCGGCGGAGGCAAGCTGGGAAATCATTTCGCCTAGGGAGGCGTTTTTGCCGCCAACCGATTCAACATCGGTCATGCGGAGTTCTTCAAAAGGTAAAACGTAAGCGTCTTGGTGTTTTGGGTTGGACATAAATACTCTCTAAAGATAAGGAAACCGGTACTGCAGCCGACTAAATACGGCATACTTATATAAGACTATTGTAGTGCTAGCCCTTCCATTCCCCCTCAAAAAACCATGTCCAACATCACCCGCATTGTGTTTATTGTGTCTGACGGCACCGGAATCACCGCCGAGAACTTCAGCCAGTCGATTTTGGCTCAATTTGAGCTTACATTTAAGCTGATCCGCATTCCATTTACCGATAGCGTAGAGAAGGCACTTGTGGCGGTACAAACAATTAATGAGGCATTTCAGCGCGATCAAGTTCAGCCGATTGTCTTCACCACCCTAGTCAATACCGAGCTCAATGGAATTGTCTCTAAAGCCCAAGGCTTGGTTCTGGATATGTTCCAGACCTTCGTTGCCCCCTTAGAGCAGGCACTAGGCCTCAAGTCGACCCACGCGATGAATCGCTTGCACCACAATGCTGATACGGCAGCGTATAAAAACCGCATTGAAGCCATCAACTACTCTTTGGCGCACGATGATGGCCAGTCCAACCAGAACTTGGCTGATGCCGATGTCATTTTGGTTGGAGTGTCGCGCGTTGGTAAAACGCCCACCAGCCTCTACCTCGCCATGCAATATGGGCTGAAGGCTGCTAACTACCCCTTAATTCCAGAAGATTTTGAGCGTGGTCAATTGCCCAAGGATTTAATTGCCCACCGATCCAAGATTTTTGGTCTCATGATTGATCCCGAACGGCTCTCCGAAATTCGCAATGAACGTCGACCCGGTAGCAATTACGCCAAATTAGAAAATTGCCGTTATGAAATCAATGAAGCAACCACCATGATGCGCCGCCAATCGATACCATGGGTTTTAACCACCAGCAAATCCATCGAAGAAATCGCTACTACGGTACTGCAAACCATCCGCTCGGATAAAACCATCTTAGGTTAGTTTCAGCTGTTCTTTTTAGTTGTTCTTGATTGTTAGCTACTGCTGCGAACGCGGACGGTTTCAAATAAACACACCGCCGCTGCAGTAGCGACATTCAGCGACTCCACTTCCGAATGCATTGGGATCGATACGGCCTTTCCATTCATTAAAAACCCATGACTTATGCCCTGCCCCTCGCTACCAAAAACCCAAGCAACGGGCTGACGTAACTGATGATCAAGTGCATATAAGGAAGTTTCACCATGCGCACTGGCTAAAAAGAATGGTGCTGTAATGCGCTCAATCGCCCGCTCCGTCGACCAGCCCTCATGCAAGCGTAGGGTGCGATGCGCGCCCATACCTGCCCGCAATACTTTGCTTGACCAGAGGTGGGCACAGCCACTTATCGCGACCACATCGATAAAGCCAGCGGCGGCAGCGGTTCTCAGCATGGCTCCCACATTCCCAGCATCCTGAATGCGATCCAGCACCAGCACATTCCCGGTGATTGCATCCTGATTCGAGGGATTAGTCTGTATTACCGACTCTGGCAAGGAAAGCAGGCCCGCAACCTGAGGGGCATTGGCGAGCTCGCTAAGCTCGCCCCATAAACCCGCATCCAGATGAATGACTCGCGTATCTGGACAGTCAGCGCAATGCTGACGAACCAAGGCATCAATTTCAGGATTGGCTATGCCAATATCCGAGGTGATTAAAACGCCCAAGGCAGGATCAGATACCCAAGCCTGCACGATGTGAATGCCTTCCAATAAAACGCGCCCTGAACTGAGGCGTGCCTTTTGTCCTTTGGAGCCCGTTGCCTGCAGCGCCCTTAACTCTTTGAATAAGGGATTATCGCGGGAGGAAATAAAGTCGCTCATGCAGTAGCCCGATTCAATACTGCACGCACCGGAGAAAAGCTACGGCGGTGCTCAGGGCATGCACCCCATTGACGCAGCGCCGCTAGGTGAACGGGCGTGGGGTAACCCATATGCTGCAAAAACCCATAGTCTGGATAGCGTGCATGCAACGCTTCCATTTGACGGTCACGCGTGACCTTAGCCACGATCGATGCCGCAGAAATCGCCTGCTCTTTACTGTCACCTTTAACAATCGCCTCTGCCGGGATAGGTAAACGTGGGCAACGATTGCCATCGATCAGGGCCTTATCAGGCAAACGCCCGAGACGCGCGCACAAATCATCCACCGCCCTTTGCATTGCCAGCATGGTCGCCTGCAAAATATTGATCTGATCAATTTCAAGTGGACTAGCTTCGCCCACACCCCACGCCTTTGCTTTGAGTACGATTTCTGCATACAAGGCTTCGCGCCGTGCAGGCGTTAAGCGCTTCGAATCTTTGAGCCCTGAAATTGGATTGAGTGGATCGAGCACTACTGCGCCCGCGACGACTGCGCCAACTAAGGGGCCTCGTCCAGCTTCATCCACGCCGCAGATCCAAATCACCTCGCTCATCTGCGCGACTCGGTCATAGTTTGGACAATCGCTTGCGCGACGAGCAAGCCCGTTGGCTTGCGTAAGGTTTCGTGCAGAGCAGAAAAGCGTTCCTTTAGCCGGGCCACCTCAAGCGGCTTACCTAGCCAGTGCAAAACGGCCTGAGCCAGATTTTCTGGCGTAGCATCGTCTTGCAGTAATTCAGGCACGATGAACTCACCAGCCAAGATATTAGGCAAACCAACATAGGGCAAGTAACCCTGGCGCTTCATGATTTGTGCAGTGAGCCACGGTACCTTATACGAGATCACCATCGGCCTTTTCCAAAGCGCGGCCTGCAAAGTTGCCGTACCACTGGCAATCAGCACCACATCCGCAGCCTCTAAGATCGTATCGGCATTCCCGTCGATCAGATGAATCTGGATATCCGGATATTGCACACGCGTCTGTGCGACAAGGCCTTCCAAGACGGGACGTAAAGGAGGAGTTGCCACGGGAATTGCAAATTGGAGGGGCTGCCCTTGCAGGCGGCCGGCAATCAAGCCCATCGCCTCAAAAAAAACCGGGGCAATGAATTCAATTTCAGAGTTGCGGCTACCGGGCAAAACAGCAATGAGAAGCCCATCTAAATCAGCTCGCCCTACTCCAGCACTTTTCACCTCGGGAAACGAACTCAATCGATCGCGCGCTCCCTTGGAATCAACCTCAATGGGTATGGCGCTGGCCAATGGATGACCAACATAACTTGCAGCAATGCCGGCACGCGCATAGATCTCGGTCTCAAAGGGAAAGATGCACAGCATGCGATCCACTGCTTGCTTAATTTTTTTAATCCTACCGCCACGCCAAGCCCAAATCGATGGCGAAACAAAATGCACCGTCGGAATACCCGCAGCCCGCAACTTTAGCTCCACCCCCAAATTAAAATCTGGCGCATCAATACCCAGATACACATCAGGGCGATCTAAATGAATGAAGGAATTTAGTAGGTCTTTGCGCAGACGCAAAATCGCGGGGAGCTGAGTCAAGGCCTCAACGTAGCCGCGCACACTTAGTGTCTCCATTGGCCAGCGCGAATCAAATCCTTCCGCCTGCATTAATGGGCCGCCTACACCATAGGCAGAAAGACTGGCCATCTCGGGTATCTGATTGAGTGCATGCAATACCGGTGCCGCCAATAAATCACCCGAGGGCTCACCGGCAACGCAGGCTAACTTAGGCAATGGAATCCTAGCGAATAATGCCGCGCGTCGACGCAGCGATAAAGTCATGAAACTCAGTCAATTTTTGAGCGGTGGCTGCGTCGCCACTACTCTCCTGAACCATTTTTTGAATCGCCACTTTGGCCTCTTCAAAACTCAAGCCATCCTTGTACAGCACTTTGTATGCTTGACGCAGGGCTGCGATGGTTTCTGGTGAAAATCCACGGCGCTTGAGGCCCTCTACATTGATTCCGTGGGGCGATGCTTTATCACCCGCAGCAATTACAAATGGCGGGATGTCTTGCACTAAGGCGGAGGCACCGCCCAGCATTGCATGTTGACCAATACGAACAAATTGATGCACACCCGACATGCCACCCATGATGGCCCAATCATGCACGTGTACATGGCCAGCAATCTGCGCATTGCTCGAAAAAATCGTGTTGTTGCCAATCTTGCAATCGTGTGCAATATGCACATACGCCATGATCCAATTGTCGTTACCCAGCTGCGTAATGCCATCGTCTTGCGCCGTACCGGTGTGAATCGTGGTGAACTCACGGATGGTGTTGCGATCGCCGATCTGCAGGCGGGTTGGTTCGCCGCGGTATTTCATGTCCTGGGGCGGACCGCCGATGGCAGCAAAATGGGCAATGGTATTTTCAATGCCTAAGGTCGTATGGCCCTCAATCACGGTATGCGAGCCAATTTTGCTGCCTGCGCCAATTTGCACGTGGGGGCCAATGACGGAATAAGGCCCTACTTCCACATCACTGGCTAACTGGGCTTTGCTATCAACAATCGCAGTGGCATGAATCCGGCTCATTACACACCCTTGGTCCGAACGGCACAGGTAATGTTGGCCTCTGCTGCCAGCTCATCATTCACCGTTGCCTTGACTTGAAACTTATAAATGCCCGCCTTTTCGCGCTCGAGTATGGCCGTCATAATGAGTTGATCGCCAGGCAATACTGGCTTTTTAAAGCGCGCGCCATCAATACCAGCAAAGTAATAGATCGCATTTTCTGCCTTCGCTTCCGAAAAAGTCAGCAATGCCGCAGTTTGAGCTAAGGCCTCAATAATGAGCACCCCCGGCATCACCGGAAAATCCGGAAAGTGCCCCTGAAAGAAGGGTTCATTCATCGTGACATTTTTTAATGCCTTAATGCTCACGCGTGGCGTTATCTCCAAAACGCGATCGACTAGTAAGAAGGGATACCGGTGCGGAAGGAGTTTCAGAATCTGATTAATGTCGATGGAAACGGCGTTGCTCATAAATGCAATCCAATAAAAAGGGCTAAATTAAGTGACGAACAAACTAGTAGGCCGATATGGTCTAGTCCAATTTGGTCTTGGTGTTCTCTAAATGGCGTAAGCGTTGTCGTATTTTATCTAGACCGCGCGCAATTGCGGAGTTTTTCTCCCAGGCAGCATGGGGCATGGATGGGTAAACGCCCGTAAAGTGCTGCCCCGGCTCGGTAATCGAGCGAATAATGGAAGTTCCGCCTGAAACAGTAGTACGGTCCGCAATGGTTAAATGACCGGCAAAACTAGCGTAGCCGCCGATGACGCAATAATTGCCAATGGTGGTGCTCCCGGAGATGCCTGCACATCCTGCAATCACAGTGCACACACCAATCACTGCGTTATGGCCAATTTGGACTTGGTTGTCAATTTTGCAGCCAGAGCCAATCACGGTATTGCTCATTGCGCCACGATCAATGGTGGTAGATGCACCCACTTCCACATCATCTCCAATGAGCACTGCGCCGGTCTGCGGAATCTTGACCCATTCGCCACCACTAGCATTAAAGTCAGGAGCAAAGCCAAAGCCATCAGCGCCAATCACAGCGCCACTGTGAATAATGCAACGCTGTCCAATTTCACAATCGGCGTAAATCGACACCGATGGGTAAATAAGACTGTCATCACCGATTCGCACACCAGCAGCCACCGTTGTATTGGCCATGATCGAAACGCGCTCGCCCAGCACTACTCCTTTAGCAATATGAACGAAGGGACCAATATGGCAGGATGCAGGAACCGTTGCGCTTAGGTCAATTGCAGCCTGGGGATGAATGCCAGGCTGACGCTGGTTTGGCTTTTGCGCTGCAAAATACTGCGCCATGCGGGCAAATGTAGCGTAGGGATTACGAGCCAAAAAATAAACTCGGCCCGCTTTAGATGCGGCAGCATTCGCTTGCAGAAAATCCAAGTCAGACTGTCCAACAATCAATGCCCCGGCAGCACTCTGAATTGCCTGCTGACGGTAAAAGGGATTGGATAAAAAAGAGACTTGCTGCGATGTGGCTCGCTCTAGTGGTGCCAAGGAATCCAGCAATATGGAACCATCGCCCACCAAGCTGGCTTGAAATTGATTGGCCAGATCGATGGCAGTGGGCATAACTTACTTCAGGTTATTAAGGGCCTTGATGACATCGTCGGTGATATCGGCGCGGGGACTAACGTAAGCCGCCTCTTGTACGATGACGTCAATTTTTCGTTGCTCAGCAATTTGTTTGAGAACAAGATTCGCACGCTCTGCAATCTTGGCGCGCTCTTCAAAGGTACGTTGATTCAAATCTTCTGTAAATTCACGCTGTTTGCGCTGCAATTCACGGTCTTGATCGGCCAGCTCGCGCTGTCGGCGAATGCGCTCTGCTTCAGCCATCACTGCGGCATCCCGATCCAGCTTTTCAGCAGCCAATTTGATTTTTTGTGCGCTGTCACGCAACTCGTTTTGGCGTTTAGTAAATTCATTCTGCAAACGCGTTTGCATGGCTTTAGCCAAATTGGACTCGTTAAAGACCTTTTCTGAATTCACTACCGCAACGCGATTTCCAACATCCTGAGCCATGACTGGCGCAAGCATGCTTGCAGAAATAAGGGCTACTAAACCGCACTTGGCCCACTGAATGGAGTTTTGATGCTTCATAAATCGTTCCTTACAATTAAAACGCAGTACCTACCTGGAACTGCAAACGCTGGATATTATCCGTTGGCTGGGCATTCACAGGCAAACCATAACTAAACTTCAAGGGGCCCAGCGGTGATATCCATGATAAACCCAAGCCATAAGAATATCGCAGAACTAAATTGATATTTTCATTGAAAACGTTACCGCCATCCACAAAGGTAAATAAACGCAGGGTTTTATCAACCCCGGAGCCTGGTACCGGGAAGGTGTACTCCACATTGGTGACGATTTTAGACTGCCCACCGGTAGGCTGATTTAGGTCTGTATTTTTATTGTAGAAAGTGGGGCCAAGTGATCCTGGGGCATAGCCCCGCACGGATCCGATTCCGCCGACAAAGTAGTTTTTAGTAATCGGGAACGGGTATTTACCATAGGCCTCACCGTACCCAACTTCGCCATTAAAAGACAGAATATTGCCTTTTGTGAAAGAGTAGTACTTCTGATATTGGCCAAAAAGGCGATAGAACATCATGTTTCCGAGCGGGGTACCAACCTCGGCACTTAATTGCTGGAGTGAGCCCTTGGACGGTATTAAAGCACTGTCACGACCATCGCGAGCCCAGCTTGCGGTAACCGGTATATTGTAGGTATTTAATGTTGCCGGGTATCCTGGAGCAGCAACACCATAGTCTTGCATGTAGGTGAGATAGGGTGCTGGCGTACTAGAACTCGACTTGATCTGAAACACTTCAAATCCCGTTCCAAAGAAAACGCGATCGACTTCAGTGTAGGGCACGCCAAATTTGATATTCGAACCAACAGACTTAATCTGATAATCCGGATCGCCTGTGTAGTAAAGCGGCTTGGATGAACGGTAGTACAAGTCGGTATAACGGCTAATGCCATCGTCCGTAAAGTAAGGATCAAATTGCGACAGCGTTAAGTTTTGATTAATCTTACCCAGCGAGAAATTAAGGCCAATTGCAGTTCCGGTTCCGAAGGCATTCTCTTGATTGATACCCGCAGACAAAATCAATTTTTCGGTTGATGAAAAACCGGCGCCAATATTAATAGCGCCCGTGGGCTTTTCTTTTACGGCAACGCTGACATCTACCTGATCAGGTGATCCTGGAACGTCGGCAGTAGAAATATCGGTCTCGGTGAAATAACCCAAACGACCAATACGCTCTTTAGATAAACGAATCTTGTCGCTATCAAACCAGGAACTCTCAAATTGGCGCATCTCACGCCGCACCACCACATCGCGTGTCTTTGCATTACCCGTAATGTTGACCTGGCGAACATAGACGCGTCGACCAGGATCAACCACTAATGTGATGTCAACCTCAGCCAAATCACGGCGAATGTCCGGCTGGGGATTAATCGATGCAAAAGCGTAACCATAGGAGCCCAAAATTTCGGCAATGGCTTTGGTTGTCTCAGCAAGCTTTGCGGAAGAAAAGGTGTCGCCCGCTTTCAGGGCCAGAACTTGTTTTAACTCCGCCTCTTTTCCAAGCAACTCACCAGCTAAACGCATGTTTTTGACCGTGAATTTCTTACCCTCACTAATGCTGATCGTTAGAAAAATGCCTTTCTTATCTGGCGTAATCGAGACTTGAGTGGAATCAATCACAAACTCAAGGTAGCCCCGATTCAAATAGTAGGAGCGGATGGTTTCTAAATCAGCCGTGAGCTTTTGCTTAGAGTACAAATTGTCTTTGCTGTACCAGGAGAGCCAACCGCCGGTCTTTAGCTGCATCTCGCCCAGAAGCGTGCTTTCACTAAACACTTTATTGCCGATGAAATTAATCTCTTGGATCTTGGCGACTGGGCCTTCATCCACATTGAAATAAATGGCGACTTGATTACGCTCAACCGGGGTAACGGTAGCAACCACCTCTGCAGCGTAAAGGCCTTTACCGACGTATTGGCGTTTGAGCTCTTGCTCTGCCTTATCAATCAGCGCCTTATCGTAGAACCGAGCTTCGGCGACGCCGACAGCCCTGAGGGACTTACGAACTACCTCTTGGTCAAACTCTTTCATTCCCGTAAATTCGATACGGGAAATCGTTGGCCGCTCTTCTACGATGACGATCAAGACATTGCCTTGCGCCTGAATTTGGACGTCACGGAAAAAGCCGGTGCTGTACAGGGCTTTAATAGACTCGGCCCCTTTTGCCTGTGTAAAGGTTTCCCCCACCTGAATCGGCAAATAACTAAACACGGTACCCGGCTCAACCCGCTGCAGACCTTCCACCCGAATATCTTTCACCACAAAGCTCTCAGCAGCCTGCAATGGCATAGCAAAACTGGTCAGCAAAACAAAGCTTGCTTGAATCAGCAATCGGAGACTAAATCGAGGGGTTAGACGGAATGAAATCAAGATAAGAAATACCGTTGTAAGTCATTAAATAAAGCAAAAAGGGTTAGCGAAATCAACAAGATAAAGCTTAATTTATGAAGCCATTCTTGTACTGAAACAGGTAAGCGTTTTCCGGATATTAGCTCCCATGCATCATACAGGAGCTGACCCCCATCGAGCATGGGGATCGGGATCAAATTCAAGAGTCCAATGCTGATACTCATCAGGGCTAAAAAGCCAAAAAAAGCTTGCCAGCCCACTTGTGCCGACTTACCTGCCATATCGGCAATGCTTAAGGGTCCGCCCAGCTGATTTAGGGAGGTTTCTCCCGTAACCAGGCCTAACATCAACTTCGCTGACACCACAGTAATCAGCCAAACCCGCTCACTTGCATAAATAAGTGCATCTATGGGGCCTAAGCGCAGCATCAACATCTCGTCTAGCTTGGCGCTGGCTGGCCTAATACCCAAAGCCTGAAGGGGGTCCTGCTTAGGCTGAACCTGCGGTAAAGCGTCAGCAGGAAATGGCACAGCAATGCGGCCGCCGCTAGGGCTCGTCAGCTCCAAAACAAAGCCCTTCTCTCCCGTAATCGCATCCAGTAGTTGCCAGCGTAATTGGTTCCAACTAATCACGGGCTCAAAATCTGCTGACGGCGCATCAATATCGCGCCAACCCGTAACCACATCGCCCGCAACCAATCCGACCTTTGCGGCGACCGATGCCTCGGGCGGAGCCTGTAGACGCGCTGGTAATTGCGTCGCTCCAGCAAGGTAAATCACCATCAAAAAGGCAATCGCCAAAATGAAATTAGCCAGCGGTCCGGCGGCCACAATAAAAGAACGCTGCCAGAGAGGCTTGCGATCAAAGGCATTCGTCTCGTTTGCTGCATCGATGTGTTGTTCTGGATCGCGGCCGTCGAGTAATTTGACATAGCCGCCCAGCGGAATTAAACCAATGACCCATTCGGTTTTATTTTGGCTGGTAAAGCGAAATAAAGGCTTACCAAAACCAATGGCAAACCGCAGCACACGCACCCCACACATCCGTGCCGCCGCATAGTGGCCATACTCATGAAAGCCCACCAAAATCCCGATCGTGACGGCGAAGGTAAAAAGAGTAATAAGTCCTTGCACCCGATGCCTCTATGAATTCGCTAATGTGGAAACAAACTGCGCCGCAACTTGGCGTGCCTGCGCATCCGCACCCAGCACAATGTCTATTGAACTGGCAGGGACAGATTGAATGGCGGAGAGTGTTTCGCGAACCACGCTAGCGATCTGCAAATACGGCAAGCGCTGATCCAAAAACGCAGCCACTGCCACTTCATTGGCAGCATTCAAAATGGCTGGAGCAGTACCGCCCGCTTTTGCTGCCTCAAAAGCCAGCGCCAAGCACGGGAAGCGATCGAAATCAGGCTCCAAAAATTGCAGGTTTGCCATCTGGGTTAAATTCAATGGCGCAACGCCAGCATTGATGCGATCAGGCCAGGCTAAACCATAGGCAATCGGAGTGCGCATATCGGGCTGACCCAATTGCGCAATCACCGAACCATCGCGATAACGCACCATCGAATGCACTACGCTCTGCGGATGAATCAATACCCGTATTTGAGATAAAGGGAGCCCAAACAACCAATGGGCCTCAATGACCTCTAAACCTTTATTCATCATGGTTGCTGAATCAACCGAGATCTTACGTCCCATTACCCAATTGGGGTGGGCGCACGCTTCATCGGGCGTGATGGTTTTGAGCGCATCAAGGCTCTTCTCCCGAAATGGGCCGCCTGATGCAGTCAGCCATAGCTCCTCGACGCCAAAATGGTCACGTGTATTTCCATTCGATGTGGAACCAAACCGGTCCGGCAGACACTGGAAAATCGCGTTGTGCTCGCTGTCAATCGGCAATAGCTCTGCGCCGCCTGATTTGACTGCGCTCATAAATAGATCGCCCGACATCACGAGGGCTTCTTTATTCGCCAGCAGAATGCGTTTACCTGCTTGTGCTGCAGCCAAGGTGGGTGCTAAGCCAGCCGCGCCGACAATTGCCGCCATGACGGTATCGCAATCCGATTCCAGAACAGCAGTGAGCAATGCCTCTGGACCATGGAGAATCGTCAGTTGACTACCTTTTTCTGCAAGTAATTGGCTCAACTGTGCAGCCCCAGCGGCATCGGCTACCACGGCAATGCGGGGTTTAAATTCCAGGCACTGCTGCGCCAAGCGCTCGACTTGCCGACCCGCCGTCAGCGCCACCACCTGAAAGCGCTCAGGATGCCCCCGAATCACATCCAGAGTGTTGACGCCGATTGAACCGGTAGAACCTAATACCGCAACGCAGCGGCGCAAAGAGGAATTAGGGGTGATAGTCATTTCAAGAGTCCAACCAGCAATACAACGATGGGCATGGTTGGTAAAAGCGCATCGATGCGATCGAGAACGCCACCATGCCCCGGTAACAAATTACTGCTATCTTTTGCCCCAGAAAGGCGTTTGAGCTGGGATTCAAATAAATCACCCACGATGCTAAGCACCGTTAGACTGATCACCAACAAAAACATCGGCAGCCAACCCCAGCTCACTGCAAAGGCACCAAAGATCGTTGCTGTTGGCGGCAAATACAGGGCACATAGGGTCGCAAATAAGCAGCAGAGCACAATTCCGCCCAAGGCGCCCTCAACCGTTTTGCCAGGACTTAACTGAGGCGCTAAGCGACGACGTCCAAATGCTTTACCAACAAAATAAGCACCAATATCAGCCACCCAAACCAAAGCCATTGCGGTGAGCAGCCACAGTAATCCTATTTCACGCAAGAATACCAAAGCAAACCAAGTGGCTGGTAGAACAATTAAACCCAACACAGCAAAAAAGAATTGCCATTTCGATAGCGTTAGTTGGGTACCACGCGACATGATCAGTGGCGCTCCAATGATCCAAAACACCATTGCCAATAAAAGCAGCGAAATATCGACATCCACATTAGAAAAGAAGAGCAAGGCTGCTATCGCAATGAAGCACAGGCCGGCATAAATTAATGCCGCTCGAGTAGCGGCAGGTGCAATCAAGCGACTCCACTCCCATGCCGCTAAAAGAATCATGACAAGGAACAGGACATTGATATAGACCGGTGGTAATAAGAACAGGATCGGTAAAAAAACTGCCAGTAAAACAGTTGCAGTAATTACTCGAGTTTTAAGCATAAGGTCGCTTAAGCAGAAGCTGAATTAGAAAGCATATCTGAAGCTAGTTGAGCACTAGTGCGACCAAAGCGGCGCTCGCGCTGACTAAACCAATCAAATGCGGCTTGTAAATCCGTCGCTGTAAAGTCTGGCCACAGCGTATCGGTAAAGTACAGCTCGGTATAGGCCAATTGCCAAAGCAAGAAGTTACTCACGCGCTGCTCGCCTCCGGTACGAATAAACAAATCCGGTTCGGGCGCATAGGCCATCGACATATAGGGTTGCAACAGATCTTCCGATACTGCATCGACTTCGATGTTGGGATTGGCACGCAACATTGCGCGCGTTGCTTGCAGGATGTCCCAGCGTCCACCGTAATTCGCGGCAATCGTCAAGGTAAGGTCTTTGCAGTGCGCCGTCTTTTCTTGGGAGAAGGCAATCATCTCTTGAATCGACTGATCGAATTGAGTTAAATCACCAATCAGGCGCAATTGAATTCCATTTTCTGCCAAGCGACCGACTTCGCCCCGCAAGGATTTAAGAAAGAGCTTCATTAAAAAGCCGACTTCCTCTGGCGGGCGACGCCAATTCTCGGAACTAAAGGCAAACACCGTGAGAAATTCAACGCCCTGGCGGCGGCATTCCTCAACCACCTTACGAACTGCGCCCAAACCTTCAGAATGACCCGCAACGCGCGGCATGTGGCGCTTACTTGCCCAGCGGCCATTGCCATCCATGATGATTGCTACATGGCGTGGCACTGCCCTAACCTCAGGCACTTCGATTGTTGAGCTAGTGTGTTTAACCATGGACTTTATTGATAAGAAGGATCAGGACGGCGACTACACCGTCATGATTTCCTTTTCTTTATCAACCACAATTTTGTCGATGTCGATGACGGCTTTGTCGGTCATCTTCTGAATGTCATCGGTAGCGCGGCGCTCTTCGTCCTCGGAGATTTCTTTATCTTTGGTCAAGCGTTTTAAGTGCTCATTGGCGTCGCGGCGTAAATTACGCACCGCAATCTTCGCATCTTCGCCTTCACTTTTGACGAGCTTGGTTAACTCACGGCGACGCTCTTCCGTAAGGGCTGGCATCGGTACTCGAATAATCGTGCCTTGCGATGCCGGGTTTAAGCCTAGGTCGGAATCCCGAATGGCTTTTTCAATCACCGCTACCATGGTTTTTTCGAAAGGCTGAACATTGATCGTACGCGCATCCGCTAGACCCAAATTGGCGACTTGCGATAAGGGCGTGGGGTTGCCGTAGTAATCAACCTGAATGTGCTCCAAGATGCCGGGGTTAGCTCGGCCCGAACGAATTTTTGCCAGTCCGCTCTTTAAGGACTCGAGCGACTTTTGCATCTTTTGTTCGGTCGTGTTTTTGATTTCAACTGCAGACATGCTGTTCTCCTATTAGACGTGCACCAAGGTGCCTTCGGGCTCGCCCTGTACTACGCGCAGCAAGGCTCCCGGTTTTAAGATTGAAAACACTTTAATCGGCAGCTTGCGATCGCGACATAAGGCAAATGCAGTTGCATCCATTACTTGCAGGTTTTGAATGATGGCCTCGTCAAAGGTAATCGAGTCATACCGTGTCGCGTTTGCGTCTTTATTGGGATCGCTGCTGTAAATGCCGTCCACTTTGGTTGCCTTGAGCATAATGTCAACGCCCATCTCGGCGCCACGCAATGCCGCAGCCGTATCGGTCGTAAAAAAGGGATTGCCAGTACCGGCAGCAAAAATCACTACCTTACCTTCGCTCATCGCCCGAATGGCCCTTGGGCGAATGTAGGGCTCCACCACTTGGTCCATGCGCAAAGCCGATTGGACTCTAGCCTCCACGCCCTTTTGACGCAGAGCATCTTGTAGTGCTAGAGAATTCATCATGGTGGCTAACATGCCCATGTAGTCTGCAGTAGCGCGGTCCATACCGGCAGCACCACCCGCAACGCCGCGGAAAATGTTACCGCCGCCAATCACAATAGCCAACTCAACCCCTAGCCGAACCACCTCGGTGATTTCAGCAACCATGGAGTCGATGGTGGTTGGGTTGATGCCAAAAGCATCCTCACCCATTAACGCTTCACCAGAAAGTTTTAGGAGTACGCGCTTGTATGCTGGCATGGTTGTTTAATCTGCTTAGGTTATTGATTTATATGTATTTTTTAATGTTTGATTTCCATTATAAAGGGCAAAGAAAAGGGCGTAGAAACTTTCGCTTCCACGCCCTCTTGGGGTACCAAACCAAATCAATACAAGGGCTTAATGCCCCCCCTGCGTTTACAAGGTCTTTTAAGCGCTTGCTTTTGCTGCGGCGACCTGGGCAGCCACTTCCGCAGCAAAGTCATCTTGCCGCTTCTCAATGCCCTCGCCTACGATGAACATCGTGAATGACTTAATCGTCGTATTGGCGGCCTTGAGCATTTGCTCCACGGTTTGCTTATCGTTTTTCACGAAGGGTTGATTGAGCAGCGATACCTCTTTCAGGTACTTTTGTACCGAGCCCTCAACCATCTTGGCAACGATATCGGCGGGCTTGCCCGACTCGGCTGCTTTTTGCTCCGCAATGTTGCGCTCGGTCGCGATGTTTTCTGCTGGAACATCCGCAGTAGACAAGGCAACGGGCTTCATGGCAGCGATGTGCATGGCAACGTCTTTCGCAGCTACTTCATCGCCTGTGAACTCCACCATCACACCAATGCGGGTTCCATGCAAATAGGAAACCAACTTGCTATCACCAGAAAAACGCTGAAAGCGGCGCGGGGTAATGTTTTCGCCAATACGACCAATCAACTTGGTGCGAATGGCTTCAACCGTTTCGCCTTCGAGTGGCAATGCAACCAATGCAGCCACATCAGATGGATTGCTGTTGGCAACCAGTTTGGCGCAATTATCCGTAAACGCTAAAAAGTCATCGTTCTTCGACACAAAGTCGGTTTCGCAATTGACTTCAATTAAGGCGCCAGTAGTGCCACTGATAAAGGCAGCCACTACGCCCTCAGCAGTAACGCGGGAGGCGGCTTTGCTAGCTTTGCTACCCAACTTCACCCGCAGAATTTCTTCTGCCTTAGCCATATCGCCATCGGCTTCGGTCAATGCTTTTTTACACTCCATCATCGGAGCGTCGGTTTTGGCGCGAAGATCGCCCACCATTGCAGCAGTAATTGCAGCCATTACTCAGCCTTCCCTTCTTCAACGAACTCTTCTTCGCCTTCTTTAACGGCAGTCAAAATCTCTTGTACTGAGTTTGCCTTACCTTCCAAGATGGCATCGGCAATGCCGCGCACATACAGCATGACTGCCTTGCTAGAGTCATCGTTACCGGGGATGATGTAATCCACGCCTTCAGGGGAATGGTTGGTATCCACAACTGCGATGACTGGAATGCCTAATTTCTTGGCTTCAGTAATTGCAATCTTGTGATAGCCAACGTCCACTACGAAAATCGCATCGGGAACGCCATTCAGATCCTGAATACCGCCCAAGGCTTTTTGTAATTTGTCGAGGTCACGGTCATTGGTAAGGGCTTCCTTCTTGGAAAGCTTTTCCCAATCGCCCGCTTCTTTCGCAACGGCCATGTCTTTCAGACGCTTTAGTGAACCTTTAACAGTTTTGAAGTTGGTGAGGGTGCCACCGAGCCAGCGGCTATCGATGTAGGGCATGCCTGCACGGGCAGCCTCTTCAGCGATGATCTCGCGGGATTGGCGCTTGGTACCAACAAACAAAATGGTGCCGCGATTGGCTGCAATTTGTTTTGCCACTTTCAGAGCTTCCTGAAACATGGGCAATGTTTTTTCCAAATTGATAATGTGAATTTTATTGCGATGGCCAAAAATATAAGGGGCCATCTTGGGGGACCAGAAACGTGTTTGGTGGCCAAAATGGCAACCGGCTTCCAGCATCTGACGCATAGTCACTGACATAACATTCTCCTAAGGGTTTGATCTAAGGTTAGGTCCTAGCTGCACTAAAAAATGCCACCCTGGAAGGCCTAACCCGCAATTTCAGTTCATCAGATGCAGTAAATTGACGTCATCCAACAAGCCGATCCACAAATTATAGCTTACATATCAATTAACTAGGTCGTCCTAGCTAGTTCACGCCCCCTGCCTAGCGCTCCCTAAAATGGCCTTGGATTGCCCATAAAACAGCCAAGTCGTTGATAATAAAAGCATGAATAGTGTATTTACCGACGAAAACGACATCCAAGGGATGCGTGAAGCGGGCCGGCTGGCCAGCGAAGTACTGGACCACGTGGCATCTTTTGTACAGCCTGGCATCAGTACGGGTGAGCTCGATCGCATTTGCCATACCTATATGCGTGACGTGCAAAAAACCATACCAGCGCCACTCAACTACCAACCGCCAGGATATCCACCCTTTCCCGCTTCCATTTGTACCTCGGTCAATGACGTCATTTGCCATGGCATCCCTGGCGACAAAATCTTGAAATCCGGCGATGTAGTTAATCTCGACATTACCGTGATCACCCCTGCTGGCTACTTTGGCGATACGAGTCGCATGTTTATGGTGGGCGAGCCATCGGTGTTGGCAAAACGCTTAACCCAAATTACTTTTGAATGCATGTGGCTTGGCATCGCCCAAGTGAAACCCGGCGCGCGCTTAGGCGACATCGGGCATGTGATCCAAAGCCATGCTGAAAAAGCTGGTTACTCGATTGTGCGCGAGTACTGCGGTCACGGCATTGGCAAAGTCTTTCACCAAGATCCGCAGATTCTGCATTACGGCAGACCTGGTACCGGCGAAACATTAGAGGCTGGGATGACCTTCACGATTGAGCCCATGATTAATGCAGGAAAGCGCGACATTCGCACGATGCCAGATCAGTGGACGGTGAAGACCAAAGACCGCAGCCTCTCGGCGCAATGGGAACACACCTTACTCGTGACCCAGAGCGGTGTTGAAGTCCTAACGTGGTCAGAAGGCAGCAACCCACCCCCCGAATGCGTCGCCGGCTTGCATTTCCGCCCCAGCGCATAGACCGCCCCTACAAACGGCATACCCTCATTCATGCGTACGGCCACACAAAATCGAGTTGCGATCAGCAATGGAGCCGAGTTACGCAGTGCTCGTGAAGCAGCGTATGCGGAGTTTCAAGCGCATCAAGGCGTTGATAAACTAAGCAAGCAACTCAGCAATATGAGTGACGTACTGCTCATGAATTTATGGTCGCAATGCCAATTGCATGACGATGCCGCTCTGCTTGCGGTTGGTGGCTATGGCCGCAGCGAACTCTTTCCCTACTCCGACGTTGACATCTTAATTTTGCTACCTGACCACCAGTCAGAAACCCTGTCTGCTCGCGTAGAGCAATTCATTGCGCAATGCTGGGATGCCGGGGTTGAAATTGGCTCGTCTGTGCGCAATAGCGCCGAGTGCTTATCGGAAGCGGCCCAGGACATTACGGTGCGCACGTCTTTATTGGAGGCGCGCTTCTTAGGAGGCAATCGCACCCTCTTTACGCAATTCTCCAAAACCTACTGGGATGCCATGGATCCCAAGGCTTTCTTTCAGGCTAAATTACTTGAGCTCAAACAACGCCATCAAAAATACCAAGATACGCCCTACTCCTTGGAGCCCAATTGCAAAGAGAGTCCGGGTGGCTTACGCGATATCCAAATCATTACCTGGGTCAGTAAAGCGGCGCAGTTTGGCAATGGCTTTCAGGATTTGTATAAGAATGGAATCATTACTCGGCGCGAGCTGACTGAGATCAAGCGCAATAAGCGCTTACTGGAAACCATTCGAGCCCACCTGCATTTACTCGCAAAACGCCGGCAGGATGTGCTGGCATTTGATTTACAGGCGCCACTCGCGAGCGCCATGGGAATTGAGGCTGAAAGCAATCGCGCGGCGAGCGAAGCGATCATGCGTCGCTACTATTGGGCTGCAAAAGCCGTAACCCAGCTCAATGATGTACTGTTGCAAAACATTGAAGCATTGCTCTTCCCGCAAGAATCAAAAACAACCCATGCCATTCCGGGGGAAGAGAACCAATTCTTTATTGAGCGTCAGGGCTTACTGGATATCACCGACCCCATGCTCTATGAGAAACACCCCGAGCAGATTCTCCGAACTTTTTTAGTCTTTACGCAATCACCCACCTTAACGGGCCTGTCTGCAACCATCTTTCGGGCGCTCTACAACGTGCGTAAACGCATGGACAGCCAGTGGCGTAAGGACCCTGCCAACCGCGCGCTGTTCATGGAAATCCTCAAACAGCCAGACGGCGTGACACGTGCCTTTCAGCTGATGAACCGAACCAGCGTGCTGGGTCGCTACTTACCGGCCTTTCGAAGAATTGTTGGGCAAATGCAGCATGATTTATTTCATGTCTATACCGTTGATCAACACATCTTGATGGTGTTGCGTAATGTACGTCGCTTCATGATCATGGAGCATACGCAGGAGTTCCCTTACTGCAGTCGCCTGATTGCCAACTTTGATAAACCATGGCTGATTGTTTTAGCGGCCCTCTTTCATGACATCGCTAAAGGTCGTGGCGGGGATCACTCCGAGTTAGGCATGCGCGATATGCGGCAGTTCGCTAAAGACCACAGTCTTAGCAAAGCGGATACTGAGCTCTTGGTTTGGTTGGTCGCAAAGCACCTAAAAATGAGCCAGGTAGCACAAAAGCAAGACATCTCGGATCCCGATGTCGTTGCGCACTTTGCCAAAGAAATGGGCGATGAGCGCCATCTGACTGCGCTCTATTTACTTACTGTTGCCGATGTCAGGGGCACCAGCCCCAAGGTTTGGAACGCCTGGAAAGCCAAGTTGCTAGAAGACCTCTACCGCTACACCCTGCGCGTGCTGGGCGGCGCTAAAACCGATGCCACATCGGAGTTAGCGCAACATCAAGAAGAATCACGACGTAATCTCAGATTGAATGGGATTGAAGACGAAGCATATGCTGACTTATGGCAAAAATTGGATGTCGCCTTTTTCTTGCGCCAAGATGCAGGTGACATTGCCTGGTTAACTCGGCACCTCTTTAACCGCGTTGATAGTTCAGATCCCGTAGTGCGCGCCAGATTATCGACCGTGGGCGAAGGCTTGCAAGTTGCTGTCTATATGCCAGACCAAGCCGATCTGTTTGCGCGCATCTGTGCCTACTTTGAGCGCCATGGTTTCTCCATCTGGGATGCCCGCATTCATACGACGCGGCACGGTTATGCGCTCGACACCTTTCAGGTTACTGGCATGAATCGCCTCACTGAAACCGGCAGTTACCGCGACCTCATTCAGCTGGTGGAATACGAACTCAAGACTGCTCTTGAGAAAACGGAGCCGCTTCCTCAGCCCAGCATGGGCCGCCTATCCAGGCAATCCCGCAGCTTTCCGGTGCAAGCCAGGGTTAACATGCAACCCGATGATCGCGGTCAGTACGTCGTGCTATCGCTATCGGCAAGCGATCGTACCGGGCTGATCTATGCAGTGGCACAAGTCCTTGCAAAGCACCGTGTATCCATCCACACCGCCCGCATCAACACCTTGGGCGAACGCGTGGAAGATGTATTGCTACTCAATGCCGCAGAACTGAGTAAGAATCCGAAATTGCAAATCCAGATTGAAACCGAAATCCTGGATGTGTTGGCCAGTTAACACCTATTAGCACTGGCTTGTAACAATGCGTAATAAGCTTTAACCGCCCTTTTAGTTCGGACATCCGTAACAGCACTCTGCTCGCACCATCTCCACTCTATTGCCTCGCCCGTATTAACCATTCGAGACGGTTTCAGAGCAAAACAAAGATCAATGTGAATATGCTCAGGTTCTTTTTTGGCGGGATTATTCGGAATCGTATGAACATCAACATCTACAAGAGAATTCTGCTGCCAGAGTAACTCACACAGAACGCCAGTCTCTTCTTGGGTCTCGCGTATAGCAGCAGACTCTGGCGTCTCTCCCTCATCAATATGACCACCCGGCTGAATCCAAAGCCCCAGATAAGGGTGACGTATTAAAAGAACCTTATCAAACTCTATAACCAAGCCGCTAGCAGTTATATGACCATGCAGATTAGAGCGACTAAAGGGATTTGCTGATTTAAAAATCGGAGCAAATTGATGCTGAGATAAATTTTTTAATAAGTAATCTAAGTAAGGATTTAATTTTGAATTAGTAAACATCAAGCAGATAAAGAATTGAGATATTGGTTAATAAAAAAAGTAATAAAAGACTTAAATAATGGCTAGATGAGATTCGCTCACCGATTAAATAATGCGCTAGTGCTGCACCAATTAGGCCAGTTGAATTAAGTATTGGTAAAACAAAAATATAAGACTTACTTGACATTACATAAATGAATGAAAATTGAGTACTAAGATTTAGAAAGCATCTTACAAAGGTACATTTAAAACTAGTTTTTTGCTTTTCATGATTATCCAAATAAAAGTACTTATGCATTAATAATATCGTTAACGAAAAAATAAATCGCCAGATAAGCAATGCAAAGCTAATTAATAACAATTCTTTAAAATCAATCCCGACAAAAATATCCTTAAAAATTAAATAAGAAAAAATAATTTGAGCAAGAAGAGATATTGAAAGAAAAAGAACTGAAGGTAGGGAGGATAAGGTCGTAGTCTTTTTAGCACTAATATAAAAAAATACTAGTGATAAACATGTGCAACATAAGAAATACAATGTGCCGCTTGCGAATCCGAATATGCAAAGCAGTAAAGGCGCAAGAAAATCAGGCACTTTTGTTAATAATGCTACTTCAAGCAATTTATATCTTTTAAAAACGATAGCAAACCCATAAGAAATTACCTGAAGCAAGGTTGCCAGAAAGAATATGTAAACAGATTGCATGTACTGCAAAACGTCTAAAAGTGAGTAAGCAAGAAGAATGCATGGCGCACTAATAAGAAGAGGTAATAAATTATTCCAATAACTTGTTTTTATTGGGCACAATCTAATGGATGAGAGTTGATAACGATCAACTAAATTTAGTCCGGCCCTCGAGAAAGAAGAAATGAAAGATGCCCCGACAATTAAGGCGTCAACACTGCTCAATTTCTTATACCAAAGTGGACTTGTCTATCGACCCATTCTTGGGCAATAAATTTTTTGGCATCATTTGGCAATTGAAAAATAACATTTCTTGGGGCAGTAGAAAGGTTGCCTAATGCAAAAATTATTTCTGCCTGAATTAGCTCGATAAAATCACCCACCACCCCTCCGTGAATGAAATTTATAGCATTACCTTGATTGCCCACGAAAAATTGTTTTTCATCGTATCTTATTAGAGAAACATAATCAGTCACTTGAACTGAATTTTTTTGGCATTCATATCTTAGGCAATCCATTAATTCATCATCAGAAGAAGTTGCACAGAATAAAAAAGCTTCATTTTTTATATACCTGAAATCATCCAGTCCGATCGCTTTATTTCCTGTCGCACAAAAAATAACATCTGCTTTGCTGAGCAATGTGTTCCTTTGCCCACTGTAAAAACCAAGTGAGAATGCCGCCGCTAACCTGATTGGGTCGATATCATAGACATCAACTTGAAGACCTCTTAATTTCAAACTTGATGCTATTGACTTTCCAATTTTTCCAAAACCAACAACTAATATTTGTTTGCCAGTAAATACAAAGCCACTTGATCTAAAAATTGCTTCGGCTGAAAATACAATTGCTTGTCCGACCAGAGTGTCCTCTGGGTCCTTTAGTGAACTTCTTGCGACTGAAATAACTGGAAAATTACACTGGAGACTTAATCGATTTTTTAAAGCAATCTCATACTTTTGATGACCGTTTTCGGTATCTTCTACGATGCCTTTAAAATTATCTCTAAAGTGGTATTGAAGATCCTCATACACATGAGAAAAATATCCTCCCATATCTATAATTGCAAATTTTTTTGAACCAACTTTATTTATTATTTCAGCTAAAAATATTTCTTTATTTGCAATAATTTCTTCGCGAGTGTAGTCAAGAATATGATATGTACTATTAAATTTTTCTATCAGGCCTAGTTCTTTTGAACTTGATTTTGGCAATATTGCAGCCACCTCTGCAAATGAAGTAATTGCTTTTAAAAAACTCTTAAGCTGTTCATTTAAATGTACAACCGCTATAACTGACTCAATTTCACAGTTATCTTTTTTCCAAACAATTGAATCAAAGAAATTTTTGCCCATGCCTATCCTCTCCGTAAACGAAGAGCATAGCTAAAAATACACTGGATTCACACCTGAAAATTACGTAGGAAACGGATGACTTAGCTTCCTATAGATTTTGACTGGGATACCACTATCTCAATCTTGCGCAAGCAAGCTTAGCATCGTTGCTTCGTCAATCACAGCTACACCAAGCTCTTCCGCTTTGGTGAGTTTGCTGCCTGCGTCATCACCTGCCACAACGTAATCGGTCTTTTTAGAAACAGAGCCTGCTACTTTGGCGCCAGCGCGCTCAAGCCGCTCTTTTGCTTCATCCCTTGATAAGGTAGGCAGTGTTCCCGTAAGTACGAATGTTTTACCTACTACGGCCGCACTGACCTTTTTCTCTTCGACGCTGAGCGCCATACCCGATGCCAGTAACTGCTCGATCACCTCACGGTTATGGGGCTCTTGCATAAAGCCCGTGATCGAATCTGCCACAACGGGGCCAACATCCCGAACCGTTAGCAGGTCTTCGCCTGTGGCATCCATCAGGGCATGCATATTTTGATAGTGATTGGCCAAATCTTTTGCGGTAGTTTCGCCCACATGGCGAATGCCTAAGGCAAATATGAAGCGGGCCAGGGTCGTGGTTCGGGATTGATTGATCGCCTGAATTAAATTATCAGCCGACTTCTCACCCATGCGCTCTAGATTAGCCACTGCCGTAAATCCCAATCGGTATAAATCGGCTGGGGTGCGTACCAAATTATTGTCTACGAGTTGATCGACAATCTTTTCTCCAAGGCCCTCAATGTCCATGGCACGCCGATGCGCAAAATGGACTAAGGCCTGTTTACGCTGCGCGCCACAAAATAGGCCGCCACTACAGCGAGCAATAGCCTCATCTGCTACGCGCTCAATGTGCGAGTCGCATACCGGGCAGCGGCTTGGCATCTCAAATGCCTTGGTGTCATTCGGGCGACGCTCGAGCACCACTGATACCACTTCGGGTATCACATCGCCTGCACGCCGCACCACTACGGTGTCACCAATACGCACATCTTTACGTTTCACTTCATCTTCATTGTGGAGCGTGGCATTGGTCACGGTGACGCCGCCGACCTCCACTGGAGAAAGTCTTGCTACAGGGGTAATCGCGCCAGTGCGTCCCACTTGGACATCGATTCCGAGTACCGTGGTGAGGGCTTCTTGGGCGGGGTACTTGTGGGCCAAGGCAAAGCGGGGGGCTCTGGAAACAAAGCCAAGCTCGGCTTGCTCTGCAAATGCATTGACTTTATAGACAACGCCATCGATGTCATAAGGCAAACGATCGCGCTTGCCGCCGATCTCCTGATAGAAATTGAGAATATCGTCCACCGATGACAAAATTTTGCGTTCTGCACAAACAGGTAAACCCAGGCTGAGGTATTGATCGAGTAATGCACTATGGGATTTTGGTAGCCAGCTTTGTGGCTCACACGCTCCTACGCCATAGGCAAAAAAGGATAAGGGCCGTTTTGCGGTAATTTTTGAGTCCAGCTGGCGCAGACTGCCTGCAGCAGCATTGCGTGGATTGGCAAATTCTTTTTCACCTAAACGGACTGCCTCTTGGTTCATTTTGGCAAAATCAGCAAGGTACATAAAGACTTCGCCACGGACCTCAAGTACGGCTGGAATAGCATTGCCTTGAAGGCGAAGAGGTATTGCTCGAATGGTTTTAATGTTGGCCGTAACGTCTTCACCGCTACTACCATCCCCACGGGTAGCCGCTTGGACTAATATGCCATTTTCATAACGCAGGGAGATGGCTAAGCCATCAAACTTCAACTCACCGGCATAAACCACGTGGGCCTGTTGCAAGCCTTCACGGCAGCGGCGATCAAAATTCATTACCTCTGCATCATCAAAGGCGTTATTGAGGGAGAGCATGGGGACGGCGTGCTTCACGCTCATGAATTCTTTTAATGCGGCGCCACCAACCCGTTGCGAGAGCGAATCCGGCGTCACCCATTCGGGATGAGCCTGCTCCAGCGCAATTAACTCGCGATACAGGCGATCGTATTCACTATCAGGTAATAAGGGGGTATCCAGCACATAGTAGGCATGATCTAAGCGTGCCAGCTCGGACTGGAGCCAAGCATATCGCTCCGCTGACTGCATCGGATCCGAATGCGGCATGCCCTATCCTTAATTGAATAAGCGCGCAGCAGTCGCTGAGCCAGCTGCGATGCCGCTTTGCTCGAGGCGGCTGTATAGGCCATCCAAGTGTTGGCGAATCGCGATCACGGCATTCTCGGTCAGGTTGACGCCATTGTCGTCAACAATGCGGCCCTGCATCGACTCAGCCACGGCCACGCCTTCTGCCAGCATGCGCTCAAATCCCATTTGCTCCTGCGCTACCAAAGGAACCTCTAATAACAATGAGATTCCAGTAATGGGCTGACCTGGATCCAATCCATTACTCACAAACAAAACGTGATTGTTTGAATAAAACACATAAGACCGATTATTGCTGGATAGAGCGAAATGACGTTCAAGCATTAGCGTATCTAATTCAGTGCGTGTTTTTGGTTTACCATCAAAAGCCACATTAATGCTGAGTTGAATATCGCTTTCTGCTGCAATCGCATCAAGCTCTTTAGCGCTCTCGATCATGGTGCTCACGCTGGGCATATCGATTTGTGCACCCAATACTTCAGCTAAGGTCTGGCTGCGGGAGCAGAAATCCGAGAGCTCCAGCACACCGATCGGACCCTTGCGGCTGGCCAGCTGAATTGCGAGTTGCAGTTCAGCGTAATTGGCGTCCATCTCAATGGGCTCCCAATCGCCCTCGTGATCATCCACTCGCAGGCCTTCGTATATCCAATGCGCACCGAAACGAGGCCAGTCTGCTATCTCACTGATAATTTCACTTCCCTTAATGGGATTCTCAAAACGTAAGGTAATGACACAATCAATGCGTGGGTCGATTGCAAAGCGAAGTGTTTCGGCAGGTGCCCCATTCATGGGCTCAGAAAATCCAGGCTCTAGACGATCGCCGGTATGCTTTTGCCCAGCCACATCGGCGAATCCGGGCTCAACTGGTCTGTGCACTTGGCGCTTCGCGCGTGCGCTGCGCAAATTAAGAATTGCTACCAAAACTAAAAGCAAAATACCAATCAGGCCTAAGGCAAATTGCAATTCTGACAAACCCAGCTTGGCTGCGATTTGCTCTAATCCCATTTAGGCGGCCTCGACCATGGATACCGCAGATGCAATATCCACTGCCACAATGCGCGATACGCCCTGTTCCTGCATGGTGACACCAATTAATTGATGGGCAATTTCCATGGTGATCTTGTTATGTGAGATGAAGACAAACTGTGTCTTAGCGGACATCCTAGCAACCATCTCGGAGTAGCGCAATGTATTGGCATCATCGAGCGGCGCATCGACCTCATCCAGCAAGCAAAATGGTGCTGGGTTCAGTAAGAACAAGGAGAACACAAGGGCAATAGCAGTTAAGGCCTTTTCCCCGCCAGAAAGTAAGTAAATCGAGCTATTTTTCTTACCCGGTGGTTGTGCCATCACTTGTACGCCTGAATCTAAGATTTCTTCGCCGGTCATGACCAGCTCAGCGTGGCCGCCGCCAAACAATTCAGGGAAGAGGCGCCCAAAATGGCCATTTACTTGATCAAATGTGCCCTGCAATAAATCACGCGTCTCTGCATCGATCTTGGCAATCGCGTCGGTTAAGGTTTGCATCGCCTCGTTCAAGTCGGCGGATTGCGCATCGAGGAATGATTTGCGCTCACGCGAACTGGCTAACTCATCGAGTGCGGCCATGTTGACTGGACCCAGCGACTGAATTTCGCTATTTAAGCGATTAACCTCGCTTTGCAAATGCCCTACTTTAAGATCGCTACTAAAACGGGTTTCGAGACTAATGAGATCGGCTTCTGCATCGGTAAGCAAGGTCGCAAACTGCTCAAAGTTAAGGCGAGCAGCTTGCTCACGCAGTTGCAGGTCCATGACTTTGTCGCGCATCGGCTGCAAACCACGCTCAATTAAGAGCCGTCCTTCATCCGCCTCGCGCAATTGGTGCAGCATCGCGTCTTGTTCAGTACGGGCATTTGCTAATGCCGCTTCACGGTCGGCGCGAACCACCAACAGTCCTTGCAACTTTTCTTGGGCTGCTTCATCACTAAGTCCAGCAAGTTCTTGCTCGCATGCGGCGTACTTATCCTGAATCTCGATGATTTGATCGCGCGCCGTACTTTGATCGCGCTGCAGATCCGCAATGCGCTGCTGCAATGAACGGGTAGCAAAGGCAGCTTCTTGGGCCGCCATCTCTGCAGCGCGTAAGTTTGTACGTAAAGTCTCGCGCTCGTCACTGGTGAGAGCTAAATTCGATTGCGCATTTTCTAATTCGAGATGCAGTCGTTCTTTGTCAGCCTGCGCTTGATCCAAGTCTGCCTGCGATTGCACACCATTGCTATTGAACTGCTGCTGCTGCCCGCTAATTTCAGCTAACTCCGACTGAATTTGTGCGGCACGCTGGCTGTATTGTTCTTCGGCTTGTGTGAGCTGCATCTGCTCGACTTCAAATCCATGCGCCTCTTGAACAGCATGCTCGGCATTGATGCGCGACTGCTCTGCAGCTTGGTGAGCAGCTTGGTAGTTAGCAGCGCATTGATCGAGCTCGCCTTGTAACTCACTCTGAATTAAACGCTGCGCCTTAAGCTGCTTCTCCAGGCCCTCCATTTCTTGAGCGCGTGCCAACATGCCCGACTGTTCTGAGTCGGCAGCATAGAGCTGTACACCTACCCGGCTAATTAAATGCCCTTCTTGAGTTACTAAGGTTGCGCCTGCAGGCAACTTGTCCCGGCGGCGCAATGCATCTTCTAAATTATTGGCAATAAAGACCGTGCCGAGCCACTCTTGCAATACTTGCATCACGCGCGGAGCGCCCGCACTCTGAATGCGCGATAGTAATAAGGTGAATTCCGCAGGCGCATTGATCTGCGATGCAGGCAATTCGTCGGCCAATAAGATAGCCAGACGACTAGGCGGCGCATCCTTTGCTAAAGCAACCGCCTCTTGTGCATTTTTACCCGTGACCGCAGCAAGTCGTTCACGCAAAACCGATTCAAGGGCGGTTTCCCAACCACTCTCGACCTTGAGGTCTTGCCATAAGCGCTTGCTTTCTTTTAGGCCTTTACTTTCAAGCCATGGTCCGATTTTTCCTTGTGCCTGCACGCTGGCTTGTAGCGCGGTTAAGGCAGTTAATTTGGCTTCGGTTTGAGCCAGATCCTGATTGGCTGACTGTATTTGCTGCTGCGCCCGGTTGCGCGCCTCATCGGCTGCTGGCACGCGTTGTTGCATCTCCAAAGCGCGGGATTTCGTTTCTTCTACCTTACGCTGCGCCATTACTTGGCGATCGAGCGCCATCTGCAAGGCAGTCGCATCAGGCTTTCGCATTCCAGCCAATTCGGTCTCTAAGCGCGCTTGACGAGCGCCAGATTCCTCCAGCTGCAAGGCAATCGCTTTTGTACGTTCACTGAGGCTTGCCAGGCGTTGATCAATCGCAGCGACACTGTCGCGCGCCGCATTTAACTGCCGAGCAGCTGCTTGGTATGCTTCTTCGCGCCCGGGCAACTGCTCTTGCAAACTGGCAAGTTGGGTTTGTAAATTGCGTTCTTGTTCTGCTGCGAGGCTTAACTCCTGCTCGGCAGAACGCTGTGCTTGGGCTGCGTCGGTTTCTTGAACAGTCCAACGCTGCAGTTGCGACTGCAGATCCTGGGTTTGCTGTTGCAGACGCAAACGCGCCTCCTGCACATACCGAATGTCTGCTTCAACCTGAGTGACATCGGCGTTGGTTTGATAGAGCTCACCCTGCGCTTCGGATACTTTATCTTGCAGGGCGTACTGCTGTGTGCGCATTGCCTCGAGCTCGGCTTCGGCATGGCGTAATTTGGCGGTCTGCTCTTCGAACTGGACTTGTGTCTCGCGGATGCCGTTGGCATGGCGCTCTTGCTCTTTACCTGCTTCAGTTTGACGTACGAACCACAGCAATTGCTGCTGTGATTTCATTTCCACTTGCAATAGGTTGTGCCGCTCTGCCACCGTAGCCTGGCTCTCCAGGCGCTCGAGTTGCTTTTCCAGCTCGCGCAAGATGTCTTGTACGCGTACTAAATTCTCTTGTGTATCTTCAAGGCGTGATGCGGTCTCTTTGCGGCGCTCTTTGTATTTTGAAACGCCAGCAGCCTCCTCCAAAAACACCCTCAGCTCTTCTGGTTTGGATTCCAAAATGCGATTGATCGTACCTTGGCCAATAATCGCGTAACCACGTGGACCCATGCCGGTACCGAGGAAAATATCCTGGACGTCCTTACGACGCACCACTTGGTTATTGACGTAATAGCTGGAATTGCCATCGCGGGTAAGTACCCGTTTCACCGCCAGCTCGGCAAACGCGCTCCATTGTCCGTGTGCACGGCCATCGGCATTATCAAACAGCAATTCAACGCTGGCACGGCCGGATGGCTTACGTAATCCAGAGCCATTAAAAATGACATCCTGCATCGATTCGCCGCGCAATTCGCTGGCCCGCGATTCGCCCAAAACCCAGCGAACGGCATCGATAATGTTGGACTTTCCGCATCCATTGGGGCCCACTACACCAATCAATTGGCCTGGCAGCTCAAAATGGGTTGGATCGACGAATGACTTAAAGCCAGAAAGTTTGATTGATTTGAGTTGCACAGGGCGCTTTGCGGGGTAAAAAAGTCTGACTGGTTCAAGAAAAAAGGGGTAAATTCCGTGATTAAGATGATAGCAAGTTAACAAAGCCTCACACCGGAATTTTCTCCACCGATATAATGAAGTTTCGCCATTTAGGGCCAAAACCCCTTAACAATCTGATAGTTATCTAAAAAGCATGAGCCAATCACCACAAAGCGTTATCGAACAAGCCTGGGACAACCGAGCCAACCTTTCTGCAGGGGATATTTCCACTGAAATCCGCAATGCCGTCAGTGCCGTCATTGACGGCCTCAATCGGGGACGTATTCGCGTTGCTGAGCGCCGTTCCGTTGGGCAATGGGAAGTCAACCAGTGGGTTAAAAAGGCAGTCTTGCTGTCCTTCCGCTTGGAAGACAATAAAGTCATGCCAGCCGGTGGCTTTACCCAGTTTTACGACAAAGTACCCAGTAAGTTTGAGAACTGGACTGAGGCGGATTTCATCGAGGGTGGCTTTCGGGTCGTACCTCCTGCCATCGCGCGCGTTGGCTCCTTTATAGGCAAGAATGCGGTTTTGATGCCCTCGTACGTCAACATCGGCGCATACGTCGGTGAAGGCACTATGGTCGACACCTGGGCAACCGTTGGTTCCTGCGCTCAAATTGGTAAGAATGTGCACTTATCCGGCGGCGTTGGTATTGGCGGTGTTTTAGAGCCAATTCAGGCTGGCCCCGTCATCATTGAAGATAACTGCTTCATTGGCGCACGCTCCGAGGTAGTCGAGGGTGTTGTGATTGAAGAAAATAGTGTTATATCAATGGGTGTCTTTATTGGCCAAAGCACCAAAATTTACGATCGCGAAACCGGTCAAATTCATTATGGTCGTGTTCCTGCCGGTTCAGTGGTGGTACCTGGCTCACTCCCTTCTGCAGATGGAAAATACAGCCTCTACGCTGCCATCATCGTCAAGAAAGTCGATGCTCAAACGCGAGCAAAAACCGCTATTAACGAGCTCTTGCGCGATTAATATGAGCGCAGCGATTGAATTAACCAAAGCCCTGATTGCCTGCCGTTCGGTAACACCAGCCGATGGCGGCTGTCAGGATTTAATCGCTAATCGCTTGAAGGAATTAGGCTTTCATACTGAAAGTGTGGTGGGTGGTCCCAGCGACTTTCAGGTGACCAATCTATGGGCCATCAAAAAAGGCACGCAAGGTGATGCTGGCAAAGTATTGATGTTTGCCGGTCATACCGATGTGGTCCCTACTGGCCCTTTGGAAAAGTGGGAGAGCGATCCATTTACCCCCACGATCCGCGGTGATTATTTATATGGGCGCGGCGCGGCCGATATGAAAACCTCCCTTGCAGGTTTTGTAGTGGCCACCGAAGAGTTCATCATCGCTAATCCAGAGCACGCCGGTACGATTGCTTTTTTAATCACCAGCGATGAAGAAGGTCCGGCCAACGATGGCACCGTAGTAATGTGCGAACGACTTAAAGAGCGCGGTCAGCGACTGGACTACTGTGTGATTGGCGAACCTACCTCGGTTAATCAATTGGGCGATATGATTAAGAATGGCAGGCGTGGCTCCCTGTCTGGCAAATTGCACATCAAGGGTATTCAAGCGCACATAGCCTACCCTCACCTCGGTGAGAACCCCATTCATTTAGCTGCCCCTGCCATTCAGGCGCTGGTGAGTACTGAATGGGATCAAGGCAATCGCTACTTTCAGCCGACGAGTTTTCAGATCTCGAATATTCATGCGGGCACCGGTGCCAATAACGTCATTCCGGGCGAACTCACCATCGACTTTAATTTCCGCTTTTCAACCGAGAGTACGCCCGAACAATTGCGTCAGCGGGTCGAGGCCATTCTGACTGAAGTCGGCCTGACGTTTTCGATTGATTGGGTTTTGGGTGGCAGC
The DNA here is from genome assembly GCA_964203875.1 of Polynucleobacter sp. Taxonomy (GTDB): domain Bacteria; phylum Pseudomonadota; class Gammaproteobacteria; order Burkholderiales; family Burkholderiaceae; genus Polynucleobacter. The sequence continues at coordinate 109,699 of CAXNNS010000002.1, forward strand.
CCCTTCATCACCGGAGATGAGGCATTGGCGAGTGCGCTACGCAAAGCGATTCAAGATGAAACCGGTGTTGTTACCGAACTCTCTACTACTGGCGGCACGAGCGATGGCCGTTTTATTGCCAAAATCTGTTCTCAGGTGGTGGAGTTTGGACCCATTAATGCGACGAGCCATAAAGTGAATGAATCTGTTTGCGCTGAAGACATTGTGCCGCTCAAGAATATTTACAAGCGCGTGCTTGAGCAGTTAATCGCCTAAAGTCATGGATCCAGAGCCTCCGTCGCAAGGCAATACCATCGCTACCGTAGAACAATCGATTGATCGGCTTGCTGATCACCTGGATCAAGCCAAACTGAGCTACGGGCATGGTGCAATTGATGCCCGGAGTGAGGCCTTGTGGATTATTAGTAAACAACTGCAGATTAGTCCAAGCGATGCTTTAGATCAACTGCAGGCACCACTCGATCAACCTCTTTATGACGCTGCGCTGGTAATTGCCAATGAGCGCATCCAAACGCGCAAACCATTAGCCTATATTTTGGAAGAAGCATGGCTGATGGGCGTGCCCTTCTATTGCAATGAACAGAGCATTGTTCCCCGCTCGTGGATTGCGGAGCTGATTACCGAAGGAGCGCTTGAGGCTTGGCTGCCTGCCGATGGCCGTGCCCTGGATTTATGTACCGGCAATGGCTCGCTTGCAGTCTTACTGGCCCTGTCATGTCCGGATATTCATGTGAGTGCTTGCGATATCAGCGCGCCTGCCTTGGCGGTGGCAGCTCGTAATTTGGATCGTCACGGCTTAAGCAATCAAATTGAACTCTTTCATGGTGATCTTTGGAGTCCTTTGCCAGATCCCACTGACGGTAATCGCTTTGATTTAATTATCTGCAACCCGCCCTACGTCAATGCAGCCAGCATGCGCACCCTCCCCGCTGAGTACCACGCTGAACCAGTCATTGCTTTGGCTGGCGGCGAAGATGGCATGGACTTGATTCGAAAGATTATTGGGAGTGCGCCTGACTACCTGAGCGAGCGCGGTGCGCTAGTACTGGAAATTGGCAATGAAGTAGAGCACTTTCACAAAGCCTTCCCGCAGATTCCGGTAATTTGGATGGATGTCTCTGCAGGGAACGAGCAAGTTCTATTAATCCAAGCGGAAGACTTGCGCTAAAGCGGATTAATAAAAAGCGCTAACTGAGTTCATTGGCTGCAGAAATAGCCTCATCGATGCGCTCTACTGGAATCACCCGCAAGCCGGGGATTTTGCTCTTGGGTAAATTGGCTCTCGGAATGATGGCAATCGTAAATCCGAGTTTGGCGGCTTCTTTTAGGCGCTCTTGACCGCGCGGGCAAGGACGGATTTCTCCCGCCAAACCCACCTCACCAAAGACAATCAACTCTTTTGGTAAGGCGCGATTTCGAATTGACGATTGAATCGCCAGAAGAACTGCTAAGTCAGCCGCTGGCTCCGAGATCTTCACACCACCAACGGCATTCAGAAACACATCCTGATCAAAGCAGGCAATGCCCGCATGGCGATGCAATACAGCCAATAGCATGGCTAAGCGATGCTGTTCTAGACCAACTGCCAAGCGCCTTGGATTGGGAATGTGCGCCGTATCGACTAAAGCCTGAATTTCAACTAATAAGGGGCGACTACCTTCTTGTGTAACGAGTACACAAGCACCCGGCACCATCTCCGCGTGCTGCGATAAAAAGATCGCCGATGGATTAGAGACGCCCTTTAGGCCTTTTTCGGTCATGGCAAATACACCAAGCTCATTAACTGCGCCAAAGCGATTTTTAATCGAGCGTACTAAACGAAAGGAAGAGTGAGTGTCACCCTCAAAGTACAGAACGGTATCAACAATGTGCTCGAGTACCCGAGGACCTGCAAGGTGACCGTCTTTAGTCACGTGCCCCACCATTAACATGCAAATGCCGGTGGATTTAGCGTAGCGAGTAAGCTGCGCAGCACACTCGCGCACTTGTGCAACCGAGCCCGGCGCCGATGTTAAGGCATCGGAGTAGACCGTCTGAATCGAATCCACCACGACTACTTGGGGGCGAGCGGCATCGATTGTGGTTAATAACTTTTCGAGTTGGATTTCAGCAAGAACTTCGAGCTGCGGCGCAGCCAAGGCAATGCGTTTTGCTCGCAGCGCGATCTGTGCCGCTGATTCTTCGCCGCTGCTGTATAAAACGGAAACGCCAGCAGCACTCATTTCTGCAAGGGCTTGTAACAATAGGGTCGATTTACCAATGCCTGGGTCGCCACCAATAAGAACGACGCCACCCGGCACTAAACCACCACCAAGGACACGATCGAACTCGTCTACGCCAGTTGGCAGCCGCGGCATGTCTTCCGCCTTGATGGTAGATAGTTTTTGACGGGGCACGGCCTGCGCCAAACCCTGAAAGCGGGCATTACTCGAGGTCGATTCCGAAAGACTTTCCTCTAGCGTGTTCCAAGCTTGGCATGCGGGGCACTGCCCCTGCCAACGCGGCGTATTGCCGCCGCAGGCATTACAAACATAAATGGTTTTTGCTTTGGCCAAAATAGTGCTCTTTACTGTAACTGGGTACCTGCTTTATTTTCTTGTGCGCGACGCGGTGCATCTTTACGTCGCTCCTCTAGGTCTTCTGCTCGTTTTGCAGCGTCCCGTTGCTTTTCTTCAAAAGTGCGGACATTTTCAGCGCGCTCTGCTGCTTTGGCGGGATCCGCTTTTTCTGCCTTGCGCTTGGCGTCGCGCTCATCTTTGAGTAGCCTGCGTAGCTCCCGCTGTGCGGTATTGAGCTCCACCTCTTGTGCTCGAATCGGATCAATCTCTTTGCGATATTGAGCGCGAGTTTGGCTAAGACAGCGATTCACTAAATATTTTTGATAGCACTCGGCAGATGCTTTTTTCCAGCGGTAGTCTGCCCACTCGCGCTGCAGGGTGAGTTCGGCCTCGATCTTGTCCAGCTTTTCGAGTTCAGCCTCTTGTGCCGGCGTTGCGTGTGCAGCACCTACCCCAAGTACAAGGCCAATTGCTAGCGCAGCAGAAAGACAAGTTCGCAGAAAAAAGAAGTGAATCAAATCTCGACCTTTGCGCCTAGCTCAACCAAGCGATTGGTTGGGATCTTGAAAAAGTCCGATGGCTTTGCCGCGTTTTGCATCATCCAAGAAAAGAGGCTTTCCTGCCACAGCGCCATTCCGGGGGATGCCGATGGAATGATGGTGTCTTTCGAGATAAAGAAAGAGGTATCCATCAAATCAAATTTGAGATTTTCTTGTTTTTCGAGCAGGGCTAAGATCGAATTAATATCGGGCGTTTCTTTAAAGCCATAGACCGCACGCACCAAGTACACCTGACCGCCCAAGTCGCGCATGGTGATGCGCTCGCTGTCATTGACATAGGGCACATCCCACGTACTCATCTTTAAAAAGAAAATCCGCTCGTGCATCACACGGTTGTGTTTCAGGTTATGCAACATGGCTACCGGCACATAGTCAATGTGCGCGGTTAAGAAGATCGCGGTACCTTCCACACGGTGCGGTGGATGCGCCAGCAGACTGCTCACAAAAGCTTCCATCGGAATGGAATTGCTAATTAATTTATCGCGGAGTAATTTGCGGCCTCTATACCAGGTAATCAGACAGGTAAAGCAAATCAGTCCCAGCAGCAATGGATACCAACCGCCATCCTTAATTTTGATCAAGGTGGCAGTCCAGAAAGCCAAGTCGACTGCAAAGAAAAAGACAATCAGCAAGGCAATCAAAATGGGATTGATATGCCATTCGCGCCTCATCACAACCGACAGTAAGATGGTCGTAATCAGCATGGTTGAGGTAACCGAGAGGCCGTAGGCTGCAGCCAAGTTCACCGATTCACCAAACTCGATAATGGTGACGATCACCATAAAGAGCAAGGCCCAGTTCACGATCGGGATATAAATCTGCCCACGCTCTGAATCAGAGGTGTGCAGAATGTTCATGCGTGGTAAAAAGCCCAAGGAGATGGCCTGGCTTACCAAGGAAAAAGTACCGGAGATAACCGCTTGGGATGCAATCACGGTTGCTGCGGTGGCAAGTCCTACCATCGGCCAAAGAGCCCACTCTGGCACCATCATGTAAAAGGGATTGCGAATGGCTTCAGGGTTCGATAGCACTAAGGCGCCCTGTCCTAAATAATTGAGCAGCAGGCTAGGCAGCACAATCAAGAGCCAGGCAAAGCGCACGGGGTTGCGGCCAAAGTGGCCCATATCCAAATACAGCGCCTCGACTCCAGTCACCACCAGTACCACTGCGCCCATCACGATATACGCCGTTAAGGGGTGGTCGGTAATGAACCGAATGGCATACATTGGATTAAACGCCAAAGCAATTTCAGGGGCATTACTGATGTTCCAAATACCCAGCGCGGCTATCACCAAAAACCAAATTAAGGTAACGGGTCCGAATAAATTACCCACCGTTGCCGTGCCATATTTTTGAATTACAAAGAGGCAAAACAGAATGGCCACCGCAATCGGAATGATGAATTGCTTTAACGCGGGCGTTGCAATCTCAATGCCTTCGACTGCCGACAGTACTGAAATCGCTGGCGTGATGACGGACTCCCCAATCAACATACAAGCACCCAACATGCCTAGAATCATCAAAACAAAATATTCTTTCGTGCCGCTTTTAACCGAACGTAGTGCTAATGCCATCAAGGATAAAACGCCGCCCTCGCCCTTGTTATCGGCCCGCATCACAAACAAGACGTATTTGAAGGTCACCACCAAAATCAAGGCCCAGATCATCATCGAAATGACGCCATAGAGGGCTTCAGGGCTGAATGCAATGCCATGCTCGGCATCAAAACATTCTTTAAGGGCATATAAGGGGCTGGTGCCAATATCACCGAAAACCACGCCAATCGCCGCCAGCATGAGAACGCCCAAACCCTTCTTGTGTTCGCCACCATCACCGCTGTTATGCAGGTCAACGGGCTTGAGCAGGGTTGAGCTTGAGTATTCGGGATTACTGATGGACATGAAACTGCCTTAATTGGTGTTGCACGGCAATATGTTACTCCTTAGGGGGGTCGAAATGACCGAGAAATGGAAGATAAATTCACCGTGAAACAGCTCAATTCAGCAATAAGGCTCGACAGAGAGGGCTTAAAAATGCTAGAATCTCAGTCTCAGACGCGGGGTGGAGCAGTCTGGCAGCTCGTCGGGCTCATAACCCGAAGGTCACAGGTTCAAATCCTGTCCCCGCAACCACAAACCCTTGATTTCAAAGGGTTTTTTGGTTTCTGAAGGTCCGAAAAGCACTAAAGTTAAAACTTTGGTGCTTTTTTGTTTGTGGACTCAGGGTCAATAAGGGGCTAGGTTAGAGCTCATTTTCAGCTTAGATGAGGGTTGAGACTGTTGAATGGGACATTTCCACGGAATAGGTCTTTTTGAGCCATTTTGAGATCCTTCTAAGACTCATACCCCTTCTCTTCATATCCTTCATCTCTTTAATGATGATTTGTTGGTCTGGATCCTTAACCAGCCGATCCTCTTCCACCCTGTAACCGAAGCGAGTAAAGCCTCCGAGGAACTTTCCATCAGCCTTCTGTACCTGTTTAACTTCACGAATACGAGTAGCTATCCTTTCTCTTTCAAAAGTAGCAAAGGCTGAGAGGATCGTGAAGATGACTGAACCGATACCGTCATTTGTTACATCTCCACCTAGGTCTATGAAATGAACTGATATACCTCTAAGTTTTAGTTCGTGAAGTGTGTTCAACGCATTTCTTGTATTACGGAAAGCCCTATCGAGTTTAGAGAAGATTAAGACATCACCTGCCTCGAGCTTCTCGAAGAGCTTTAGACCCTCTGGACGCTTTTCAAACTCAACGCTTCCACTGACACCTCTCTCAGTGATGAAGTTCTCTGGGGATATGTCGTAACCCTTCAGAGAAGCGTACGAATTGATTTGTTTAAGCTGGGTTTCTAAGCTATCACCATCATTAGCCTGTTGTAGTGTTGAGACCCTGATATACCCGTAGTAAGTAGACATTTACCTCTCCATATAAATTTACGAGAGGAATTATTCGAATTTTTCTAATTAAAGACAACAACTTAATTATTAGTTCGTAAGACTTGTTTTCCAACGAGTCTTACGGTCGTTCGAATCGCTGTAGCGAGTCTTACTTGTTAACCGAAGGAAATCTTTGGTTTTGATAGTCCTTGTACATCATTTGAAAAATTAAATTCTTCATTGATGGGTTATCGTCCATCTTCTTATAGAAGTCGAATCGCTCATTGATGAAGTCGACCATCATTCCTTCGAATTGTTGTTTAAAGAAACTTTGCTTGTTATCTTCTGTGTTATCACCATTCATATACTTGTGAACCTCAGGATCATCAATCAAACGTCTACTTAAACGAGAGAGATCTAATTTATCCTCTTCAGTCAAGTTCACACCGTATGTGTTATTAACTTGATTGATAATTTCAGACAAGAAATCGTACTCAGGCTCCATAACACCTGTAGTAACAAATTCTGGTGGATTAAGAATCGAATCTTCAGTAACGAGCCCCTCAATGTGTTCATGTATTTTCTGAATACGTAACGAATCAAGATCAATAGTGTCAGAGATATCGAATCGATCAACCTGACGCTTTGGTAGCTTCTTATTAAGATACTTTAAGAATACAAAAGACTTTTCAAGCTCTATATCCGTAAAGTTAATGATTTGAGAAAGATACCCGTACATACGAATATATGACTGAATCTTTGATCTGAAATCCTCTCGAATTTCTTCATCCTCAATTCTTATAAAGTTATCAACAACTCGATCAAGAATTGGATGTAAGTTACCCTCATCACGTCTGGGATCGTAGAAGACCTCACAAAAACGATTTAAATCTTCATTGGTGTAAAGATGGAAGTTGTAAATTTCTCTCTGAATGTCGTAGAGTCGGTTGGGGTCAGTTTCACCCTCAAGGATTGTTGACTGGTAGAAGCGTTGGAATGATTCTCTGATGTCCTCTGGTTCATTTACGAAATCTAATACAAAAGTCTGGGTCTTACCTGAAGTCGTTCTATTGAGACGAGAAAGGGTCTGAACACATTGAACACCACCTAGTTTTTTATCTACATACATAGACTGAACTAACGGCTCATCAAATCCAGTTTGAAACTTGTTAGCTACAACCAATAGACGGTACTTGGGATTTTTAAGACCAAGTGGAACGTCACCGTCATGACCAATCTCTGAGTTACAGCTTGATTCAGTAAATTTCTCATGATCAATCGAAACCTCACCAGAGAATCCAACTAAACAACGATAGGAAAGTCCACGTTCTTCAAGTTGCTTGTTTATCTCCTTAAAATACCAAACACAATGCTTTCTTGATTGAGTAACAATCATTCCACGTGATCGACCTTGAATTTCTTTAGAGCCTTTGTCGATCCAATGATCCAACATAATTTGGACTTTGGAGCGGATAGTCATCTCATGAGAGTCTACATAACGAACAAGCTCTAGCTTACCTTTACCCGTAGGAACTTCAATATCACCATCTTTTGTCTGTTTTACTTTGAAGTAGCGTTTGTATGTTGTGTAGTTCTGAAGAACGTCTAGAGTGAAGCCCTCGTGGATTGACTGATACATTGAGTAGATATGAAACGGAACAAACTTCCCGTCCTGTGTCTTCGTACCAAATAACTCGAGAGTCTTTTCTTTAGGTGTACCCGTGAAACCGAAGAATGAAATGTGAGATTGTTTTCCACGACTCTGGATCTCCTGACGTAGCATTTCCTCATAGTCAAATTCATCATCATCTTCGTCAGATTTCGATAGAGACTTCTTTAACTCTTTTGATAATTCACCAGATTGGCTCGAATGAACCTCATCGATAATCACACCAAAGGTCTTGTTACCAAGCGAAGCGATAGTCTCTGAAATGAAGGGGAATTTCTGAATGGTGGTAATAATAATATCTTTACCTTGCTCCAAGAACTTCCTCAATTCTTGAGATCCGTGTTCTACACCATTAACCACTCCATCAATCTTCTCGAGCGAGCGAATCGTATTCCGTAACTGATCATCAAGAACCGTTCTATCCGTCACCACGATGATAGTGTCAAATAAACGCTTAGTATCACCCTTTGACCGATATAAAGAGGTAAGCGTATGAGATAGCCAGCCTATTGAATATGACTTTCCAGAGCCTGTCGTGTGTTGAACGAGGTAGTTCTTACCGACTCCATCTTCCTTGAGTTGTCTTCTGAACTTTCGAATCAAGTCGAGCTGGTGATATCTTGGAAAAACAAGAACCTCCTTAACTAGTGAATCGATCTTTCGAGTCTTATCATTAAAGAAGAATTCCTTCTCCTTAGACAAGTGAATAAAATTTTCAAGAACATCCAGTAACGAAGAGGGTGGAAGAATTTCTTCCCATAGATATTTGGTTCGATATCCATTCTCGACTGATGGGTTTTCAAGATCACGGTTGTAGGGTAGGAAGAAAGTTTTCTGACCTGATAACCGAGTAGTCATAGAAACTCTGTTGTTATCAACACAGAAATGAACCATACAACGTTTAAAGTTTAGTAAAGGCTCCTTGGGGTCTCTATCAAATCGGTACTGATTTTCAGAATGCTTTACATTCTGTCCAGTTAATTGGTTCTTCAGTTCCATCGTTACAATCGGAAGACCGTTCAGAAAGAGAACCATGTCGATAGAGTTCTCATTTCGCTCTGAATAATGAAGCTGTCTAATTACCGTGAATTGATTAGATCGGTAGAGTTTTAGGTGGTCTGGGTTGAGGTCGCTCTTTGGCTCGAAGAAGCAAAGATTTATATAAACTCCACGATCAACAACCTGATTTCTAAGAACATCGATGATCCCTCGCTTTGAAATCTCTGAGGAGATACGAGCTAGGATTTTGTTTTCGGTATCAACGTCGTAGATTTCTTGAAGACGACTCCACTGTTCAGGTTGAGTGGATCGGATGAAATTTATTACCTGATCTCGGATCAAGCACAGGTTACGGTCATACTCATTGAAGTGAAGGGTAGAGTAACCGACGGTCTTCAGGTGGTCTTCAATATGCTCTTCGAATCTCTTTTCTGTAGGACTCAAACTACTCATATCATTTCCTCCATAACTCTCACATTCCCTATTACGGCTGATGAGATGATTGATTGACGATATTCTTGAAGCATATCGATACGTCGTAGCTCTAATTCAATGAGTCGGTTTATTCGATCTTTGATCTTATTGATATATGAACATATGACAAGCTGTTCTTTGACGGGAGGGACAAGATGAGGAATTCTGTTCAAATCGGACTGGGTGAGCTTGTCTCTTGTTGAACCAGTAATAAACCCCTTGTAATCAACCACATTAAATGACTCAGAAAGCCAGTCAGCAGTAACCATAGGATTCGGTCTTAAGACGTGTATGTGATTGTTGATCCAAACCTTCTCTTTCACAACGAATGAAACAGGTTTATCTCTATCAAAAAACGGGCTTCCATCTTCGCCTACTAGAACCAGCACTTCATCAAAAATAAAATCATCTATGAAGTCCACCACCCCATTACTTCCCCAGTAAGGAATTTCACCTTTCTTATCATGTCTTTGCTCAGAATTTAATGGAATACGCTTTCCATCCAAATTTTCTGATACGAGGTTTGTTTTAATAATTTTCCAGTGCTTAGGAATCATGCCAATCCATTCGATACTGCTATCTTTGAATTCAGTATTTGGATCAAGCCCTTTGGTCATATAGTGATTTATCAATGAGGTACGTTGCTCTTTGAGTAGTTTGATCTTTTTCTTAATCTTATTGATCAATGAATCAATCTGGTTCGTTTTCTTGTCGAGGTAACGAGCGATGAGTTTCTGTTCATCAAGCGGGGGAACTATGACTTTCATAGCCAGAAAGTAGTCATCGTACAACCTCATTCTCGACTCTTGGATTCCTTTTGAGAGCTTACGGTATTCAGTTACGTACCGATCAATTCTCAGCAGGAAGTTCATATATGAAGGATCTACCTTTGATTGATTGAATTCGAAGACGCTATAGGCTGGGCTGACAATTCCCTCATGAGCACTCACACCAAGACAACGAAAACTCATTTTCATGATGTTGTTAACAAGATTTGTTGGGCTAACAACTTTGTATCCTTCCAATGAGTCAGCACGAGAGGTTCCTTCATCCTCATCCATGTATTCAGCCCTCTTGATGACTCCCTCATGGATAGTTACTGAAAGCAGCTCCTCTTCTCCGTTAACGCTTCTTTCCCCTCTTGGGGACATGATGTTCTTCATCCGCTGAATCGACCAGTCAGCGGGGGTGGGTTCATACCACTCATTGAAATTGATTTTATCCATCAAATCTCCATCGACAACTTCTGAATTTCATCGTCAAGTGATTTCAACTCTTTTGAGATTTCTTCAAGACTTCGTAAAGGAATAAATTTATAGAAGTATTTTGTGAAATTGACTTCATAACCGATTTTGTCTTTGGATCGATCCATCCAAGAGTTAGGTAGGTGAGGTTTAACTTCACGCTCGTAATACTCTTCAATGCTTTCAGACAGCGAAACACGTTCGTTGTCTCTTTTTGATGTGTCGGGCTTAGGATTCCCTTGACGATCCTTCTTAAGCTCACCGTTTTCGATTAATGGCTGCTCAACTACGATTTTTGTGTAACCGAAAAAGCTATTTTGATAAATCTTACAAAATTCGTTTTCTTCGAATTTTTGATAGATGTTGAATAGTTGATCTGTCTGTTCTTCGGTGATGTACTTACCTTTATCACCAAGGTTCTTTTTCATTGAAGTCGAAAACGAGCTTCCATCAATCAACTGAACCTTACCTTTACGTTGTGGAGACTTTTTGTTAGTAACGATCCAGACGTATGTCGTAATACCTGTATTGAAGAACATACGGTCTGGAAGGGAAACAATACATTCCAGCCAGTCGTTTTCAATTACCCATTTACGAATTTCAGACTCACCACTACCAGCGTCACCAGTAAAAAGCGGTGATCCGTTAAAGACAATACCAATACGGGAGCCCTCAGGATTCATCTTATGGATGAGGTGCTGAAGAAATAGGAGTGATCCATCCGAGGTTCTTGGAGTTCCGACAAAGAATCGACCATTTGGATCTTTAGCCTCTTCCGTCACAAACTCTTCCTCAGATTTCCAACTTACACCAAAGGGTGGGTTAGTGATCATGTAATCGAACTTACGACCCTGTAGCCGATCGTCGGATATAGAAGAACATGGACCATAAATGTTTTCAGGGTTCTCATCCATCATCAGTAAGTCAGACTTACAGATTGAATAGGTCACATCGTTCAACTCTTGACCGTAAAGATCCACTTTGAGGTTTGGATTGATGTTTTCGTGTATCCATTCCTTACCAATCGTTAACATACCTCCTGTTCCACAACAGGGATCAAAAACAGAACGGATTTTTCCCTCACCCTGAAGGTCTTTACGGTCACCTCCAAACACAAAGGAGACCAATAATTTCACAACGTCTCTTGGAGTGAAATGGTCTCCACTCTCCTCGTTCGACATTTCTGAGAATTTACGAAGGAGTTCTTCATAGACCGAACCCATCTTATGATTATCGATTTTGTTTGGGTGAAGATCGAATTCAGTGAACTTATCAATTAATAAATACAGTCGCTTGTTTTTGTGTAATTTCTCAACAAGAGGATTTATTGAGAAGTTTTCAATGATGTCTAAAACGTTCTTTGAGTAGCCTTGAACGTAATTATTGAAATTCATCAATACGTTACTCGGATCACTCTTGATTCGTGAAAGGTCGTACTTTGATGAATTGAAGAATGGGTAGCCGACTTGTCTCAGGATAACTGGGGTGGGATCGGATAGTTGATCTTTATATTTTGTGAATAACTCATAAACCTCATCTTTTTTTGACTCGAGAACACAATCAAGACGCCTCATTACAACAAAAGGAAGAATTACTCGACCATATTCAGATGGCTTAAAAAGTCCACGAAGAACGTCATCTGCTGAAGACCATATAAGTGAGGATAAGTTGGTTGTGTTATTCATAATCAGTTCCGAGACTTCAGCGTTTTATATTTTGGAAAAAGAGCTCTGTTAATTCAAATTTTTAGATGTGTTCATTCTAATTGAATGAACCCACTACGGGAACAAACCTTTACTTGTATTTCTTACTGAATCCGTAGCTTTTTTCTTAAGCCTTCCAACAATGGCTGTCAACACCCTTCTCTTGTCCTCAGCCGTCTTTGGAGTGTCCGTCCTGTGAACACGATATTCATCTTCGACAATGTTTAAGTCCATGGCTATCTTCCATTGAGGCTTTTTAATCCCTTGTAGCTTTAATTCCTCTAAATGGTCATAAACCTTCAAAGCTCTCTCTAAACCCTCGAAGTTTGGTTGACCCTTAAATTGATACTTGGCTTTACTTTTCTTGGCTTGTTGAACCCCTTGTTGACCCTTATGGTTCTTTTTCAATAAAACGTTAAATCTCTTCTTCAAGTATCTTTGAGGTAGAGAAAGTGGAAAGCTCACAGTTAATTGATTTTCTCCATTAACAACATCACCAATCTCTAGTAATCGAACAGTTGATTCAGTTACAGGATTCGAGAATAAATTAGCCCCACGGTCTCCCTCAGACCACCAATTCTGGAAATCATCAGATCGAACATCACCAAAATCCTGATACAGCTTATTGAGCTTTCCCTTTCCTTCAGCTTCACAACACTTCAAGTATTCGTGATTTCTCTTCAAATAAGACCACCACCAGTAATAGACCGTCCTTTTCCAAGAATCTGGATGTTTTTTCTTGGTTACACGACCAAATGTGGGGTGTTGATAAGGGAAGTTTCTCTGGATGGAATTTTTATTCGTTTTCATACCCAAAATATAACAAATATTCATAACACTTTAAATATCTCATTTAAACCAAGAGTCGGCTTTAATTCGCTTTTCAGGTCTAATAGAACTATGGATTAAACGATGTAATTCATTGTTTTAAATCATATTTTTACTTAATTATTATTTGAAAGGTAACAAAAAAAATGGAAATTATTGAAATTACAAAAATAGCTGAAAAGCTTAAATGGATGAGTCAGTTTAGAAAAAACTACTCTGGAAATTGTCTTAAAAAAATCTCTACAAAAGTCTACGAACCTGAAACGAGTCGATTTTTTAAAGCTACAGAAAATGGTAAGGAGCTTGGATTTATTCGAATTACTAATAAGTCATATCTTGACACCCTACTAGGTGAGGTTTGGTGTATCAGTGAGGTTTATGTCAAGCCACCTTATAGAGGTCAAGGTGTACAAAAAGAGCTTATTACTTTTACTCAAAAGAATTGTCATGTCCATATGATTTTTATTGAAGAGGAAAGATTTCAAAAGAACTGGAATTACTTTCAATCACTTGATCTTGGTTCATTTATTGACAATCAAGGTAATGGATTGGCTTACATATATGACAAAGAATTGACCTATTCAGTCAAAAACTATTCAGTGAATCTTCTAAAACGATTTAGTGGAAATTTTAAACATTTTAGTAATTTATTAATTTAGAAAAAAAGATATGAAAAACACAAAAATTAATCCAAGAGAATTTAAAAAACTTCTAAAACTACATACAGATGAAAGTTACAAGGCTTATGTAAAAGCTCAAAAAAATTATTTGTCTGTACTTAAAAAAATTATCAAAAAAGAAATTGCTTCTGGTAATAACTATGAAAAAAGATACGATCAAGAAGCAATCTTTTGTTTAGAGAATCAATTTCTTCCATATTGGGCTTATTTTGAGGATCTTAATAATGAAATTAAAGTTTTAGACGGGGTTATTGATAATTATCAATATGAGCTTCTTAATCCTGAAGAGTTTGAAGAGGAGCTTAATTAATGAAAGTCGAGCTAAGAATTTCACGAATACAAAAACTTATTGATCGATTGAAAGGAGGTGAGGATGTATCCACCTCCTCTCTTTCTAGGGTCTTAACTACCGAACAATTTGAACATTACCAAGAGAACTGGAGGGACGAACTATCACTTCGAAAAATTGAGAAACCAAAGGAAATTAAAGAATATGAACGAAGAATAAAAATAGCCACACTTCATTATCAAAAAATGGAGAGATTTAGCTTTATTAAAGGAAAGGCTCGATTAGCTCGAGAATATTTACATAAGGCTGATGATGCTTTTGAAAAAGCGTATGAGTACCTTATTGAACAATTACACGCTAATTCCGAATTACATTTTTGGATTGATCGTAAACCCGATCCCTCACAACGCTGTCCTATTGGTGTACCGAGAATAATTGGATCTAGTAGTTTCGAATGTTTAGATAAGCGAAAGTACCCTTATCCAACTCTTACTAAAAGAGAGCTGAAGCTACAAACTTTAGAGTTAGCTATTTTTGAGCTTACAAAGGATGATTTAGAACTTAATTGTGAACCGACAAAAATCGTTCATTTCCCCAAGTCTAAAAACTATGATTTTTCAAGTTTTAAGTTCTAAATGTTTAACTTTCGTAAATCCTAAATAGATATATAAACAAGTGATGACAAGTCCCAAGTCCCTATCTAAATCTCGTTGAGAGGACGGTAACGGTAGTGAAGACCAAGACACCTATAGATTATGAGAAGCTCCAAATACAGACTGGGAGCTTTTAATAAAGATTCCTGTAACGATGAAAGCTCTATACAACGATAACTTTCAAGTTCTTAAATGTCGCTTCACTGGCTATTAAGAGCTACCGCTGGTATGTAAGTCAGAATTTAAAGGGAAACCGTCTAACCGTCCCTTCCTCTTGAAGTAGAGGTTTTTCTATGTGAAGTGTGTTTGACAGACGCTACAAGCAAATGTTGAATCAACTTACCCGAGGAGGTAAGTTGTATTCTCAAAAACGCTTCAGCAAAATTACACAATAGAGTGTTACGAGCGAGTTCCACGAGCTCGTTATCGGCTAAGCGAAGCGAAGCCGATACAGTTAACTATGATTGAATATTATTAATATTAAGTACTTAAATGGTATCTTAGGAGTAATGACTATGGAGGTTCTATGAAATACGCTTTTGTTTTGTTACTTCTAACGACCAATGTGATGGCTCAAGCAATCTATGGACCGAATGGTGAATACAAAGGCTATTCACAAACTAGCCCTTCTGGTGTTACCAATGTTTACAACGCTCAAGGTCAAAATACTCAGTCATTTCAAACTGATAACGGACAAACCAACTTCTACAGTCCACAGGGTCAGTACCAAGGAACGACCACGGCTCCAATTCAGACCACACCAAATACAGCCATTAATACACCTAGACAAGTCCCACAGGCTCCATCAGTCAAAGGTTGGTGATCTTCATTTGATGTTGTCTATCTCTATAAGTCAATTCTTGAACCATCCGATTTAATGACATAGAGACGAGTCTCTTTGGTACTACTACCCTCAAACTCGAAGTCCTCACCATCATAATAAGGGTCAACCACCCTTCTAATAGTTCCATCTGGTAGAGACTCGGTCTCAATCGATAAATCAAGGTTATCCAAATCAAAATCATCTTCATCAAGTGATAGGCTAATTGACCCATCATCTGACCACTGTTCGTAAACCAAAAAATGGGCTGTGTTAGCTCCTACACGAGCTGAAATGGAATCTGTATCTTTCAGAGATTTAATGAATGTTTTACTCAATTCTGGATGTGACTCACCATCAACATAAATCTTAAAATTCACATGAACATTGTTGAAAGTAAATCCATTAATTAATGAGTCTCCCATGATTTCGTCATGAACTTCCTCTAAGTCATCCCAAAGATAGTCATCACTATCTCTAGCTTTAATTAATTGCTCAATAGTCTCTTCAGAGACTTCAATCATGTTCATTTCATACATTTCACCGCTAATGAAGATGGTTTTTTCACTCATTTTTAACTTTCGTCTTGATTTCTTATATTTATAACCAATTCTCAAAATAAACGAAAGTAAAAAAACACCTAAATAAATAAACCACAAAAAACAGGGGGTAGCTTGAACAACAAGGTCTTAACTAGAAACCAAATAATCGGGATTCGTACAACTAACGATTTTATTAAGAAGTTTGATGAACTAGCTGATCGGCTAGGCTTTAACCGTTCTGAAGTCGTTAGATATTGTCTAAAACGATTTTTAAATGAACATTGGAATAACAGTGAAAATTTCCAACGAGCTAGAAAGGAAATGTTCTGATGATGGGATTTATAGAGTGGGTACACCACGAGAGAAAACGAAAAGAGAAGGAAGAGAAGAATGTCAGATCAAATAACCAAGCAGTTGGAGAAATCAGGAGTCAAATACTCCAAGGAGAAGCTCCTAGAGCTCATTCGGAAGTCGAATATGAAAGAGTTTCATACTTCCCAGAGCCCTAACTCCAAAACTATAGTGGTATCTATCCCCGTCTAATCTACTGGATATTTTTTAGCTATTTCAGAGATGCTTTGCTTATCCCACATCCAAATATTACTTTGGCTTCCGAACTGTGTAGCTGCTTCACTAAATCCGTTGATGGACAAAACTACACCTTGAGCTTTTTTATCATTTAGCGTAGTGATGACACCAGCCAGCTCCCTCATTATCTGTGGACCAACCTTTTTATCCCAGCCTTTACATTGGACATAAAGATTGGATCCCTCATAGTTCTTCACTATTACATCAATACCACCGTCACCAGAGCCCTTTGTGACTTGAGCCTCAAATCCCCGACGAGCAAACATATCTGAAAGAGCTTTCTCGAGGTTATAACTTTTCTTGGATAACCACCAATCTTGTCCAGTCTCAACTCGACCATCTAGATGTAATTTAAGAGCTGAAATAGCTTTTTTTACACCATCAAAATTGCTCTGTATGAGTTTTGCTTTCTTTTCAAGAATTGATTGAGAATTTACATTTCCCGATATACATTGAGCCAACCGAAATCGTATTTGATTTTCTCTAGAGTCTCGTTTTAATGAGGAATAAAAAAATCCAGCCATAGCTCCTATTACAGACAAAGCCATTACATCACTAGTTTTATCTAAGACCATAAATCCAAGAAAAATCGAACCAGCATATCCTAGCACTCCCACACCCAAATTGATTGTGAGATTTTGATCTCGGAAAGAGTCCAATTCATTTGTTAATTCAAAAGCTTTTTGAATTTGTCCGTCGTCAATTTCGACTTGAATACCACTCTCTGTTTGTACGGTATTAAAAAAATCATCTGGAAGACCATACTGCTTTGGATGAACGGTCATGAAACATCCATTAAATGAAATTCATTATTTTTCTTTATATAAAGTTTTGGTATAGATCCTTCATCAGCCAATACTTTTCTTGTCTTTTTAACAAGATCAGGATTCCAGTCTGGATAGTTCTTTTGGAGTTGATTGAATAAATTAACTGCTTCTTGAAGCAACTCGGAACCCCGACATACCTCGGCTATCTGATATAACAACTCTGGCTTATTTAACTTACCAGCAAGCTCCATCATCCTCTTAGAATTTTTTTTACGGGACTTAATTGATTTTCTAATTTCAATATCCTTAGATCTCTCGATGTTGTAGGTTGGATATCTAATATCTAATTCAGTCTCGGGATCGACGGAATTAAATTTAAGCCAAGCTTCTATTGTCTCTAAATCTGTAATGGATTTAATGGATCGAAAATTACCCGAATCTAAATCAAACGGCTTACTTCCACCCTTAGGAGAAACTGATTGGAAATTAGAAGGAAGATCAGCATGTTTACAGGTAGGACATTGTTTAAGATAGCCTGATTCCCATGACATTACCGACTCCTCGGCTCCATCGGTATACCTAGCCGTTCCAGCTGGGGTAAAGCTACTAAGCTCAGAAAACTGACTAAGAACTTCCTTACACTTAGGACATTCATAGTAGATGTAGCCAATCGTAGTCATATTTCAGCCTTTTCTATTGATTTAGCCCCTTGATACCAAATACAACTACCGAATGTCAATAGTTTGAACTTAATTCATCCTTAAAAGACTGTAAAAATCTTTCGTATGTGATTGGAGCTCCATTACGGTCTACCGAGGTAATTGGAAATTGTCTTCCACCTTCACTAGTCCAAGCAATTGACCAAAAGGGTAAATTTGACTTAGCCCATGATTTGGCTCGAGTAACCAGGACTCCCTCCACATCCCAAAATTCAAAATTTTCTAAATCATTTTCAAGAAGACCTCTAAGTCTTTTTAACTTCGAATCAGCATTTTTTGTTCGGATGACATAAAGATCACCATCCGAAGGCTGGTAGTCTGGAATATCGGGATGAACAACAGTTTCATTATTCAAATCACTGAAGTCTAGAAGTTGACAATCGTCCACCAGCTTTAAAAAATGATCGAGGGTCACAATACGACCGCTTGTTTTTACACCAATCTCAGTGATTCTGGGGGAATGAGGTTCTTCTTTATCCCACATCAAACAGCGAGCTAAATTAGAGACCCTATCAGCCTTAGTAATTGTTACGGGTCTCTCCAAATGATCTTCCCACAACTCTAAATTATCTAATTCATCATTTAGAATTTTTTTAACTTTTTCTGATCTTGGTGAGCGGTTCATTTTAAGAAATCAATCAATAAATTTAGAAAAAATTAAATTACTTCAACCCATGAAGATTTACAAGAAGAACATTCAATATTTGTAACTTCTGATAAAAAGACATTTAAGTTTTGATCACAGCTTGGACAACGAATAAAATTACTTCCTATATTTTTTTTGTCTTGAATTTGAGAAGTTTTAATAAGATCAATTTTTTTACCATCTATCTGAATATTCAGCTTAGACACATCAAAGAAATTTAAATTTTTAGTTATTCCTAATGACACCATTGGAATAAAAATTCCAGTTAGTCTATGTCTCAAACCTTCTCTACCTAAGTACCAGCTTTTGGTCTCTATTGGTTTTTTAAATTTTATCAAAGAGAGATACTCGTCAACTGATAAGTCGGGAGTTTTTTTATTTCTCATAATCTTATCTAATTTTGATTGGAACTTAGATAATTTGGTGTTTGATGTTCTCTCTATATCAATTAAATTTTGTGCTGGAAAACCTGTAACTTTTTTAATTACACGCTCGATACATTCACAACATTGTAATAGTTCAACTTTAAAAAACTCTTTACCATGGTGACGATCATTATTTTTTAATTCACGATGAATAGACTGCTCTATTACTCTTAGATGAATTTCCTCAACCTCATATAAACTTTCTGTCTTAAATGTTGTTGGGACACCAGTGCTATTGAGTTCTTTGATTCTTTGTTGAACACTATTTGTTGTTAGTCCTATTTTATAGATACCAGACATGGATTTATTACTCAATACATAGATAAAACCATAACCAATTTTTGGAGGATTTTTCGACAACATAATTTTTTATTTACACATCATAATAAAATTTAGTATAAAAAAGTCTGTATCAATTTCTTGTATATAAGGTATCAGAAATCTATTCATCAGCTTTATTCTTTAAGGGTTTTTTATCAATAAAAGAATGTAGTTGTTTACGAGCCTGAGCTGTAGTTAAGTGAGAACCATAAAATTGCTCGATAACGGCTTGTGAGGTTCGAGCATTTTTAGCTAGAACCAATGTATCTACTTGTGAATAGATTAATCTAAACATGATCGAAGTATGACGAAGACTGTAGAGCTGAATATTCTTTCCAGTCTTTTCTTGTAGCTTTGATTGAGCTACGACCTCACGGAAGAGACGACCCCAAGTACTCATCATCGTCGTTCTATTGAGATAGGTTGGAAAGAAAACATAATCATCAGGATCGATGTACGGTGAACTTTCAAGCTCCTCCAGAGCCTTCTTACGCTTTTCAATATCCTTAATTACTTTTGCTTCTTTGATCCGTCTAGCGTGTTCAGCTTTTCTAAACTTCACTAGCTCTTTATAAATTTCTACACACTCAGGCATTGTCTGTACTTCACGAGCTGTTGTCTTGGTAGCTGGATGAGTGAGAACCAACCACTCAACTGGTTCTCCATCAATATCCTTATCGGTCTTTTGATTTACATGCTTATGTTTTAGGACTTTGATATCCGAGGGTCTTAAGAAAGAGTTGACCATGAACTTATTCAAGAGCCTCATCTCTTCAGTAATCGGCACACCTCGAACTACGACTCCGTCTTTAGCTAAATCACGAGCCGTATTGTTTAGCTTGGTGTATTCACCCATTGTCAGGAAATCACGCTTTTCCTTGGTTGTCAGCCTTTCGGAAATCTTAGGGAATAAAGGAATAGCCTTTATGACCCCCTCTTCCACACCGTGTTTGAAAATCTTACTTACCAAAGATAGGTAATGTTTCTTAGTAGCTGGTGAAAACTCCTTTTCATTGAGCTTTTCCATCATTCCGACTAGATCCTTGTGGTCGATCTCGGAAATGAGCTTTTCACCAAAATGAGGGATCAGGAAATTGTTGATTTTTCCCTTATCGTTCAAATACAGGCTTTTCTTAGCTGTCGTTTTCTCGATATCAAGAAGAGAAACGGCTAGACCAGCGAAGGAGCGGGTTTTGACCTTGGATCCAGCCCTACCCCCTTTATTTTGTAAAAGCTCGTAGAAGAACTCCTTAGCTACCTCTATGGCTTCCTTTTTGACCTCGGTTTTGGTCGATCTCATCCTCATCTGACCATTCACATAAACCCGAGCCCACCAAAAGCGGGAACACTCGACCTTAAAAATGACCAGTTTTTCAGGGAATTTGGGGATACTTTGTTTAGTCCCCTCAACGATTTTGGCTCGTCCCACTGTGTTATTATTCCTTTATCACTTTGGTGCCTAGTTTAGTGCTTTTTATTGAACGGGGCTAGAGGCTATATGGGATATAGGTTAGAAAGGCTGGTACTTCGGGACACTGGCTCTCATAACCCGAAGGTCACAGGTTCAAATCCTGTCCCCGCAACCAAACAGTAGAAGGCTTCTCAGTCAATTGACTCAGAAGCCTTTTTGCTTTTAATTAAGCTCTTTCTTAGTAGAGGCCTTCGCGATGCTGACCTATTTAATGGTCATTCAGTAAGTAAGGTGGGTTTCTTGGCAAGCGAAAGCTAACCAGAAAAGCAAGGCCCAGCATTCCAGTGACATACCAATAAAACATCGACTCATATCCCCCTGCTTTAAAGCTTAAAGCTACAAATTCAGCAGTACCCCCAAAAATTGCATTAGCAATTGCATAGGATAAGCCTACTCCTAAAGCCCTAACCTCTGGAGGGAACATCTCTGCCTTCACTATTCCGGCGATGGATGAATACAAGCTAACAATCGCTAATGCAAAAGAAATAAGCAAGAAAGCGACCCAGCCCTCAGAAACCCCTTGAAGAATAACCATAATTGGAATTGTAAAAAGAGCGCCCAAGCCACCAAAGAGCAACATATTATTTCTACGTCCTATACGATCTGATAGCGCCCCAAATAACGGCTGCATAAACATAAAAACTAATAAACATCCAGTCATTACTGCGCTGGCAGTGTTTATAGACATGTTCGCTGAATTCACTAAATACTTTTGCATATAGGTAGTGAATGTGTAAAAACTTAAGGAGCCTCCTGCCGTATAGCCTAAGACAGTAAAAAACGCCTTTTTATGATCTCGAAATAATGCCCTGATGCTACCAGCGTCTCTGTTTTCTTTGGATACATTTGATGCCGTCTCAGATAGAGTTTTGCGCAGTAGAAGTGCAACTACTGCCGCAAATGCGCCAATAACAAATGGAATTCTCCACCCCCACTCCCTTAGCTGGCTTTCATCTAAAAGTTGCTGCAATATTAAAACGACTAAAACAGCCAATAGTTGACCGCCAATTAAGGTGACATATTGAAAAGACGAATAAAACCCTCTTTGTCCCTTCATTGCAATCTCACTCATATAAGTGGCAGTAGTTCCATACTCACCCCCTACTGAAAGACCTTGGAGCAGCCGTGCTACTACCAGCAAGATGGGTGCCCAAATACCAATGACGTCATAACCAGGTAGACATGCGATCATCAAGGAGCCGAAACACATCATCATTACAGAAATTACTAAAGACTTTTTTCTGCCGTGACGGTCAGCGATGCGTCCGAAAATCCATCCCCCGATAGGTCGCATCAAAAATCCTACCGCAAAAACACCAGCTGTATTAAGTAACTGCACAGTAGGATTAGCCGCAGGGAAAAATATGTGGGCAAAGTAAACTGCGCAAAAAGCATAGATATAAAAATCAAACCACTCAACAAGATTGCCGGAGGATGCAGCAAATATTGCGAATATTCTTTTACGCTTTTCTTCTGTTGTATATGTCATAAGATCTTTAATTTTTTTTAAAGCGAATAACCATTTTTTTAATAGCGCAACTTGAAACTCTATATTCGCATATTTAAGATTTAAGGGAGTTACAAAGCCTACATTATAAAGCGACTTTACTGCCTTGTTTTAACCGAATGCCGAGTAAATCCCTTAGATTTCATCGAGTTGTTGACACTACTAGAGTAAAAATGCTAACTTATGGGTCGTTTAATCGAAAACCAAAGCGCATTTTTTACAAATACACATGCACTTTATGCAGTGAATAACTCAGAACCAATATATGAAATCACCAACAGAAAACCCCGTTGACGCAAAGGTCGCTGAAGTACCTGCAGAGCAACCTAAAAAGCCAAGCAAATCGAGCTCTAGGCAAAAATTAATTCCCATCGAGGACCTTGATCCCGATGCGCCCCGCTCCGTATTTCAGGAACGCAATTGGAATAAAGAACTCAAGCAGCATTAAACAAGTTTGCAGCCTAAGGCTGACTGCTGCGGTCATGCCAAATACGACGCCTATCCTCACGCAACAGGGTAGGCGTATTTTTTTGTCCAGGCGAATTGAAGAAGCGCCACAACTGAGCTCCGGTATTCGGGGTTTGTAAAAAAGGAATACCTAAATCCTGGTAGCGGGCACGCACCGTTGGGTGTGGATGGTTATAGCGATTGCGGTAGCCATTTTGCGCAAAGGCCCAATCCGGATTGATCACCTTTAGTAAGTCCAATGAGGAGGATGTTTTGCTGCCGTGGTGGGGCGCCATAAAGACCACGCTACGCCCTTGCCTTGGCATCGGCTGATGGCGTAAGCGATCTACCAGTGCCGCCTCAGCGTCACGCTCGGCATCCCCGGTCAACCAAAAGGAAGTAATGCGATTACGCACCTCGAGCACGCAACTCATTTCATTGGGTTTACCGCCATAGTAGCTCGCATCAAAATTCATATCCTCGTGCGGATGCCAGACTAAAAAGTCGACTCCATCCCAGCGCCACGACTGACCATATCGACATGGAAGGACTGGGACTTTTTTCTGACGCAATGAACGTAGCAATGGATTATGGTCAGGCAAAGAGCCTAGCATCGAGTCAAAGGTAATCTCACGCAATAGGGTTTTGGCGCCGCCCACGTGATCACTATCACTGTGACTAATTACCATGCGATCAATGTGATGAATGCCCTCTCCCCTGAAAAAAGGCAAGATGATGCGCTCCCCTGCATCGTCTTTCTTTCCTTGAATTGGACCTGCGTCGTAGAGCAGTCTTTTTGATTGGGTCTCGATTAGTACTGCGGTGCCCTGGCCAATATCGAGCACGATGGCCTGAAAGTCACCATAGGTTAAATCGGTCTTAGGTGGAATAAACAGGCAGGCGCACAAAGCACACCCCGTCAATCGCGATGCGATGGTATTCCGTATTGATCCTGGACGAATGGCAATGCCAATGCCAATGAGTGATAAAGCTAGCATTAGCAGGCCAGGCTGATGTGAATAGGCTACCGCCCAATCCCAACTGGCCATTAACTTTAAGAGCAGTGCAAGCCACTCCATCGCGTTATGCGCCAAGAGCAAAAGTGGTCTCGCTAATGCATCCGGCATCACCACACCAATCATGGCAAGCGGTGTAACGATGTAACTCACGAGTGGAATCGCAATCGCATTTGCTAGTGGCGACACTACTGAGAATTGGTAGAACCAATACAGCGTGCACGGAATTAATGCTAAGGTCACTACAGCTTGCAGTCGGCACGCCTCTTTGAAAGCCTGAATCAGTCGCTCTCGGCTGCTTACCTCAAGTTCTTTTCCAGTGGGGATGCCGATTAATCCGCTGGAGTCCCCCATCGCATACAGAATCGCTGCAACCGCGCCAAAGGAGAGCCAAAAGCCTGGGGTGTAGGCAGCCATCGGATCTAATACCAACACGACGAGTAAGGCCCACCACCAGATATCAAAAGCACGCGGTAGTCTGCCCGACCAGACGGAGATTGCCACCACCCCCACCATATACATAGTGCGCTGCGCCGGTATCTGAAAGCCCGCAATCCAGGCATAAAAGAAGGCGGTGATAAAACCAGCTGCTGCTGTGACGCGCGGCACTGGCATCACCAGAGGTAAAGTGCCGCGGCGCCACACGCGCGATGCCACTAGCGCGCCCAATCCAGCCAGCATCGTGACATGAAGACCCGATATCGAGATTAGGTGTCCAATGCCACTTGCATTAAAAATGCGCCAATCAGCCTGATCGATTGCATTTTGATCGCCCATCACCAAGGCAACCAAGACACCGGCATAGGGTCTGTTGTCGTGTAGTAGGCGTTTAATTTTGTCACGCAAATTCCAGCGACGACCTTCAATCCATTGTGAAAAAGTCCATGGCGCTAATTGATCCAACTTCTTGCCCGAACGAATCGAGCCGTATGCTCCATAGCCCTGATGAAAGAGCCACTGCTCAAAATCAAATCCATGCGGATTAATCACACCATGGGGTCGTTTGAACTTGACGCGTAACTGCCATTGCTGACCGGGCTGAATGATTGGTATCTGCTCTGACTCTCGCCAAGCAGATGACCAGCTCAGGTATACCCGCCGCGGTAATTTCTCAACATCAATATCTGCCCCACGCGGTAAGCGCGTGTAGTTTGTAATCACAAAAGCAAAGGTTGCGCTTTGGTGATCACCCCGCGGCAAACCATCGACTCGCCCTTCAATCTGTAGATCGACTCCTTCAAGTTCTGCTGGAAATTCGTATTGCAATCTCTGCTGAACAAAATGCAGGCTCCAGACGAGTCCAGCAAAGGCACACATCAAGACGATGGCTACTTTGCGAAGTAGCGTGATCGGAATCAGTATTAATAAAGCGGTCACTATGAGCGCCGAAACAGCCCAAAGCAGTGCATTGGCTGGCAGTATTGAGAATAAAAAGGGAAGCGCTCCCCCGGCGATCCACGCCGTCATTGCATAGCGCAAGGGAATTATTTACTGCGAAGTGGATTTAGGGTAGCCGACCAACGCGGTAGCGCGGTCAGCGCATTACCCCACGTTGCCGCAGCAAAAGCAGCGACGTCCATCTGCCGTAAGTCGGCAAGTTCTGCCCCAATGCGCGGAATGAATTGTGGTGCATTGTGGGCTATTCCCTCATCACGTAACCACGCCGGCGGTATATCGGGTGCATCGGTTTCGGTCACCATGCTACTGAGCGGTAATTGCGTAGCTAAGCGACGAATCTGTAATGCGCGGGTATAGGTTGCAGCGCCGCCAAAGCCCAACTTAAACCCCAGCTGAATAAATTGCTCTGCTTGCTGCATGCTACCGTTAAACGCATGGGCGATTCCACTGCGAATTCGGCGCTGACGCAAGGCCTTTAGGATCGCATCTTGCGAGCGGCGAACGTGCATGACTACTGGCAAGTCATGGGCCTGTGCTAAATCCAATTGCTGCTCAAAAAAATAAGCTTGACGGGTACGGTCAAGTCCTTCAACAAAGTAATCGAGGCCAATTTCACCAATACCAACGAAACGTGGGTCGCGCAGCGCATCCTTAACTTCGGTAGCGAGTAAATCAAGATCAGCTTGTGTAGAGCGTTCGACATACAGCGGGTGAATACCGAGGGTATAAACCAATCCCGGCATAACCACAGCATATTGCGCTACAAGTTTGCGGATGTTAGCTGCATCGCTGGACTTGACTGCCGGTAGCAAGATGCCTTGCACTTGATTTTTTGCGGCAGCCTCAATGACTTCGCCTAAATGGGATGCGAATTCAGGGGCGTCGAGATGGCAGTGGGTGTCAAGCCACATGCCTTAAGTAGCCTCAGTTGAAATGGGATTTAAGCTACCGTGGTCCAGTCGCAAGATGCGATCACAGCGGCGCGCCCGGATAGGATCGTGGGTCACAATCACAAAGGCAGTGCCCTGCTCTTTAGCCACATCCAGCATCAAATCAAACACGCTATCGGCGGTTTCGGTATCCAAGTTGCCGGTTGGTTCGTCTGCTAGAACGCAGGCGGGGTTACCAACCAAGGCGCGTGCGACAGCAACACGTTGGCGCTCGCCACCGGAGAGTTCACCTGGCGTATGCATGACCCGCTTTTGCAGTCCGACGGCCATCAACATCGCGTGCGCTCGCTCAAGTGACTCTTCTTTACTAAGACCACGAATGCGCAGCGGTAAGGCAACGTTCTCCGCCGCCGTGAATTCATCCAAGAGGTGATGAAATTGATAAATAAAGCCGAGATACTGATTGCGCAAGCGATCCATGGCGGATACGGGGAGGTGACTTAAGTCCAAACCCGCTACAGTGACTTGGCCTGCGCTCGGCACATCTAGGCCACCCAATAAATGCAATAAGGTGCTTTTACCCGAACCGGATGAGCCCACAATCGCTACCTTCTCCGACTGCGCTACATCTAAATCAATCGCCTTCAGTACCTCGACCGCGGTAGCGCCCTTGCCATAGGTCTTAGCAAGACCACGTACACTCAAAACCAATGCGTGATCACTCATAACGCAATGCCTCCGCAGGCTGTACCTTTGCCGCACGACGACTGGGATAGAGGGTAGCCAAAATGGAGAGGCCGAAGGCCATCAAACCCACAGTCAACACATCATTGAGGCGTACATCGGATGGCAACTGACTAATAAAATAAATGTCGCGCGGTAAAAATTGCACGCGGAATATGGCTTCAATGGTGGGCACAATCACATCGATATTAAGTGCCACCAATAAACCTAGTCCAACCCCGCCGAGTGAACCCAGCAAGCCAATCGCCAAGCCCTGAATTAAAAAGATCCGCTGGATTAAACCCGGGCTTGCTCCCATGGTTCTCAAAATGGCGATATCAGCCTGCTTCTCATTGACAGTCATCACCAAAGTCGACACCAAATTAAATGCAGCGACCGCAATAATGAGGGTCAAAATAATGAACATCATTTTCTTTTCGGTCTGCACTGCTGCAAACCAATTGCGATTGGAGCGTGACCAGTCAGTTACCCATAACGCTTGTGGCACCAGTGCGGCCAATTGATTGGCAATTTGCGGGGCACGCTGCATGTCATCGACCTTAACGCGCAGGCCCGACGGGTCGCGTAAGCGCAGCAAGGCAGCTGCGTCTTGCCAGTGCAAAATGGCTAACGAACTATCGTATTCATAATGGCCACTGTCGACCACGCCCACTACATTGAGTGCGCGCATCCGAGGCATTACTCCAGCTGGCGTCAAATCACCCTCGGGAACAATTAAGTTGACGCGATCGCCTACACGTACACCCAGCATATTGGCTAGCTGCGCTCCAAGCACCACACCAAAATTTCCGGGGCGCAGATCCGCAATGTCACCTGCCACAAATTGCTTAGGCAAATCCGATACCTTACCTTCTTCCACTGGGGATACACCACGCACCGCTACCCCGCGCATGATTTCGCCGCGACTGAGTAAACCCTGGGAGCTCACCATGGGTGCCACGCCAAGTACATGAGGCTGACTAGCCACTTTTGCTGAGAGCGTTTGCCAATCCGGCAAACCATCTGGGGCGGTAATCTCAATATGGGAGAGCACCGAGAGCATGCGATCGCGCACTTCTTTCTGGAAGCCATTCATCACCGACAGCACGACAATGAGGGCAGCAACCCCCAGGGCGATGCCTGCAGTGGAGATCCCCGAGATAAAGGACAGGAAGCCATCGCGCTTACCCACTGCTTTACTCCGCCGTGAGCGGGTATAGCGCAGGCCAATTTCCAGTTCGATGGGGAGCTTCAACATACCCTTAGTTTAGTGAATAGTGACGCCCTAGCTGGAGAAATGGGTAAATGCCACCTAAAATCAGAAGAATGACAACGAAAAGACAATTTACCCTCCTTCTGTCTGGTGATGATGCTGTGGCTGATTCCCTACAGACTGCGCCCACACAGGGCTTGCCACACGAGCGCTTTTTGCTGGGCGATGGTGTGCCAGCGGCCCCATTTACATTGCTCGGCCTGCAAGGGGGTGCTATTGATTCCAGTACCGTATTGGCCTGTATTCAGCCGGTTCACCTGCATGCCACCCGCGACCATTTGGTGTTGATGCACCCTGACCATATTCCCCTCACCGCCGCTGAGTCAGCCGCCCTGCTGGAAGAAGCAAAGCCCTTATTTCAGGATGAATTTAAAGCCGATGTGGTCGCTGCCGACCCAAACCACTGGTTCATTACCCCGGCTCACTTTGCTAGCCTAGCAACCCACTCAGTTGATCAAGCGCACGGGCGCAATATCGATTGGTGGTTGCCGCGCGATACCGTAGAAGCGGGTAAAGCACGCGCTTGGCGTAAATTGCAAAATGAGATTCAGATGTTGTGGCACATCAGCCCCGTTAACGAAGCGCGTCAAGTGATTAGGCAGCCTACCATTAATTCGATTTGGATCAGCGGCATCGGCTCTATTAGCGATCTCCAAGCCCCCGATGATCTTCGAATGGCTAGCCACATCATTACTGATCATCCTTTTTTAATAGGCATCGCCCATCACCTCACTATTCCGTGTAGTGCCGCAGTCACTGCCGATACTCTGATCGGTGGTTTTGCTTGGCTTAAGGATCCAGCAGCCGTTTGGCCGATGCTGCAATCTGCCTTACTGGATGAAACACTCGATGAACTCGAGCTGATTGACTTTCCGAATGGCGTGCTGCGTAAGCGCACCATTCAAAAGAGTGATGTCAAAAAAGGATCGTGGGCATTTTGGCGCGCCCCTACTTTACTGAGCTGGCAAGAATTAACAGGGTCCAAAGCAGCGTGATTGATTCCGTCTTTCGGCAGCGCGAGTTTTCGCTTGAGGCGGTAGACGCTCTTACTGCGGATGGCCTACACCCCCTGCTGGCCAGGCTTTATGCCGCTCGCGGAGTATCGACGACCGATGAGCTGGCTCTCGAGCTTAAGCAATTAATCTCACCAACCCAGTTAAGTCAGTGCCTTTCTACTGCTTCCATCCTTGCCGATGCGCTTGCAGCAAAAAAACCAATGCTGGTCGTTGCTGACTATGACTGCGATGGCGCTACCGCTTGTGCGGTTGCTGTTCGTGGCCTACGTTTACTAGGCGGCCAGAATACGAATATTCATTTTTTAGTCCCTAATCGCTTTACGATGGGCTACGGCCTCACACCCGAAGTAGTGGAGCTTGCTGCTACCCAAACACCCAAGCCTGCAATTCTGATTACGGTGGATAACGGCATTGCCAGTAGTGATGGTGTCGAGCGTGCACGCGAATTAGGCATGGAAGTCATCATCACAGACCATCACCTTCCGGGTGATCGCACACCCAATGCGCTGGCCATCGTCAATCCCAACCAGATAGGCTGTAGTTTTCCCAGCAAAGCATTGGCTGGCGTTGGTGTGGTGTTTTACCTGCTGATTGCGTTGCGTGCAGAACTCCGGCAGCGCGGTCTGTTTACCCAAGATACTCAGCCCAAGATTGAGAATCTACTTGGCTTGGTCGCTCTCGGAACGGTGGCCGATGTTGCGCAGCTGGACTACAACAACCGCATTTTGGTTGCCAATGGGCTACGGCGTATGCGCCAAGGAATTGGACAGCCGGGTATTGCCGCTTTATTTAGTGTCGCGGGTCGTGATATTCGCAAGGCTACGGCAGGCGATTTAGGTTTTGCAATTGGTCCAAGGCTCAACGCAGCAGGACGCCTAGCCGATATGACTCTAGGGATTCAGCTGCTGCTGGCAGACGATGCGGATGTCGCGCTGCGCATCGCCCAAGAACTCGATCGCATTAATCGCGAACGCCGGGTGATTGAAGGCGGTATGCAAGAGGCGGCCTTGGCTCATTTAGCAGAAGAACAGTTGGATGGTCTTGCAGCAGCCCGCTCTGCCCTCTGCCTAATGAATACCAACTGGCATCAGGGTGTGGTCGGCATTGTTGCCTCGCGCCTAAAGGAACGCTTTAATCGCCCCGCCATCGTATTTGCCCCAGCCGATACCGAGGATGCGCAGTCGCAATTGCGTGGATCAGGCCGCTCGATTAGTGGCTTTCATCTGCGCGATGCATTAGATTTGGTTTCTAAGCGCGAGCCTGGCCTCATTCTCAAATTTGGGGGTCATGCCATGGCAGCCGGCCTGACGATCGATCAGACGAGCTTTGCCCGCTTTGATGCTTGCTTTCAGGCAGTTGCCGATGAATTACTCGACGATGCGCTGTTAGCTAGGCAACACATCCACGACGGTAGCCTGCGCCCCGATGAATTGACTGCAGAGATAGGCGACCTATTAGCAGAGGAGCTTTGGGGCCAAGGCTTCCCGCCGCCGGTCTTTTATGGTGAATTTGAAGTACTTAGCCAGGCCTTAATGAAGGAAAAGCACCTGCGACTGCAACTAAGGCCCCTCAGTAGCCCGACGGGGGACAAGCCGGTGGTTGGGGTGTGGTTCAACCATACCCAAACCCTGCCAGCACGAGCACATTTGGCTTACCGCTTGGTTACAGATCGGTTCGGCGGCCAAGCACGGGTACAACTCATGATTGAAGCCTTGGATGAACCAAGCAGAACAGAGGCCTAAAGGCAGCTTGACTTTATAATCGCTGTCATGGAAGCCGAACAACTTAACCTCATCTCCAACACCCTTCAAGATCTGCTCACACGCGAGCAAGCGCTTCGGGGGTATCTTTGACTACGACGTCAAGTCACGTCGCCTAACGGAAGTTAATTCCATATTGGAAGATCCCACGATTTGGGATGATCAAAAGCGAGCGCAAGCGCTTGGTAAAGAAAAAAAATTGCTGGATGGGGTGGTTTCTACCCTTACCAATCTCAATACGAATATCACGGGTGCCCTCGAATTATTCGAGATGGCTAAAGAAGAGAGTGATTTTGAGACTTTAAGTGCGCTTGAAGTTGATACCGAGGGGTACAGTAAAACGATTGCCGACCTCGAGTTTCGACGCATGTTTCACAATGAGATGGATCCCTGTAATTGCTTTATTGACATTCAGGCAGGTGCTGGTGGCACAGAAGCCTGTGATTGGGCGAGCATGCTGTTTCGTCAATACCTCAAGTACTGTGAACGCAAAGGCTATAAAACCGAAATTCTGGAAGAGTCTGATGGCGATGTGGCGGGTATTAAGAGCGCCACCATCAAGATTGATGGGGAGTATGCCTACGGCCACCTCCGCTCTGAAACTGGGGTGCATCGCTTGGTACGTAAATCGCCCTTTGACTCATCGGGTGGCCGCCATACCTCCTTTGCCAGCATCTACGTTTACCCTGAAATCGATGACTCGATTGAGATCGACGTTAATCCAGCGGATATTCGTACTGATACCTACCGCGCATCAGGTGCTGGTGGTCAGCACATCAATAAAACCGACTCTGCAGTACGGCTCACCCACATTCCAACGGGCATTGTGGTTCAGTGCCAAAATGACCGCAGTCAACACCGTAACCGCGCCGAGGCTATGACTATGCTGAAGTCGCGCCTGTATGAGCACGAGATGCAAAAACGCCGGGTCGAGCAAGATAAATTAGAGGCCAATAAAACCGATGTGGGTTGGGGCCATCAAATTCGATCGTACGTTTTAGATCAAAGCCGGATTAAAGATTTGCGCACCAACGTTGAGATTTCCAATACCCAAAAAGTATTGGATGGCGATCTCGATGCCTTTATTGAAGCCAGCCTGAAGCAAGGCGTTTAATTACTCTGATTAGCCCAAACCCCATGAACGATAAAGCCCAAACCCCAGACAACGCGCCGGAAATCCCGGATGAAAACCACATCATCGCCGAGCGCCGTGAAAAGTTAGCGCAGCTACGTGCTAAAGGCGTTGCATTTCCGAACGACTTTGTCCCGACGCATCATGCAGCCGATCTACATGCGCATTACGATGGCTTCAATAAAGAAGAGTTGGCTGCGAAGAAGGTCATGGTTAAGGTGGCTGGACGCATGGTTCTAAAGCGCGTGATGGGTAAAGCCAGTTTCGCGACGATTCAAGACCGCACCGGGCAAATTCAGTTTTACATTAGCGATGAAATCAGCGGCACTGATATCCACAATGCATTCAAGCACTGGGACATGGGTGACTTCATTGCAGCTGAGGGGCACTTGTTTAAAACCAATAAGGGCGAACTCTCGGTGGAGTGCAGTACCCTACGACTCCTCAGCAAATCACTGCGCCCCCTACCGGATAAGTTTCATGGCCTCTCCGATTTAGAGACCAAGTACCGCCAGCGCTACGTTGACCTGATCGTCAGCCCGGATACTCGTGCGACTTTTATCTCCCGTAGCAAAGCCATTTCTTCTTTGCGCCGTCATATGCTCGAGGCCAACTTTATGGAGGTTGAGACCCCCATGCTCCACCCCATTCCGGGCGGCGCAACGGCAAAACCATTTATGACCCACCACAATGCGCTCGATATGCAGATGTTTTTACGCATCGCGCCCGAGCTCTACCTCAAGCGTTTGGTCGTGGGCGGATTTGAACGCGTTTTTGAAATCAATCGCAATTTCCGCAACGAGGGTGTCAGTCCGCGCCACAACCCCGAATTTACGATGATGGAGTTTTATGCGGCGTATACCGATTACAAATGGCTGATGGACTTTACGGAAGGGTTGATTCGCGCAGCGGCGATTGATACCCAAGGCACTGCAATCCTCACCCACCAAGGCCGCCTACTGGATTTAAGTAAACCATTTCAGCGCTTGACGATTACGGAGGCCATACTGAAGTACGGCCCCGAATCCAAAAAGAGCTATGCCCCTGAGCAGCTCGAGGACGCTGAATTTATTCGTGCCGAACTCAAAAAAGGTGGTGAAGACATTAATGCGCCAGTACTCAAGAATGCTGGCATTGGCGCCTTACAGTTGGCCTTATTTGAATTGGTGGCTGAACATCATTTATGGGAGCCAACCTACATCATTGACTACCCGATTGAAGTGAGCCCCCTCGCCCGCGAATCCGATACCCGTCCTGGTGTGACCGAACGATTTGAACTCTTTATCACTGGCCGTGAAATTGCCAATGGCTTTTCTGAGCTCAATGATGCTGAAGATCAAGCGCAGCGCTTTCATAAGCAAGTGGAGCAGAAGGAAGCGGGCAACGAAGAAGCCATGTATTTTGATCACGACTTTATTCGCGCACTCGAGTACGGCATGCCTCCCACTGGCGGCTGTGGCATCGGTATTGATCGACTGGTAATGCTACTCACTGATGTGCCTAATATTCGCGATGTGATTTTGTTTCCCCATTTGCGCCGTGAAGAAGAGCAGTAAAGGAAGTTAATCATGCTGCTTGAAATTGCCAATCTACTTTCTGAAATCGCTATCACCCTAATTGGTGGCGCCTGTTTATTGCGCTGCTACTTGCAGTACCTCAAGTTCAACTTATCACCTAATTCCGGTAACCCGATTGGCCTTTATCTGATGCCAATGACAAATTGGCTTGTGATGCCTTTACGTAAGCTGATTCCAAGTGTCGGCCGAATTGATAGTGCCTGCTTAGTGGGGGCTTATTTGATTGTGTTGGCCAAAGTGCTCTTGATTGGATTACTGCTAGGGGCCATTCCACCCCTCCTTGGCATACTAATTGGCTCCGCACTGGAATTAATTGGCCTTGTTTTATCGATCTTAGTGATCTTGATTATTGCCAATGTGGTCTTGTCGTGGGTTGGCCGTGGATCGCCGATGCAATACATGCTGTCTGAGATATTAAATCCACTGCTCGCACCCATTAAGCGCATCCTACCGAACATGGGGCCTCTGGATTTATCGCCCTTGGTTTTATTAATTGCGATTCAGATTGCGCAGATTGTATTGTCCAATATTAGCCGTAGTCTTTTAATCAGCTAATAAGGTCTTCTAAGATTTGTTATTTATGGTGTCAAACCTCACACATACGCTCATTCAAATTAAAAAAGCAGAGTCATTTGTTTATCGCTCCCCTATACGAGAGCCGGTTCAAACTTCATTTGGAATAATGCATGACCGACCAGCGGTTGCTATACGCCTTGAAGATAATGAAGGTTGTGTTGGTTGGGGAGAAATTTGGTGTAATTTCCCTAGCGTTGGCGCTGAACACCGTGCCCGCCTCTTTGACTCTATAGTCGCGCCTATTCTGCTTGAAAAGGTATGGCCTACTCCAACTGCTGCGTTTCAAGAGCTTACTAATCGATTGCATATTCTGGGTATTCAATGTGGTGAGCCAGGCACTATTGCTCAAGCCATCGCTGGAACTGATATTGCTTTGTGGGACCTGCTTGGAAGGAAGACTGGAAAACCGTTGTGGGAACTGTTTGGCGGCACACCGCAGATAGAAACCTATGCCTCTGGAATTAGCCCTACTAACCCCGAAAAGATAGCGGCAGAAAAATGGGCAGAAGGATTTCGGGCGTTCAAGCTCAAAGTGGGCTTTGGTCAAGATCGTGACTTCTCTAACCTACAGGCCCTTCGAAGCCTACTTGGTCCAGATACCAAAATCATGGTTGATGCAAATCAAGCTTGGAGCCTTGAATCTGCAGCTCGTCATATTGAACATTTAGCTCCGCTCAATCCATTCTGGGTGGAGGAGCCGATTGCCGCAGACCGCCCTATCAAAGAATGGAACATGCTTGCCGCTCAATCCTCAGTTCCCCTTGCTGCAGGCGAAAACATGCGCGGCGACACGCAGTTTTATGAAGCAATACAGAGCAACGCATTTAGTGTCATTCAGCCTGATATTGGCAAATGGGGCGGATTTAGTGGCTGCATACCTGTTGCAAAAGCAATCTGTGCCAGCAATCAGCTCTTTTGTCCGCACTGGCTTGGTGGCGGTATTGGGCTAGTTGCATCGATGCATTTAAAGGCCGCGGTAGGTCAAGCAGGCTTTGTTGAGGTCGATTCCAATCCGAATTGCTTACGCGAGGCAATGGCAATGCCTTATCCTGTGGTTGATGATGGCATGGTCTTACTAGGTAATGAGCCCGGCCTAGGCATTACTCCAGAAATCAATCAATTAATTGATTTACAAGTAAAACATTACTATTAGGATGTCGCCTTAATGCAGCTAGCTAAAATTCAACTCGACGGTTAAATTGGTGCCGGGAACGATAATTCCCCCTCGATCTCCGGCATCAACAGACCCCCATCTGGCGGCAAAATAGTCGGGCAGCGGTCTTCCCGCAAGAGGCGATACCCATAGCCTTAATAAATGACGTTGACGCTCCGGTTCAGGCCAATTTTCAAAATCACTTCGTGAATGGAAAATCTGGTGGTTATGAATAATCTGAATATCCCCTGGCTCAAAACTCATTGGTAAAATCAATTTACCTTCTGCAATAATTTCATCGAGCAAATTCATAACATCAATTTGTTTTTGGGTAAGTCGCGGAGCCTCTGGAAAATTAATTTGGGCTGATTCTATATAGGGCCGAATATATACACACGTTAATTCACCCTGATACCAACTAAAAATCGGCATATCAAACCACGGATTAAGGCCTGCAGGTACCTCACCACGGCGGTCTGTGGGATAAGGCATAAAAAGCGCCTCTAATAGATCTGGCCGTCTTCGAGCAATTTCATTGTAAGCACTCATAGAGCTTGCCAAATACGATTCGCCGCCCTTCTTTGCTTTTTGCAGACACAACAGAGCAACAAAATCCGAGGAGTCCGTATGAAATTCTAATTTTTTATTGGTCTGGTAAAACCGGGTGTTGTTATTTGCAATATCGGCACCTTGATCTCGAATATGGCCCAAGAGATGACCCTTCGCATTATTGCTTCTCAAGCTACCCAAATGACAACCCAGTCCAAGATAGATAACAGAGGCTAATTTAATGCCAAGCTCTTGTACCGGAATTCCCCTCAGCAGTACAAAACCACGCCCGTCTAAAAGCTCTTTTAAGATTTCTTTTATTAACGTATGAATTGTTGGTAGCGGAAAATCATCTTTTGTAATTTGCTCTAATGGCTTCCCCAAACTTAAAAAATGGTGGGCAGCTTTATTTAATTCAGCGATCTGATTTTCAGACCACTCTATTTTCCAAGATTGATCATTTTGCATTTCAGTGCCAGTCCATATGCTAGGGCCACTAATTTGCTTAGGAAAATCGTGAGATGTTTTAATTTGCTTATTGGTATTGTTAAGCATAGAAATAAAAATTGAAATACCTTAAATAAATTTGGTGTGAGACTTTGTTATGAGACTTTGATGGCTTAGGTGTTTTTCTCAGCATAAATGGCCTTATGAGCCAATTTATGCTGAAGAAAACTGAGATTATTTTTTAAGATTAAGCTGAGTGCCGAGCTTGGTATAAAGTTCAAATTGATCTTTAGCAAAGCTTTCGGTATCTTGAGGTGAGCGTATT
The DNA here is from genome assembly GCA_964203875.1 of Polynucleobacter sp. GTDB lineage: Bacteria > Pseudomonadota > Gammaproteobacteria > Burkholderiales > Burkholderiaceae > Polynucleobacter. The sequence continues at coordinate 146,321 of CAXNNS010000002.1, forward strand.
GCTGGAATGGCGCCAACGGTATCGTTACCTCGTATCCAAGCTGGATCAACGGCAACTTGTTTTAGTACAGCCTGCCATTTAGCAACTACCTCTGCAGGTAATCCAGGGGGGCCATAGAGTCCGCTCCATCCCATTACTTTTTCAAGATTAGAAACGCCCATTTCGCGCGCGGTGGGGATATCTGGGAAATCTTTTAGGCGGTCAGGCGTCGAGGTTACGAGTGCACGTACAGCACTACCCTTAATCTGACCAACTAGAGTAGTGAGGTTATTGCAGATAAACTGTACTTGCCCACCCAGCAAGGCAGTTGTAGCTTCGCCGCCACCCTTGTATGGAATCATCACAGCGGCTGTAGATGGCATATTGAGCTGACTCAATATAACCTCTACCGCTAAGTGCTGGGTGGTTCCTGGCCCAGCAGTTGCATAATTTAACTTACCCGGATTAGCTTTAATTCCGTTGATAAGATCAGGAAACGTTTTGTAGGGTGAATCATTTTTTACAATACAAACCACAGGATTGAGATCCAATAATGAGATGAACGTAAAGTCGTTCCATTTATATGGTGTCTTGCTATCCAGTGCGGGAACAATTGCTTGGGAGCCTCCGCGCGATACTAATAAGGTATATCCATCTGGGGCCGCCGTTCTTACCCGTTGCGAACCAATCGTGCCTGAAGCTCCTATGATATTAGTAACGATCACTGGCTGCCCAATAAGCTTTGTAGCAACAACCGAAAGATTTCTGCCAGAAAAATCGCTGTCACCACCAACAGCATAAGGCGCCACTAATGTAATGGTTTTATTGGGGTAGTTTTGAGCGTGAGAAACACCAATACCTAAAACAGTTATACAAGCCCCGACTGATAGTAATACTGGTCTCAAGAATATACGCTTTAAATTATTGCTCATCTAATGCCTCCAGTAAGAAAATCCAAAAGATAAGTTCACCTTAGCAAGCATATAAAAAAGATGCAATACGAGTAATCCCCTAATATAATTTTTTTATCGCGATAAAGCCTCTTTATTTGTACCTACAGGCTTAAGCACGCTGCTACCAGCCTACTTCTCCACAAACGCCCGCTCAAAGACATAATCCCCAAGCTGCCCAAGGCTAGGCGATACCACAAAGCCTCTGGCGTCTAACATGGCGCAGGTTTCTTTGAGCATGGCGGGGCTCCCGCAAATCATGCCGCGATCGGTTTTGGGATCTAAAGGTGGCAGGCCAATGTCTTTAAAGAGCTGGCCTGACTCAATGGCGGTGGTGAGGCGCCCCGTTTGCTTAAATGCTTCGCGGGTCACCGTGGGGTAATAGATCAACTGCTGTTGCACCAGTTCGCCAATGAACTCATCTTGGGTCAATTCGTTCTTGATGTACTCGCCGTAAGCGAGCTCGCTGACCAAACGCACCCCATGAATGAGCACTACCTTTTCAAAGCGCTCATAGGTATCGGGATCCCGAATGATGCTCATAAACGGAGCTAAGCCGGTACCGGTACTAAAGAGGTAGAGGTGCTTTCCAGGGTTAAGGTCATCAATCACCAGAGTGCCGACTGACTTTTCACTCACCAGAATAGGATCGCCCACTTTGATGTGCTGCAGGCGGGAGGTTAATGGCCCATTGGGCACAATAATGCTTAAAAACTCCAGGTGCTCGGCATAGTTCGGACTGGCGACACTATAGGCTCTGGCAAGGGGTCTGCCATCGACTTCTAGGCCAATCATTAAAAAATGGCCGTTGCGAAAGCGCAGACTTTGATTGCGGGTGGTCGTAAAACTAAACAGGGTATCGTTCCAATGGTGAATCGACAGAACGGTTTCGGTATTGTAGGTAGCCATGGTGTAAAAAAATAAGAATTACATCAATGATATACGCTTGGGGCCTTAGCAAACACGATCGGTATACGCTATCCACATTATCGTTATAACAGGGCTAAAACGACCAAATTAAATGCTGCATTCACAATGAGCAGATACAGGCAAAACTTTTTAATAAAACTAGCGGACAATTCTCGCCGCTGCAGCAAGGCTTTGGCCAAGTACATACCGAAAAAATAGGCGGGCAGCGCAAATAGGAGCCAAGGCAGCCAAGCAATCCCCCCTCCCAATAGGCTTGCGGCAACAATTGCCAGCAAACAGACGCCAGAAACAAATTGGGATAGCAATGCCCTTGAGCGCTCAAACTGCAGACCGCTGGCATTTAAATAAAGTGCCACAGGGGGGCCGCCAATGCCGCATGAACCTAAGAGTAAGCCGGATAAGCCGCCAGCAAGAAAGTCCCGAAACGCGGAGAGCTTAATGGCTAAATTGACGCGGATTAGTAAAAAAATAGAAAATGCAATCACCACAATTCCAGTGGTAACTTTGAGCACGGTGATCGGAACTGCCTCACCCAAAAAAATACCCAAGGGCAGCAATACTGCGGCCAAGATCCACATTCGATATAGGCTGGGAATATCCTCTTTATTGACCTTCCATTGGGTAGAGAGCCATAGTCCGCCAAGCAGTTCGGCGGACATCACAATCGGAATAAAAAAGGGAACCGGGAAAAACCACATCAGCAGCGGTGACATGATGAGCGCTCCACCAAATCCGCTTAGGCGGCGTATTAAACCGCCCAGAATGGCAGAGAAAAACAAAATTCCTATCGCAAGCAAATCAAGTCCACTCACCTGATACTAACCATATTAGAATTCACCAATACATTTACTAAACGTAAAAATAAAAAGACCATCCATCTTTAAGTCCTAAATAATGTGCAAATTGCTACTTGGCACAGAATATTGTTATCAAAGCCCGTTAACGAGCATATTCCAAAATTAACAAATAAATTTAATTTTTTGTTCCATTAAGTGGAACAAAAAGAGTTTTTATGTACCTTTCCTAATCGTTTTTACTAATAATAAACAACTTGTTCCGTTAGGCTGAATAGAGTATTGTAAAGTAGCAATCCAAAAATAACGATTGTTAAACATAAACAAGGAGTTTGAAATGATTATTCAATTTGTTAAAAGGCTAGCAGCGGTTACGGCCCTATCTGCTGCACTGTGCGGAACCGCATTTGCGCAGTCTGCGCCAATAAAAATGAAAATTCAAACAGGCGTGCCTTCTGCCAGCATCTATTTTGAGCTCATGAAAAACTTTGGCGATCGTGTCGACAAAATGTCAAATGGGCGCCTCAAAGTAGAGGTCTTGCCTGACGGCGCTGTTGTAGGTGCATTCGGAATTTTGGATGCGGTTGACAAAGGTGTTGTCGATGGTGGATTTGCATGGACCCATTACTGGTCTGGAAAAAACTCTGCAGCTGCATTATTTTCTAATCCAGCCTCTGGCTCAGGTGTTGGACTAGATCAAGTCTCGCATATGGCTTGGCTTAAAAATGGCGGAGGAGATCAGCTTTATGAGCGTCTCTTTACTGAAGTTCTCAAAACTAATATCAAGCCATTCATGATTCAGCCAATGGGTCCCGACCCCTTTGGTTGGTTTAAAAAGCCGATCAATTCAATTGCTGATATGAAGCCAATGAAATATCGGTCGCCCCCAGGACTAACAGCAGAAATTTTTAGAGAAATGGGTTTAACAACAGTAGCCATGCCGGGGTCCGAAATTGTTCCAGCAGCACAACGTGGTGTTATTGATGCGGCCGAATGGATTGGTCCGGCAGACGATATGATTTTGGGCTTTCAAAATGTCTTTAAGCATTACTACCTCCAAGGTTTACATCAATCCACTGACGTTGCAGAACTCTTGATTAACAGAGCATTTTGGGACAAATTGCCTGCAGATCTTAAGGTCATAGTTGAAACAGCAGTTTCCGCAACAATCGCAGAAACCTACACTTTTAACGTCTACCGTAATGCTGTCGCTTTAGAAAAGCTCAAAAAAGATCATGGCGTAACAGTACATGACACTCCAAAAGAGTTTTTCACTGCATTCCAAAAAGCAACTGCTGTTGTTTATACACGTGAATCTGAGAAGAACCCTTTCTTCAAAGAGGTATTGGAGTCACAAAGGAAATTTGCCGGAATTGTTGTTCCTTACTGGACACAAATTAATGGTCTGTACTACAACATAGGTGCAACAGTAGTAAATAGTAAGAAGAAATAATTTTTACTTTTAGTTGTCGATAAAAGGGTGGGCATTCCCACCCTTTTTTTAAATGGAATTGACGGTGTTTAATACAAATCAAGAATTAATTGCATTCTCCAAAAAACTGGATCGCATCACCTCAATCGTAGGTAATATTGTAGGTTGGATGCTGATTCCAATGATTCTCAGCCTGGCTTACGAAGTAGTAGCGCGATATGCTTTCGGCGCCCCTACCATCTGGGCCTATGACATGACATTTATGCTTTATGGTGCCTTTTTTATGTTGGGTTCGAGTTATACCCTTAAACACAAGGGCCACATTCGTACCGATATGTTTTATGACAACTGGTCACCAAAAAAACAAGCCTTAGTTGATCTTGCTTGTTATTTATTACTTTTCTACCCTTTTGTGCTTATTTTTACAATCGTTGGATGGGAATATTTCTTTAAAGCCTTTACCAGCAATGAACGCTTTGTATCAAGTCCTTGGATGGCCATTACCTGGCCTTTTAAACTCACTTTACCTCTAACAGGTTTCCTGCTCTTTATTCAAGGACTCTCCGAAGTAAGCAAATGCCTGGTTGCAATTCGATCAAACGAATGGCCCTTAGACACTACAAACAAAGGGGCATAGGATGGATCATCAAATTTTAGGTATTGTTGGCTTAGGCTTTTTGCTGTGCGCAATCTTTATTGGCTTCCCGATTGCGTTCACACTTGGGGCACTCAGTATCATCATGGGCTTTATTGCCTTAGGCCCCGTTGTATTTGATCTTGCGATCTTGCAAACGCTATCCGTTATGCAAGATAGTGTCCTTGCATCAATCCCATTTTTTCTTTTTATGGGATTTTTATTAGAGCAGTCCGGCATTATGGAACGCTTATTTGGCGCGATTCAGCAATTGTTTGCGGGCATTCGGGGCTCACTCTATTTAGCAGTGATTGTTACCGCCACCATTTTTGCTGCCGCAACGGGCATCGTGGGCTCATCGGTAGTCTTGCTAGGCGTAATGGCTGCACCTTCTATGATTAAAAGTGGTTACGACGTTCGCATGTCCGCAGGCGCAATTACCGCTGGCGGTACATTGGGTATCCTGATACCGCCATCAGTAATGCTAATCGTGATGGGACCAGTCGTCGGCATTCCTGCAACGGATTTATTTGCCGCTGCAGTCTTGCCAGGCTTGCTATTGGCATTCCTGTTTGCCTCTTGGTGCATGATTCGCTGCTGGATCAATCCAGCGCTAGGACCAGCACTGCCTATTGAAATGCGCGCAAAATCGCTTAAGCCGGTTTTAATTGATTTGCTGATTGGTATTGCGCCGGTGATTGTGGTTTTATTTGCTACTTTAGGCGTAATACTCGCAGGGATAGCAACCCCAACCGATGCAGGTGCTGTTGGTTGCGTAGCAACCTTTTTGCTGACCACCATGTCTGGGCGCATGACGTTCATCAAAATCAAAAACTGCGTAATGCAAACGCTGCGTGTTTCAAGCATGATTTTGCTTTTAGTTACCACTTCAAACCTTTTCGGGTCCGTATTCTCAAGACTCGGAAGTGCTGATTTAATTGCCAGCTACCTTACCTCATTACCGGTGTCACCCATGGTGATGTTGATCTTGATCTTGTTCTTGATTTTCTTGTTGGGATGGCCACTGGAGTGGGTGCCGATTGTTTTAATTGTGGTTCCAATCTTCTTGCCAATAATTAAATCAGCAGGTATCGATTTAATTTGGTTTAGCACCTTAGTGGCAGTAACACTTCAGACGGCTTGGCTCTCACCACCAGTCGCTCTATCAGCTTACTTCCTCAAAGGAGTCGCACCTTCTTGGAAGATAACGGATATTTATGCTGGCATGTCCCAATTTATGGTGCTACAAATTATTGCGGTAATCCTGCTATTAGTCTTTCCGCAGTTAGCCACATGGCTACCATCAGTTAACTAATATGATATTTAAAGTTATCCTTTAATTCTTCAGTCATTGAACTTCGTTCATCTAGATATTTATTTCATTATTCGAGATAAACTTATCAAAAATTTTAGGATTGTGCTGTTACAACTGTTAGGTAAATTATGAATAAACCCGTCATTATCACTGTAGCTATTACTGGTGCAATTCCGCGTAAAAAGGACTGCCCAGGCCTCCCAGTTACCGTCTCCGAACAAATCGAAGAGACACAAAAAGCCTATGAAGCAGGCGCAGCCTTAGTCCACTTGCATGTGCGCAAACCGGATGAAAGCCCAAGTTCAGATCCCGATCAGTTTGCAAAAGTCCAGGAAGGCATTAAAAAACATTGCCCAGACATGATTATTCAATTCTCAACCGGTGGTAGGGGCCAAGATCAGGCATTACGGGGTGCCATGTTGTTTCACCGACCCGATATGGCATCGCTCGCAACTGGATCCGTCAATTTTCCCCATGGCATTTATGAGAATCCACCAACTTTTGTAGATGGGCTTGCCAATGAAATGAATAAGTACGACATCAAGCCGGAGATTGAAGTCTTTGATATGGCAATGCTCTATAGTGCTGCTGACTTAATCAAACGTGGATTACTAAAGGCCCCTGCACATGTTCAGTTTGTGATGGGTGTGCCCAATGCCATGCCGGCAAAACGCAGTATTTTAGAATTCCTAGTAAGCGAGTTGAAAGACATCATGCCGGATGCAACCTGGACTGCAGCTGGCATTGCAAGACACCAACTGGCTGTCAACGAATGGGCGCTCGAAATGGGTGGTCATGCTCGTACTGGCCTAGAAGACAATATTAAATATGATCAGACCCGCGTTGCAAAAGACAATGCTGAATTAGTCTCACGCGTTGCCGAGCTAGCCGTTAAATATAATCGACCCGTTGCAAATGGAAAGCTAGCACGTGAAATCTTGGGCTTGAGGGCGGCTGGATAATTCCACATGCAAGATAGCCAATTTGACTATATCGTTGTTGGCGCCGGATCATCGGGCTGCGTTTTAGCCAACCGCCTGTCAGGAGATCCCCAAAACTCGGTTTGCTTAGTTGAAGCAGGCCCAAAAGATAGCTCGCCGTGGATTCATTTGCCGATTGGGTATGGAAAAACCATGTGGGATCCAAAGGTCAATTGGAAGTTCGAAACAGAGCCAGATCCGGGAATGAATCAACGCAAGATTTATTGGCCCCGCGGAAAGTGCTTGGGTGGGTCTAGTTCGATTAATGGATTGATTTTTATTCGCGGCCAAAAAGAGGACTACGACGGCTGGAAGAATCTTGGCAATACCGGCTGGGGCTGGGATGATGTTTTGCCCTATTTTAAAAAGGCGGAGGGTAACGATCGCTTAGGTGAGCCACTCCACTCCAAAACGGGCCCCTTGAAGGCGTCATCCATTCCCAAAAAACACCCGCTGGTAGAGTCGTTTATAAAAAGCGCAGTCAATTTGGGCGTGCCAGAAACTGATGACTTTAATAACCTCACCCAAGAGGGCGTGGGTTACTACCAACTGTCAACCCATAAAGGCTTACGCTGCAGCACTGCAGTAGCCTACTTAAATCCAGTCAAACGGCGCAGCAATCTAACCATCTTGACGGATAGTCAGGTCATGCGCATTATTTTTGAGGGGCGCCGCGCCGTTGCTATCGAATTAATACGTGACGGTCAAAAGCAAGTTATTAGGGCCAATAAGGAAATCATTCTTAGCGCTGGAGCCCTGCAATCGCCACAAATTTTGCAGCTATCCGGAATTGGCCCAGCAGCCCTCTTAAGGGAATTTAATATCCCGATCATCCAAGACCTTCCCGGCGTTGGTGAAAACTTACAAGATCACCTGCAATACCGTTTAATTTACGAACTAAATCAACCGATATCAACCAATGTGCAGCTCTCATCGCTTTTTGGCAAAGTCAAAATTGGTCTTGATTGGTTACTGTTTCGGGGCGGCCCACTTTCCATTGGAATTAATCAAGGCGGACTGTTCACTAAAGTGATGAAATCTTCGCTAACCCCTGACATCCAATTCCATATGGCAACCTTATCAGCCGATATGGCAGGGGGAAATGTACACCCCTTTCCGGGCTTCACCATGTCGGTATGTCAATTAAGGCCAGAGTCTCGAGGCCATGTCCGTATTCAATCGGCAGATCCGTTAATGCCGCCCAAAATGGTTGCCAACTACCTTGCTACAGAATACGATCGCGACATTAGTGTCGCTGCTGTGAAGTTTGCGCGCAAGATTGCACAAACCGAGCCGCTTAAATCGCTCATCACCCGGGAAATTAAGCCGAATAACCCTCAGAGCGATGCCGATCTATTGGAATTTTGCCGTAATAATGGCGCTACGATTTTTCACCCAACGGGTACCTGCCAAATGGGCACTGACTCGGATCCAATAGCTGTATTGGATTCGGAGTTGAGGGTACGAGGCGTAATGGGATTGCGGGTGGTCGATTGCTCTGCAATGCCGACATTACCATCTGGCAATACCAATTGGCCAGCGGTGATGATGGCAGAAAAAGCGGCAGACTTAATTCTGAACAACAAAAGTTAATTACATGACTTTTACTTCGCGCGGCAGCAAATCCACAATAACAAGCTGCCGGTATACATGAAACTCTTTCCTTTTTTGCAATGGTTACCGGAATACAAAAAACCGGGGGTTATCCGCGCCGATGTGCTGGCCGGATTAACTGGCGCTATTGTTGTATTGCCCCAAGGCATTGCATTTGCATTGCTAGCAGGAATGCCGCCCCACTATGGCCTCTATGCGGCAATGGTGCCCTGCTTGATTGCTGCCCTCTTTGGCTCAAGCCGCCTCATGGTAACGGGGCCAGCAAACGCAATATCCCTGACAACCATGGCACTGATTGCGCCACTTGCCCTACCAGAATCGCCGCAATACGTTGTATTCGTTCTAACGCTGAGTTTTCTGGTGGGGGTGATTCAGCTGGCTTTAGGTTTTAGCGGTATTGGAAAATGGGTAGAAAAGGTTCCTCACTCGGTGATTGTTGGGTTTACCGCTGGGGCTGCTGTACTGATTATTAACAGCCAAGTTGGTACGCTCCTGGGAATGAACATACCGCGAGGGACGGATGTCATGAATACCCTGAAAGCCATTGCAACTCTCGGGCTCAACGGTGATATTCAATGGCAATCCATTACCCTGGTAATCATCACGCTCAGCATCATTCGCCTATGGAGGCCCCTAAACAAATATATACCTTCCATGCTAATTGCTGTAATTATTGGTGCTATTGCAGCAATACTTATCGAGCTTACTTTTCCTCTCATGAATCAATTTAAGCGTGTTAGTGAGATTCCAGGGGCGTTCCCTCCACTCTCAATACCGGACTTAAGTCCCTCTACCTTGCAGCAATTATTTGCCGCCACATTAATTATGACCTTACTGGCCTCAACCGAGGCGATGGCCATTGCGCGAGCGATTGCTTTGAAATCAAAAGATACATTCAATGCCAATCAAGAGTTCATCGGACAAGGATTAGCCAATGTGGCAGGTTCATTTTTCTCGGCCTACCCTTCAAGTGGCTCATTTAATCGCACCGGCGTTAATCTGGCTGCGGGAGCGAAAACACCGCTAGCAGCACTATGCGCCGCTGTTTTCTTAATCATCATTCTGGCTTTTGTATCGCCCCTTGCAAAGCACATACCCTATGTTGTAATTGCCTCACTATTGTTGCTGGTCGCATGGAAGCTCATTGATTTAAAGCAAATTCGCCACGAATTCAGAATGGGGAAAAAGGAGTGGGTTCCGATGGTGATTACCGCGATTGGAACAGTCACGATTGCACTGGAATGGGCAATCTTAATCGGTATTTTTTCATCTGCTTTAATGCATCAGATTTTGAAGCCAAAGCAAAAGAAAAAGAAATAACAGCCTTATTTGGATTGAAGTAAATCCAGTAACTTCAATCGCTGCACCTTTCCAGATGGACCTCTAGGGAGATCGTCCATAAACAGAATGAGCTTAGGCGTCCTCAATTTACCCAGGTTCTCTAAACAGAATTGGCGCATCTCTGATTCAGAGCAAGTTTGGCCCTCTTTTAGAATGATGCACACCATAATTTCTTGGCCGTAGTTTGCATCGGGTATTCCAACCGATGCGGCATCTAGGACCGCTGGGTGTTTTAACACGACCTCATCAATTTCACGTGGGGCAATGTTTTCACCGCCCTTAATGATCAATTCTTTCAGCCTGCCGGTAATGAAATAAAAGCCATCGGCATCCCGCATACCAAGGTCGCCTGTTTTCATCCAGCCTTCTGAATCAAAGGCCTTTTTGGTTTCCGCCTCGCCTTTGTAATAGGCATGTAATACATTCTCACCTTTAAGGCAAATTTCCCCAGAAACCAGATCGGGTACCCCGTTGCCAGAGTCATCCACAATCTTTGCTATTACTCCACAGGGCAATCCAGGGCTACCAAAGCGCCTGCGCTCGTCGTGTGGATTACAAAATACAATGGAGCAGGTTTCCGTCATGCCCATTGCCTCGATCACGGGCATACCGAATAAACCTTCAAACTCGCGGTGGTGCTCTGGCGGCAAAGGGGCTGATGCTGAGCGTCCAAAACGAATGTGTTTTAGCTGAGCAACATCGGGTTTGCTGGCACCGCTTTTCGCTGCATTAATTAAATAAGCAATGATGGTGGGAACCATATTGATCCACGTACAGCGATATTGAATTGCCGTTTTCCACCACGTCGAGACCGAAAAATGATGGGGGGCAACAATCGACCCACCCGAAAAGAATGGCGTTATGGTTGAAATAACTTGACCATTGATGTGGTAGATCGGCAGCGAACTGAGCACAATTTCGGCTGGAGTAAGTTGATGCCATTCGCTGATTGATTTTGCTGCATGCAATAAATTCCGATGCGTTAATAGCACTCCCTTTGGCGTGCCAGTCGTGCCCGAGGTATACATTAATAAAGCAGGGTCATCTGAATTAATCTGCGGCAAGGCTAATGGGTCTGATTGTAAAAAGGGGCCAGCCTCTGCGTCCGGGTCTAATTCCACTAACTCAAATGTGCGCTGGGTTTTTTTCAATGCCGCAAATAAATTTTGCTTATTCTCCAGGGCATAAAACAGTACTTCAATATCGCTATGGTCTAAAACCCAAGCCAATTGATCTACCGGTGCTAATAGGTTCAATGGAGTCACCACCCGACCACAAACCATCGTGGCAATAAACACGGTTGTGGTCTGACGTCCATTGTGCATAAAGATACCCACATGGCCCTTGGCGCTAATCTGGCGCTCTTTCAGCCAGCCCATAAAATGCTCAGCCTCTGAAGCCATCTGCCCATACGATAGTTTCTGATCAGTCTCTGGAGCAAACAATAGGATATGGTCGGGCTGCTGCTTGGCCCACTTCGTTAAGACTTGGGCAATGCTAGCGCTAGCTGAGTTCAGGATTTCTGCCATGTTGAGGAGAGTAAATAGATACTGAGTGAATCTAACTATTGAGGATACTGACTGAAATAATTGGCCAGCAAATCCTCGACCTCTGGTACTTTTTCAGTAATCGGCCGGACCACACGCGTGGTATTGAGGTAGTGACGGTAGTTCATGTTGTCGGAGAAGTTATTTTTTCCCCAGGTGCCGCAGCCCATCGACAAAGAGAAAGGTAGGCCATTTTCAAAGCTGCCTCCGGTGGCAATCGCATGCGCTTGGTTCACAATCACGCGCGCAACCGGCAAATCACGGGCTAAATCAGCTGCCCTCTCCTCCATGACCGATCCGCTGCTTGCCGTATGCAAGCCAACCGAATGTCCTGCACCTTGATAGGAGTAAACATTGCCAACCAATTCTTTTGCAGCCTGAAAGTTTGCGGCTCGCCAGACTGTCAAAATTGGGCTTAATTTTTCGCCAGAGAAAGGCGCATTTGGGCCAAAGCCTGTCTCCTCGACCATAAAAAAGCGCGCACCACTGGCTTTAGGGTGCTGCAACTTTGCCCGCTCAGCAATCACGGCAGGTGACTGCGCTGTCAAGGTGGAAGTCAATTTTCCACTGCTAAACATCACGTCATGCAGGCGTTGCTTATCAGCAGCATCCAAGAGTACACCACCAGCACGCTCTAAAGCATCGATAGCGGAGTCATAAATAGCATCCAGTAAAACCGCACCATTTTCACTAGAACAGCTAGTGGCGTTATCAAAGGTTTTTGATTGCGTAATTTTTTGTGCAGCGCTATCTAAGTTGGCATTCTCATCAATGATTACAAGGACATTACCAGCGCCCACCCCAAATGCCGGTGTTCCACTTGTATATGCAGAACGTATATTGGCTTGCGAACCAGTAGCGACGACTAAATCAGCCAAGCGCATCAGCTCGTGGGTAGCGTCTTTTGTGATGGGATCAGGCAATATCTGCACCAAATCCCGTGGCGCCTTGACTAAATCCAACTGCGCATGCACAAATTCTAATAAACGAAAGCAGGTTGATTGCCCTTTGGGGGATGGGGCAATAACTACTGCGTTGCGGCACTTCAGCGCATTCAAAATTTTATTGATGGGCGTCGCGCCAGGATTGGTTGAGGGCGTAATGGCAGCCACAACCCCTACCGGCCTTGCATACTCCGTAATTCCAGTTATCGGGTCGTGAGAAACAACCCCAACTGTTTTGGCATTTTGCAAATCCCGTACCAAGCCCAGCGTTTTACGAAAATTCTTTTTAAACTTATCAGCTGCATCACCAAGCCCGGTATCGCGCACCGCTAACTCTGCTAATTCGGCATTTCTACCTGGCTCCAAAATGGCCCACGCCACTGCAGAGACTACCAAATCAACTTGTTCCTGCGTGTACAACTGATACTCTTCTTGCGCAACACGGGCACGCTTGATGATGCTTTCAACTTCTGACATAGGATCTTTACTGAAGGTTTAAAGAATTTTTTACTGCGCTACTAGTCCACCTTAATATTGGCTGACTTCACAACTTGTTTCCACTTGGCTATTTCTTTTTTAACCACGCCTGATAATTGCGCAGGTGTATCCCCCACTGCTTCTGCGCCCTGACCTAACAATTTCTCTTTTACTTCAGGCTGGGCAAGAACATTCACGGTTGCTTTGTTTAAGCGATCAATGATTGTCTGTGGTGTTTTCGCTGGTACAAACATCGCATACCAAGAGTCGACCTCAAAACCCTTAAATCCTGACTCAACCATGGTCGGCACATCTGGGAATACTGCTGACCTTTTAACGGTTGAAACGGCTAGCGCCCTCAATTTTCCAGCTTTCACAAATTGGGCTGCTGCAGGGATCGAAACCCAGAGCAAGGGAACCTGACCCGCGATAACATCCGTTACTGCAGGACCGCCGCCCCGGTAAGGAATATGCGTCATATCAACTCCCGCATCCGTTGCCATCATGGCTCCAGCAAGGTGGCCTGGGGAGCCATTACCAACTGACGCATAAGAGATTGATCCTGGTTTTGCTTTGGCCATCTCAATGACTTCTTTCACTGTCTTTGCAGGGAAATTGGGATTCGCAACCAAGATTTGGGGCAAGGAAGCCACTGTTACCACCGAAGAAAAGTCTTTTTCTGTATCAAACGGTAGTTTTGTATAAATGGCGGGATTGATGGTGTGCGATGAAAGGGTGAAAAGAACGGTATAGCCATCCGAGGGTGACTGAGCAGCCAATGCTGAGCCAATTGACCCGCCGGCACCGCCGCGGTTATCAATGATGACCTGCTGTCCCAACTCTTTTGCCAACGGTTCTTGCACGATCCGCGCAATGACATCCGTTCCGCCCCCGGGTGGATAAGGAACGATAAGCTTAATCGGCTTGGTTGGCCAAGACTGTGCATGTGCTAGGCCCGCAATTGAAACTCCAGAGAGGCATACCAGCGCACCAGATAGCCATTTCTTCATTTTTAACTTAGTCATGTAAACCCCCATAGGAAATTATTTTTTGTCTCCAAGTCAAACCATACCTTATTCAGCTATCCTGAACAAGTTGTTTCGTATAAGTAAAAACACTAATCATTTTTTACTCTAAAATCAGTTTGTTCCATTAAAATGAACAAATTATATTGTTTTGTGAGATTAATCCCATGTTAGACCAGGAAATCATCGAAATACTGGATTTACCCAAAAAAGATGCTTCTAGCGAAAACTCATCCATGCTCAAAGGGGTTGTCATTCTTGAGGCGCTAGCAGCACTCAGGCAGCCTGCTTCACTAGCACAATTGATGCAAATCACCGGGATGCCAAAAGCCTCATTGCATCGCACGCTGGCTATTTTTGAAGAAGCCGGCCTAGTCGTTCGCGAACCGGGTGGAAAAGCCTATACCCCTGGTGAGCGCCTCTCAAAGTTAGCACTGGAGACCTTGTGCCACGATAGCGTCTCTAGCGTCCGTCACTCGATATTGCGTAAATTAGTTGCCGATCTAAAAGAGACCTGCAATCTAGCAGTGCTTCGGCAAGGCGAACTCTTTTACCTCGACCGAGTTGAGGCAAACTGGGCTCTTCGATTGCATCTGCCACCCGGTACGGTATTGCCGCCCCATTGCAGTGCGAGTGGAAAGCTATTACTTGCCTATAAGCCAATGGAAGAAAGAACGCGCTTATTAGACAATCTTCCGCTTGAGCAATTTACCCACCGCACTATTACGGATCGTGATCTTCTGGAGTCTGAATTGGATCGCATTCTTAGCACGGAATATGCAGTCGATAATGAAGAGTACGTCTTAGGCGTTTCTTGTGTAGCCGTACCAGTGAAGGATAAACATGGCGATGCTGTGGCAGCCATCGCCATTCATGCCGCTACTGCGCGCCTACCCCTAAACCAAGCAATGGAATACATTCCGCAGCTGCGTGAAGCGGCTACCCGCATTTCCAATACGCTTGGCGGATAAGTGACTCCCAGTCATGCTCGATAAATACCCACACCTCAATTTACTCATTAAGGAATCACAGGGCCAAAAAAGGCTAGGGGTCGTTTTTCCATTGAACGAGCCGTCACTTGAAACAGTAGCGCAACTGCAAAAGTACGCACTATGTACTCCCGTCTTAATAGGGCCAAAACTCGAAATTGAAGCGCTGGCAAAGCGTGTGTCACTCAAGCTTGATGACATCGAGATTGTGGACACCCCCAATGACCCAATCGCAGCAGCGAAAACAGCCGTTACTCTCGCAAAGTCAGGTAATCTGTCTGCGCTGATGAAGGGCTCTCTCCATACAGAGGATTTAATGGGGCCTGTGGTTGGCAAGGATGGCCTAAGAACAAACCGCAGAACCAGCCATATTTTTTTATTCGAACTGCCCAGCTACCACAAACTCCTGGGCATCAGCGATTGCGTAGTCAATATCGCTCCGTCTATTGAGCATAAAAAAGATATTTTGCTCAATAGCCTTGAGGCACTTTTCAAACTCGGAATAACGAAACCCAAAGTAGCCATCATTGCCGCAACCGAAGTCATTAATCCAGCCATGCAGGCAACCCTGGATGCAAAAGCATTGGTTGATCTTCAGCAGGACAATGCATTTTTTCCAGGCGCTCTCATCGAAGGCCCCTTTGGCTTTGATAATGCTATCTCTGCGAGTTCTGCGGCAACCAAAGGAATTCAATCTGCGGTTTCAGGCGATCCCGACCTGCTTCTTGTACCTGATTTAGGCGCTGGAAATATTCTGTATAAATCGCTTATTTATATGGCAGGAGCGGAGTGTGCTGGCGTCATCCTTGGCACCGCAGTACCCATTATTTTGACATCCAGATCAGACTCTGTTTTTTCTCGAGTTGCCTCCACCGCACTGGCAATGCGCCTAGCCTAAAACTAAATTTACTATCAGAGACAAGAGAATATGTTTAAGATTTTTTCAAAAGACCCCATCCACGACCCAATTCATTCTCAAGCGCCAGCGACAGAGATAAAGACAACAACCTGTTATATGTGCGCCTGTCGATGCGGCATCCGGGCCCACCTGCGCGATGGTGAACTGGTCTACATTGATGGCAATCCGGATCACCCACTAAATCAAGGTGTGATTTGTGCCAAAGGCTCTGCCGGCATCATGAAGCAAAAATCACCTGCCCGCATTACTAAACCATTACTGCGCCGAAAAGGGAGCGACCGGGGCGCTGGTGAATTTGATGAAATTAGCTGGGATCAGGCATTTGAACTACTCACCCAGCGCCTACAAAAAATTCGGGAGACGGATCCAAAGAAATTTGCGCTATTTACAGGCCGCGATCAGATGCAAGCATTAACGGGGCTTTTTGCCCGTCAATTTGGTACGCCAAATTATGCCGCGCACGGTGGATTTTGTTCGGTCAATATGGCAGCCGGAATGATCTACACCATTGGTGGCAGCTTTTGGGAGTTTGGTGGACCCGATCTTGAGCATGCGAAGTTATTCGTCATGATCGGCACTGCAGAAGACCATCACAGTAACCCAATGAAAATAGCGCTTTCTAAATTCAAGCGCTCTGGTGGCCGCTTTATTTCGATTAACCCGGTTCGCACTGGTTATTCCGCTATTGCAGATGAGTGGATTCCGATTAAGCCTGGAACTGATGGCGCTCTGTTTATGGCGCTGATGCATGAACTGATTCGCAAAGAACAGTATGACGCTGATTTTCTCAAGCGCTACAGTAATTCTGGTCAGCTGGTTTGCCTGGATGCGGGCCCTGAAGAAGGCCTCTTCTTATTCGACCCAGACTCGGATCCTATTAACGCCGATTTGCCGCATAACAAATACGTTTGGGATGCAAACACCCAAAGCGCTAAGCCATGCTTTGAAAAAGGCGTTTCACCAACGTTGTGCGGTGAATTCATCATGGGTCCAGGCCCGCACCAAGGTAAAAAAGTGGCACCTGCCTTTGAATTGTTACGGCGACAGGTTGAGAAAACCACTCCCGAATGGGCGTCTTCGATTACCGGCATTCCAACTGCACGCATTCAAAAGCTCGCGGAAGAAATTGCGCATAGTGCATTCAAACAAGCATTTGAGCTCCCGGTTACATGGACCGATGCATGGGGTGAAAAGCATCAATCAGTAACTGCTAGACCGGTTGCATTTCATGCCATGCGGGGATTGGCTGCCCACTCGAATGGCTTTCAAACCACGCGCGGGCTGGCAGTATTAATGTCCTTAATCGGCACCATTGATAGACCAGGTGGTTTTAGACATAAGGCGCCTTATCCACGTCAAACTCCGCCCAATGTGAAGCCCCCTTCATCAGAAGACGACATTAAACCTAATACACCCCTAGGCAAAGCGCCTTTAGGATGGCCAACACAACCCGAAGACCTGGCGTTAGATAAAAACGGGAACGCACTGCGCATTGATAAAGCGTATACCTGGGAGCATCCGCTAGCAGCCCATGGGTTAATGCACAACGTCATTACCAATGCCGTAAAAGGCGATCCCTACTCGATTGATACATTAATGATCTTCATGGCCAATATGTCATGGAATTCCACAATGAACACGATGGAAGTACGTGAATTACTCAATAGTAAAAACGCAGATGGAGAATTTAAGATTCCATTTCTAGTAGTTTGCGATGCCTTTCAATCCGAGATGGTTGACTTTGCTGATCTTGTCTTGCCGGACACAACGTATTTAGAACGCCATGACGTGATGAGCATGCTTGATCGACCCATCTCGGAATACGATGGCCCAGTTGATTCGGTACGTATTCCAGTACTTCCACCAACTGGTGAATGCAAGCCATTCCAAGAGGTATTAATCGAACTCGCATCGCGCCTAAAATTCCCCGCTTTTACAAGCGAAGATGGCAGCAGGAAATTCGTCGACTATCCGGACTTCATTACGCGATTTGAGACAGCGCCCAATTCTGGCATTGGCTTTTTAGCCGGTTGGCGCGGGAAAGACGGTGAAAAAAGCCTCCGTGGAGAGCCAAATAAAGACCAATGGCAGCGTTATGCTGAAAACAATTGCGTGTTTCAATACCATATGCCAGTAGAGCATCAATACATGCGTAATTGGAATCGTGGCTACTTGGACTTCAGTAAAGCAAATGCGCTGCGTCAAAAAAATGACCCCATCATGATTGCAATCTACTCGGATATTTTGCAAAAATTCAGGTTAGCTGCAAAAGGCCAGCGCAAAGGGGCAACACCCCCTGAGCACCTAAAGTCACGTATTCTGAAATACTTTGATCCATTGCCATTTTGGTATCCACCGCTCGAAGATGAGGTGACAGACTTAAATGAATTCAGTCTGAATGCGATTACCCAAAGACCGATGGCCATGTACCATTCGTGGGACTCGCAAAACGCTTGGCTTAGACAGATTCACAGCCACAACTACCTTTACGTCAATACCAAAACTGCACTAGAGCATGGCATTAATGATGGTGCGTGGATGTGGATTGAATCCCAATGGGGCAAAGTGAAATGCATGGCACGCCACTCGGAGGCAGTCGATCCAGGTACGGTCTGGACCTGGAATGCGATCGGCAAGGCAGAATCGGCATGGAGCCTCGATCCCGCCTCCGATGAGTCCAAAAAAGGATTCTTGCTCAACCACCTGATTACAGAGGAGCTATCCCTGGGTGGATTTTCAGTAAGCAACTCCGATCCAATTACAGGACAGGCTGGCTGGTATGACGTACGCGTCAAACTCGCCGCAGCTGGAGAAAATGAACCCGAGGAAACATGGCCACAAGTGAAGGCACATCGAGTACCCGGCATGATGAAAAATAAATCGTAATCAACCCATTTATTCACTATGAATCAAACCATGAACCCCAAAAATGAAGCCACGGATCACAAGAAGCAACTCGCACTTGTCATCGATCTCAATGTCTGTGTTGGTTGCCATGCCTGCGTCACCTCTTGCAAAGAATGGAATACCTCTGGCTCTGCTGGGCCCCTAACCGACCTAAATGCGTATTCAGCAAATCCAAGTGGTACTTTCTTTAATCGGGTACAAACCTACGAGGCCGGAATTTTCCCAAATACACAAACCGTTCATTTTCCAAAATCCTGCCTGCACTGTGAAGAGCCTCCTTGTGTTCCAGTATGCCCAACCGGGGCAAGCTATAAGCGCGAAGAAGATGGCATTGTTTTGGTGGATTACGACAAATGCATCGGTTGCAGTTACTGCTCATGGGCTTGCCCATACGGTGCCAGGGAGCTGGATCAAGAGCGCCAAGTCATGACCAAATGTACTCTTTGCGTAGATCGAATCTATAGCGAAACATTACCCGAATCCGAACGAAAGCCTGCCTGCGTACTAGCTTGCCCAACAAGCGCACGGATTTTTGGTGATGTGCATGATCCAAAGTCCGATGCCAGTATCGCAATTCAAGAGCGCTCCGGCTATGCACTCATGCCCGAATGGGAAACCCAGCCCGCAAACCATTATTTACCGCGCTCCATTATGGAAACCATTGAAGCCGCAAGGAAAGACAGTTAATGCGCCCACAATTTTCAATCATCTTTTTTACAACCTTAGCTGGCATGGCGCAGGGTTTACTGTTTTCCTTGGCAATCCTTGATTTCCCAGTGCAAATCTTCACGCAATCCTTTTTATCTACCTTCGCATTTCCAGCTGCGCTGGTATTGCTTGGGCTGGGACTCATTGCGTCGTTCTTCCATCTTGGCAGGCCTGAACGGGCTTGGCGCGCTGCGATGATGTGGCGTACCTCTTGGCTTTCACGGGAAGTGATTGTGCTTCCGATGCTGATTGCAGTAACGGTACTGGGCTTACTGTACTCACTAACGAATGAAATTCCATCCTGGCTATGGATTGCAATTGTGATTGCCACCATATTGCTTTGGATTTGTACCGCTAAGATCTATCAATGCATACGCTTTATTCAGGAATGGTCGCACCCCTCAACCCTGATGAACTTCACCCTACTGGGAATAACATCGGGCTGGATGTTATTGGGAGTGCTTGTTGGACTTTCAGATGGCGCTAAGGAATTCCCTCTCAACAGCGTTATATCAGGCATCTCATTTATTCTGCTGTTTGTAGCCTTCAATTTAAAGCTCTGGATTTGGCGCCGCAACCGCAGCTTGCGTCCAAAATCAAATCTGGCATCCGCGACCGGGATTAAAGGGTCAAACATTCGCCAGACCTCGATGGGTCTAATGGGTGGGAGTTTTAATACCCGAGAATTCTTTCATCACCAAACTGAGCGTGCCATTAGCAACATCCGCAAGATAGTGCTCCTATGCGCTTACATATTCCCCATGATATTAGTGGCCTATTCCATTTCTACCCCATCAAACGTTATTTTTATTCTGGCCTTAACTATTCACTTTATTGGTCTGCTTGCCGAACGGTGGATGTTTTTTGCAGAAGCAAATCACCCTCAGAATTTGTATTACCAACGGGTTTCTTGATCTTGCATTTGGTTAAGCGCAATGGATGACTATATTAATCAACTCATTCATGGAAGAGTTCATGTATCGCCCAAACGCTTAATTCAACCAGGACCTTCACTAGAGCAGAAAAACCAGATATTAGATGCGGCTAAAGCTGCGCCAGACCACGGCAGACATACGCCATGGCACTTTTATGAAGTGAGCGAATCAAGCCGGTCATTGTTGGGGGACGTGTTCAGAAATTGCCTACTGGACCGAGACCCTCAAGCAACCCCCATTCAACTGGATGAAGCTCGAGATAAAGCCTTTCGAGGCCCCCTCCTATTATTGGCTGCAGCCAACTTAAACGATACCGAGGATGGCATTACGCCGTATGAAAAAATGATATCGCTCGGGTGTGCAGTTCAAAATATCTTACTTATGGCGCACGCCCTCGGTTTCGGGGCTGGATTATCGAGTGGCAAAGCGATGCAGAGTGAACGTCTCAAGCAGTTATTCAAGCTATCTACCAATACCATACCTATTTGCTTTATTACCATCGGGACAGTATCAAAAAATAAGTCCGGCAACGTACTGCGGCCGGATCTATCTGTTTACCACTCCATATTTTGAAAAGATCACCACCCTAACAAGCATCTGAGTAATTTAAATAACTATAAATTGATACTCAATCGCTTGCTTTACGTGGATCGGTTGATAAAAAAGAGGGCCTAAGGATCAACTTAGAAAAATAGATATCCAGATTGGGATGATCAACACGCCAATTAATTTCAGGCAAACGAAAGTCTAACCAATCTAGCGCACAACCAACAGCGATATCTGAGAGCGTAAACTTATTCAAGTTGCAATACTCAGATGTTCCTATTGAATCAGACAAATACTTCAAAGATACTTGAACTTTACTCAGCTGTCTTTCAATCAATGCCTCACTTTGCTGCGCCGTGGGCCTCATCATTCTTTCACGGCGCGCCAAAATAGCCGCATCTAAAAGTCCGTCAGCCAAGGCCTCAAAGGTCTTTACTTGGGCTTTTTCCAAGTTTAATTGAGGAAGTAGCGCATTGATTTCGCTCATGCCATCTATGTAGTCAGCAATAACCGATGAATCAAATATAGGATTGCCATTGGGAAGTAATAGGCACGGTATTTTTCCGAGGGGATTAATTTCATGAAGTTTGGTATTAATATTCCAACCATCCTCAAGAAGCAAAGAATAAGGAATTTCTTTCTCAATAAAGCAAATCCTTACTTTTCTTGAAAAAGGGCTAGTAGTTGAACCGACCAATTGCATCTTAATAGAGCTACCCTCCACCCAAATTATTAAAGTAACGGTATTTATTGGAGTGGATATAGCGAATACGCATATCCACAGGTTTTCCCTTATATGCGTATGCAACTCTGTTAACACATAGAAGGGGTAGATTAATTTTTAGTTTGAGCAATTTTGATATGAACTGATTACCAGGAATCGCCTCTATTGTTTCGCTGATATTGAGAACAGTAATACCATATACCCTCTGGAATAAGCCATAGAGTGTTTCATTCCTATCCGAAAAAAAACTCTCACTCAAGTTTGGAAACATTTTTTCAGAAAGATAAATTTCATCAATAATCGCGGGTTGAGATCCAAAGCTTAGTAGGGTTTTTACTTTGTATATTTTTTCATAGGGCTTAATTGCTAGTTTCTTAGCAATGAATTGCGTAGCTCGTATTTTTTCAAAGGATAGTAGTTTCGAATTTGGGAGTTCACGCACCCCTGTTGAGCTCTCGATTCTAAAGAATACGTTCAGCATGTAATCAGGTGTATGACTAATGACAAATGTACCTCTGCCTTGCTCTCTCACGAGGATATTTTCTGCCACTAATTCATTGATTGCCCTCCGAATTGTCCCAATGCTCACCTGATAGCGAGCAGCTAAGATCGGCTCACTTGGTATAGCTTGATTATGGCGCCACTTATTTTGACGTAGCAATTCTGTAATCGCATATTTAACCCTCTTATATGCGAATTCGGTTGTTTTAACCATAACTTAGCGCCAACCCAAAAATAATCTGGAAGTAATTATTCATATATATGACTTATTCGGTAATTGTAATCCCAATGTAAATGAATAACGTAAAAATAATTCAATAAAAACAGGTGCTTAGCATTTTCTAGCTGCAAATTTGCGGGGAATTGGCCAATTGTCATCCCATGTCAAAGTGACTAAGATAAAACGAGATGAAACCACTCGAATCCATTACTCTCCATCGGATTGAGCTACCTTTAAAGGTGCCCTATAAACTAGCCTTTGGGCCCGTTACCCATTTTGATACATTGATCGTCAATGTGACAGATACTAATGGGAATCAAGGATTCGGCGAAGCAACCATTCTTACCGGCTATACACAAGAAACGATTACAGGCAGCTGGGATTTAATGCAAGAACTTGCAAAAAAATTAGTAGGGCAATCCGAAGAGTCAAATCAACACCTTCTTGATGAATATATAGCAAGCGATCCGTTTACAGTTACAGCCCTGGCTTCAGCGATTGAGCTGGCTAAGTATAAAAGTGAATTTCTCAATCAATCCATTGCATCCATCCCCATACTTGGTGTGGTTAATGCGGAAACCCTTGAAGATCTTGAGCTTGAAATCGAGAATCTGTTATCGAACGGATTTAACACCCTTAAAGTTAAGGTTGGATTTGATGTAGGCAAAGATAGCTTAAAAGTAAAGAATGTTCAAAGAGTCCTAAAGGAGCGGGCAAAAATTCGGCTTGACGGTAATCAAGGCTACTCAAGAATGGAAGCCATTCGCTTTATAGGGCAACTATATCCCTTAGGAATAGAACTATTTGAACAGCCGTGTCATGCTGATGATTGGGATTCCGCTCTGGCAATTTCAAAAATTGCCAATGTTCCGATGATGCTGGATGAGTCAATTTATGGACTTGAAGATATTCAGAGAGCGGCCGATTTAAATATCGCCACCTACATTAAGGTCAAGCTCATGAAATTTGGCTCCTACAAAAATCTATGCAATGCCCTTACTTTGATATCTACTTTGGGAATGAAGCCCGTTCTCGGTAATGGCGTTGCAGGCGAAATCGGTTGTTGGATGGAAGCACTCGCTGCGAGAACGCATATTACGAATGCTGGTGAAATGAATGGCTTTATGAAGCCAATCTCCTCCATCCTGCAAAATCCCCTTCAATTCAAACAGGGTTGCATCTCGCTTGAGCCCAACTACCTACCCAATATTGACTTCAATTTAATCCAACGATTCCAGATCTTATCTAAGCAATATTACTAATCGAGAGAAAAAATGCGCGCAATCCAAATTGATGAATTCGGTGGGCCAGACAAATTAATAGCAAAAGACATTCCTATACCTACCCCAGAGGAAAATGAGGTAGTCGTCAAATTAGAATACTCCGGAATTAATTACATGGACGTGTATATGCGCAATGGCTCATATGCAAAATCCCATACATATCAAACGCCCTTACCGATGACTGTTGGCATGGAGGGTGCCGGGACAATTCATGCGCTTGGTAAAAATGTTAAGGGGTTCAATCTGGGGGAGCGAGTTGCATATTGTCTTTCTAGAGGAAGCTATGCAGAATATGCCGCGGTACCTGCATGGAGACTCGTCAAGATTCCGGAAACAGTAAACAGCAGCAATGCTGCAGCATTAATGCTTCAGGGCCTCACGGCACATTACCTTACTAATTCAGCATATTCTCTTACAGCGAATGACTCCTGCTTGATTCATGCCGGCGCTGGTGGCGTGGGTCAGCTGGTAATACAACTAGCTAAACTCAAAGGCGCTACTGTGATCACTACTGTAGGTAGTGAAGAGAAGGCAGAAATTGCAAAGAAATTAGGGGCAGACCACACCATTCTGTATCGCGAATTAGATTTTCAGAAAGAGGTAATGCAAATTACTGAAAATCAGGGCGTCAACGTTGTATATGATTCTGTTGGAAAAGACACTATCGACAAAAGTATTCGATGCCTACAAAAAAGAGGGTTATGTGTCATGTTCGGGGCAAGTTCAGGCCAAGTAGCGGGCATTGCCCCCTTAGCTCTAGCTGAAGCTGGCTCCATTTACTTCACTCGCCCACATCTGGCAGACTATATTCCAAACGCTGAAGTTATTAATCAAAGAATGAGTGAAATTTTCTCGTTGATTTCAGCTGGAAAGTTACACGCTTCAATACATGATGTATATCCGCTATCCGAAATCCAAAAAGTCCATGAATTGCTTGAATCTCGAGCAACTTTAGGTAAGTTTCTTTTGAAAGTAGCATAAAACTGAAGGAGTCACATGATGAAAAATTTAATAAAAAGCATTATTACCCTCTTATTGCCTCTCGTTTCACTGCTATATATAAATCCCATATATGCTCAAAAAGGATATCCAGCAGGTCCAATCGAATTGATTGTTCCTTGGGGACCTGGAGGTGGAGCAGACGTCATGGGCAGGTTGGCTGCAAGATGGCTTGAAAGCGATTTAAAAACGAACGTTGTAGTTCAGAATGCTGCAGGCGCAACCGGCAGTATTGGCCTAAATAAAATGATCCGAGAGGGAGCGACAGGCTACTCTATAGGGGTTATGACTGGCGATACGCTTTCCTTGGATGCGTTTCCTAAATCTGCATTTAGCTACAGTGAGGTAACACCCTTGGCGGTGATGATTCGCCAGCCCTCAGGCCTCTTCATCAACTTTGATAGCCCTATCAAAACCTGGGATGATTTAATTGCTGCAGCAAAACGAAAGCCAAACTCAATCAATGTTGCTATTACAGGCCCCAATAGCCCTGATGAATCTACTGTCAATTATTTAGGCACAAAGGGTGTCAATTTGGTTAGCATCCCTTATCCAAAACCAGCAGAACGTTATATCGCTGTACTCGGCAACCAAGTAGAACTGTTATATGAACAAGCCGGCGATATCCGGGGTCATCTAGAGGGTAAAAAACTTCGTCCTCTGATTTTTTTCGCATCAAAAAGACT
The DNA here is from genome assembly GCA_964203875.1 of Polynucleobacter sp. Lineage (GTDB taxonomy): Bacteria > Pseudomonadota > Gammaproteobacteria > Burkholderiales > Burkholderiaceae > Polynucleobacter. The sequence continues at coordinate 171,700 of CAXNNS010000002.1, forward strand.
CCCCCCTCCCTTTGCTGACATACCAGTATCAAGCGATTACGGATACGATATTTTATTGCCGCAAACACGTTCAATTGTGGCAAAAAAAGGCGTAGATCCTAAGACTTTACAAATACTTGCAAATTCACTAAATAAATTTTCTACCTCGCCTGAATTTAGTAACTACTTAAGAGAACAATACGCCTTGCCAGATAGCTACATCCCAATGGCTGAAGCCAATGCCTTTCTTGAAAATGAGTTAGCAATCTTCAAAAAACTTACGACTAAATAAGGGAAGAGGAATGTCGCAGAAAACCATTGTTACTGGAGTCATAGGCTCAGATACCCATATTGTTGGAAATCGAATTATCTCCATGGCTTTAGAGAAAGCTGGTTATAAAGTTATCTCACTAGGCGCGTTAACACCTGCTGAAGATTTTGTAAAAGCCGCGATTGAAACTAAAGCGGATGCAATTCTGGTGTCGTCTTTATATGGTCAGGGAGAATTGGACTGTCGCGGCTTTCGCAACTTATGTACCGAGGCTGGTCTTGATGGTATTTTGCTTTATGTGGGCGGTAACCTTGTGGTTGGCAAGCGATCTTGGGATGAAGTCAACACTATTTTCTTAGATATGGGTTTTGATAGGGCTGCTCCACCAGGAACTAGATTAGAAGATATCCTTTCTTGGTTGGAGCAGGACCTTGGAAAATAATAACTAAACGATGATGTTGATCCCATGAGCGAGTTCGCCCTTTTGATCGATTTTGGTAGCACTTACACCAAATTAAGAGCCATTCATTTAGATGAGGCCAAAATCCTTGGATCCAGTCAGGGGCCCTCTACCGTTACAACCGATATTAATGTGGGCATGGAGCAGGCCCTCAATAGCTTAAAAAATAGGCTTGGAAGCCTTCCGCCATTTAAGTATCGCCTCGCTTCGAGTAGTGCGGCTGGCGGACTAAAAATGGTCACGATTGGTTTGGTTAAAGAGCTTACGGTCGAGGCAGCCAAACGTGCAGCGCTTGGTGCTGGCGCAAAATTGGTTGGTGTTTTTGCTAACAGACTCAATTCCTCAGATTTAAAACAGATCATGGACTTAAATCCAGACATCATCCTACTGGCCGGTGGAACAGATGGCGGAGACTCTCAAGTTGTCATCCATAATGCAAAAAAACTGGGGGATAGCGCCTTAGATTGCCCATTTATTTATGCTGGCAATCGGTCTGCAGTGGATGAAATAAGCCACGCATTTGCACATAAAAATATTGTTATAACAGAAAATGTTATGCCGGAATTTAATGTTCTGAATATTGAGCCCGCAAGAGCAGCTATTCGGGATATATTTATAAATCGAATCATCTACGCAAAAGGCATCGATAAAGCAAAGAATCAGTTTGATCATCTGCTTATGCCAACCCCATCGGCTGTCATGGAGGGTGCACGTCTGATAGCGGATGGCTACAACGACAGTACTGGGTTAGGAGAGTTGCTTGTCATTGATCCTGGCGGCGCTACAACCGATGTGCACTCCATCGCTACTGGGAACCCGTCGGCTCAAGGCATTATTCAGCGAGGGCTACCTGAGACGCGTGTTAAAAGAACCGTAGAGGGTGACTTAGGAATGCGCCACAACGCAGTTACGATTCTAGAGACTGTCGGTGTTGATGAGTTAGTCGGCCTAAGTAATATTCATGGTGAAAAGATCATCGAAATGATCACCTACCTATCAAACAATCCCGATTCCGTTCCTCAAAGCCAAGAAGAGATCGCTTTAGATGGTGCACTTGCTAGTTCTGCATTGAAAATTGCGATGAAAAGACACTGTGGCTCAGTAGAGGTTGTTTACACAGCTACCGGACCAGTGACAGCGCAAGATGGCAAAGACCTGACTCAAATTAAAACCCTGATTGGAACTGGTGGGGTTATCGCCCATAGCAACGATCCCATATCCCTTCTCAAATGCACCCTCTCCTCTCCAGATGAACAAAACTCCCTTAGGCCAATATCACCGCAAATTTTGATAGACAAGGACTACATTCTATTTGCATGTGGTCTTTTAAGTCAGGTTGACCCAAAGGCTGCATTCAACCTAGCAATAGAGCATCTTATTAACAGTAAATAAAGAAAATAATATTATGAGCAACGAAGCTTCGATATCCGAAAAAAGAATTGATGAATCTGAATTTCTTGAAATGCGCAAAGCCAATCTGCTGAGATGGCCAACGGGATCAGACGTTGATTTTGAGCGCGCATTAGAAAGACAAAAATCACTCCCCGACCACAAAAGACTCGACTTGGTCATGAGAAAAGCAGTTGCTCAGGGTAGGTGCTTGGTCCAACCTCGCGGCGGATTTGGAACGTTTAAAGATCAAAAAGAGCTGATGCAGATCATCGATAAAGAAGGTTTAGCTGACATCGTCCCAACCACAACGGATAGTTACACCCGCAATGAACAATTTGCGCTGGCCCAAAAAGGCGTTGATGAATCAGAAAAATTAGGCCGCTCACTATTAAATGGTTATCCAATAGTGAATTATGGGGTTGCAAAAGCCAGCGAACTGATTGATGCAATCGACAAGCCTGCAATTATGCTAACCGGTACAACAATGCCTAAGTTAACTGGCGAGATTGGTTTTGCAGCTGGATATACTGGCTACCTAGGATCTGGTATTGCCTACACCACATCCTATATTAAAGAGTTATCGATCGAAGATGGTATTAAAAACTACCAGTACTTAGATCGGCTTTCTGCCATGTATCTAGACAATGGTGTAGAGCTACATCGTCGCCAACCCAGCTTTTTGACTGGTACCAATATACCGCCTTCAATTGCAATCATTATTGCAATACTGGATTTACTGCTTGCCGCGGCTCAAGGCGTCAAGAATTACGGGTTAGAGATGGGTGAAACACTGCATCTCGTACAAGATGCAGCAGCCGTGAAAGCCTGTAAAGAGCTCTGCCAAGAATACCTCAGCATTAAAGGCCACCACGATGTATTTACTCCAATCACGCTGTTGCATTGGATGGGGGCTTGGCCACAAGATGAAGCGCAAGCAGCATCTTTAGTGAGTTATGGCGGTACGCTTGCGGCTATTTCTGGGGCAACTTCAGTAACCACGAAAACACTCCATGAAGCTTTTGGTATACCCACCCCGCAAATTAATGCTAATGGCCTAAGAATGACGAGAATGGCTATCTATCTCGCTAGAAATATTAAATTAGACTCTATGCCTGAATTTCAAAGTGAAGTCGATTTGATTAAGAGCGAGGTCCGCCCAATCGTCAATAAAGTATTGGAAATGGGCGATGGCGATGTTGCCCTTGGAACTGTAAGGGCCTTTGAGGCAGGGATATTGGATATTCCCTGGTCTCCAAATAAATGGGTAAAGAGCAAAGTCATGCCTGCCAGAGATGTTGATGGCTGCCTTCGAATATTGGATCCAGGCAATATGCCTTTTTCAAAAGAGGTAATGGAATTTCATACTGAGAAACTGAGGCTACGAGCTGAAAAAGAAAAGCAGCCTTTCGATATTAATCTAGCGGTATCTAGTGTTTATGAGATGTCTGAATCGATGGAAACGCTTCTGAGTGATAAATGGTAAATACTTAGTCCTTTAGAAAAGAAAAAGAGGTTCGCATAAGCGAACCTCTTTTTTTCACGCCAAAGATTCTATTTATACGTAATCTTTATACTTTTCTAAGAAACGCACTGGCTTAGATAAGGCATCGCGACGGAATGGATCACCCAGTTCGCGTGTGCACATAATTTCAATAACGCACGTCTTGCCCTCTTTCATCTGCATTTCTATAGCCTTCTTCAACGCTGGGCCAACTTGGTCAAGCTGATCAACTACGATACCTTCTGCACCCATTGCTATTGCCATTCCTGCAAAGCTTGGGCTTTCTAATTCCCCGGCTACAAAACGGCGATTATAGAAATCGACTTGGTTTTTCTTCTCGGCACCCCATTGGCGATTATGGAAAACAATCGCCGTTACAGGAATATCGTGGCGCACTGCAGTCATCACTTCCACCATGCTCATTGCCCAAGCGCCATCACCGGCATAGGCAATCGCCGGCCTTTCGGGTGCGGCCGCTTTTGCACCAATCATGGTTGGCAATGCATAACCGCAATTACCAAAACTCATTGGGGCAAAAAAGCTCCGTGGCTTTTCAAAACGCAAATAACTGTTTGCTACTGAGTTGATGTTTCCAATATCAGTGGAAACCATCACATCGGCTGGCATTGCTTTCTCAAGCTCACGCAAAACTTGTCTGGGGCTAAGGTAATTACCGCCGGTTGGGGTTTTTTCCTTTTTTTGCTCCTCAATCATGTCAAGACTGAATGCATCCCGCTCATGCGTCCACTCATCCAGTTCTTTTTCCCAGGCTGCCTTTTCAGCAGCAATGGTTTTGGCCCGATCTGCCTTAGTTGCATCACATACCAAGGTTTTACTTGCGAGGCGCTGTGTCAGTGCAATGGCTGCAGCCTTTGCGTCTCCGCAAATACCGACAGAGATCTTCTTAACCAACCCGAGCATTTTATTGTCGGCATCAATTTGAATAATCTTGGCATTCTTTGGCCAGTAATCCATGCCATGCTGGGGCAAAGTACCAAAGGGTCCTAGGCGTGATCCCAAAGCAACCACGACGTCTGCTTGTGAAATCAACTTCATTGCTGCCTTAGAGCCCTGATAACCTAGCGGACCACACCATAATGGGTGGCTGGCTGGGAAGGAATCGTTATGCAGATAGCTATTGACAACTGGGGCGCCCAAACGCTCTGCCAATGCTTTGCATTCCTCAACCGCATCACCCATGACAACGCCGCCGCCAGAAATAATTACTGGAAACTTTGCTTTAGCCAAGAGTTCAGCAGCTTCGTTTAGGCTGTGTTCACCGCCGGGACCACGATCTAGGCGATTTGGCTGGGGAATCTCCACTTCGATTTCGCCATAAAAATAATCTCTTGGGATATTCAATTGGGTTGGGCCCATTTCCGACATGGCGCGATCGAAACAACGGCCTGTATATTCAGCCATGCGCTTTGGATTATTGACATGACCTTGGTACTTGGTGAATTCCTCAAACATCGGCAGCTGATTTGCTTCTTGAAAACCGCCAAGGCCCATGCCCATCGTGCCTGTTTCAGGGGTAATCATCACAACTGGGGTATGTGCCCAATATGCGGCAGCAATTGCAGTGACGCAGTTGCTGATTCCAGGTCCATTTTGGGCAATGACCACACCATGCCGACCGCTGACACGAGCGTAACCGTCAGCCATGTGTGCGGCCCCTTGCTCATGCACTACAGGAATCAAACGAATACCTGCTGGAGCAAAAATATCCATTGCGTCCATAAAAGCAGAGCCCATAATTCCAAAGATGTCGGTGACGCCATTGGCAGCCATTGTTTCGACAAAGGCCTCTGAGGGCGTCATTTTTTGTGGGCCTGTTGTTACTGCATGATCCGCTTTGGACATATGGAAACTCCGTTAATGGGTTAAAAATTACACTCTCAATGAATGAGGTTTACTCTGGATGAATTCTAGCATTATTTCAAATTAACTGAACAATTTGTTCTATAATAATAAAAAATAGGTAAAAAATAAGGGAAATCCCCATGTTAAATCGAATAAGTGGAATGATATCGCTTATATATTTGAACAATCCCTGTCTAAAATGAAATAACACCACCTGGAACCAACATGCAAAATAGCCCTGAATTAACCAATCTAGGAGAGGCAAAACCGGACACCCTTGTTTCCGCCAAAAGTGCCTTTCCTGAGTGCCAGTTTCCGTGCGACTTTGAGGTTCCGCGTTTTTCATCTCCAAATGATTTAGTGCCAGAAATTGATCCGAATTACCGCCTCGATAGTGATACGACCATCGCCCTACTATCTGGATTTCGATTTAATCGAAGGGTGCTTTTGCAAGGCATGCACGGCACCGGGAAATCAACGCACATTGAACAGGTTGCGGCCAGACTGAATTGGCCCTGCCTTCGTATCAATTTAGATGGTCAGATTACGCGCATGGATCTGCTGGGCAAAGACATTATTACCATCAAGGATGGCAAGCAAGTAACCGAATTTCAACTCGGTCTTATTCCATGGGCAATGCAAAGACCCATTGCGTTGGTGCTAGATGAGTATGATGCTGGCCGGCCTGATGTCATGTTTGTGATACAGCGGATGCTGGAACGCGAAGGCAAGCTCACTCTATTAGATCAGAACCGGGTTATAGAGCCGCATCCCGCTTTTCGAATATTCGCTACCAGTAATACAGTAGGCTTAGGTAACTGGAACAGCATTTACCACGGCACCCAACTCCTCAATCATGGCCAAATGGACCGATGGGATGTGGTTGCTGCCCTGAACTACCTTGAACCCGATGCCGAAGCCCAAATTATTAAGGCCAAAGTTCCGAGTCTAAATAATTCTGAAAACAACCTTGTGGTTGGGCAAATGATTGCCTTGGCTAATTTAACGCGCAATGGTTTTGCTGCGGGAGACTTATCTACCCTAATGTCAACTAGAACAGTAATTACCTGGGCAGAAAATTGGGCTATTTTTGGAGATCTCGCATTGGCATTTCGCTTAGCTTTTTTAAATAAGTGCGAGACTGAAGAAAAAAAGTTAATCGCCGAATACTACCAACGCTGCTTCAATACAGAATTGGTTTTACCGAAGAGCAACTGAGGCCAATAGAAAATTTCCTTGCAAACTCAATCCTCGCAAGAGCTGCTCACCCAAGAGCGCTATGGTGCAATTGTCCGATCGATATCGGGCGATGCGCAAGTCAATTTGCGCGATTGGCTTTTTTATCATGACGATGACATCATTGGTCAACTTCCACCCCACCTAAATCCAGTCCATTTCGCCGAGGCATGGGCAAATCACCGCGGCATGCTCGATGGCCTTGGCCTTCGCCTTGCACTCTCAAATCGCTCATTGCATCAAGCCAAACAGCCGCATGACCTAGTGGGATCGCTCGTCTTCGAAGTTCTTGAGCAAATACGGGTGGAAAGTATTTGCCCAGCAAGCATGGTTGGATCCAAAGAAAATCTTCGATTGCACTTTATTGCCTGGCTAAATCAATTCATGGCTTCTGGTAATACGGAAGGAAGTATTGGCTTACTGCTCTTAGCGATATTTGGTGGAACGTGGTCGAGGATGAATAACGCGCCACTCCCCCAATTAATGCAAGATACGATTGAGATACCGCGCGCAGAGCTGTATGTCACCACTGGAACACTACTCGAAAAGTTAAAACGCCTTCGACACGATCAAGAGCACTATTCTGAAGTGGCCTTGGAACTGGCTAACTTTGTTTCTGATTTAGTACAAAAAGAATATGAAAGTGTTCCGAGCATTCGAATTAAACGGAAAAACTTAAATCAAACTCAGCTTCCGATTGTTTGGGAGTTCTCTGACAAACAAAGACATCCTATTGCGGCCAATAGCCTATTCTCAAATTCGAGTATTAATGAACAACTCCAATATCAACATGAATTAAAGCGCTATCGTGTATTTGATCGTTCCTATGATCAAGAAATGAAGCCGCTCGACACCATTCGGCTTGCTCAACTGGTTTCATTTCGCGAAGAAATGGATCAGCAAATTCAAAGTTGGTCCATACCCTGGTCTAGGCTGATCAAGGTTTATACCCCGCTTTTTTGCAACCCTAATGCAAGCGGTGTGGAGTCGGCAGAAGAAGGCGTACTAAATCGAAAGTTACTAAGCCGAATTGTCACCTCAATCAATCCGTCGTCGGTTTATCAAACGGCTTATTTAAAGCCCAAACCCACAGCCAGCGTCACCTTTTTGATTGATTGCTCGGGATCCATGAAAGAGCATCGTGTAATGATGGCCTCTTGGATTGATGTCATGGTGAAAATACTCGATAAGATTGGGGTTCCAACCGAGGTGCTGGGATACAGCACGATGAGCTGGCAAGGCGGTCGATGCTTTAAGCAATGGCAATTGGCAGGCAAGCCGGATAATCCCGGTCGGTTAAATGAACGCGCGCACTGGGTATTTAAGGATTTCAATTGCAGCTGGAGGCAAGCGCGGCTTGGACTAGCCGCCATGCTTAAACCCGATATCTATCGAGAAAGCTTGGATGGTGAGGCCCTCCAATGGGCCATTAGTCGGTCTAATCAGGAGTCTTCCAAACACATGGCGACTTCCTCAGAACCTATTCAACAAAACATCGTTTTACTCTCGGATGGATGCCCTATGGATCGTTCCACCCAACAAGCCAATGACGAAAACTACCTAATTGATCACCTAAAACTTGTCCTTAAGTGGGGTGAGTACCAAGCGAACACACGCATTTGGGGGTGTGGCGTAGGGCAAGATATGCGGGGCTTTTTTAGACGAAAGTTAAGTTGGAATAAGGATGATTCCGTTATCCAATCCATCCTTGCCTGGGCAGATGAATTTAAAAGGCAACGCTAAGCTTTTTGACTGCTCCGCCGCTTAGGCTACCAACTCACTGAAATACTCATGGCTATTGGTATTCAATGTTGACACTCGCCATTCTAGTGGCTCATCTTGTATACCGAGTGCAACACGCCGAATGATAAGAACAGGAGATGCTGGACTGACATTTAACCATTCTGCGTACTGCTTATTTACAAGTGCGGCGCGCAAACGCTCATTGGTACGCACTACCGTTTGCCCGTATTGCATTTGATACAACTGATAAATACTGCCTTCCCTTTCGACAAAATCCTCACGCGTCATTTTTTTAAAACGCTTTTTGTCCAAGGTAATTTGATCAATCAAGACGCAATGGCCATCAAGATAAAGTCGATTGGTAATGCGCCAAACTGGCGATCCCTCTTTGATTGCAAGCTTTAAAGCCTCTTCCTTACTAGCAGATGCAGATAAAAAACTGGCTAACTCTACTTTTGGATAGACTTTTTTATCCACATCATGACGCACGACATGAAAGAAATAATAAAGGAGTCGCTTTGCGTCATGCTCAGCTACGTAAGTCCCTTTTCCTTGACGCCGCGTAACGATTCCATCGGCCACCAACTCATCAACTGCTTTGCGCAGCGTACCGATCGATACATCCAACTCTTTAGCAAAATCTTTTTCAGCTGGCAGGGCTTGGCCCATCGGAAAGCGGCCCCTGACCAGATCTTCGGTGATTTTTTGTTTCACCTCTTGATAGGCGGTCAGGGACTTCATACTGTGACTACTTATGCAGATTCATACAAACGGGTCATCACAAACTCACGATGGCCCAATATTTCAGCTGCAGTTAATTCTCCATTGGCAGTGCGCAACAGGGAATCAATGAGCTTTTCTCCAGCCGAATCCAAAGTTTCCTCACGGCGCAACAAGCCAGATACGTCTACATCAATATGCTCTGACATCAGACGTACTGTTCTTGGATTTGCGCATAACTTGATAACCGGAAGGATTGCATTGCCAATCACATTGCCTTGTCCAGTTGGAAAAAGATGGGCAGCAAATCCAGATGCTGCGCACAAGGTCACCATTTCAGCAGCCGCTGAAGAGGAGTCCATAAAGTGCAGTCCGGGGATGGTAGGTGTTTCTGCCTTATCCAGCACGCCATCGACAACACATTTTTTACCAATTTTCTGGATATTGCCTAACGCTTTTTCCTCAATGGTCGTCAAGCCACCCGCAATATTGCCTTTGGTTGGCTGTGAATCCGACAAATCACTGGTTTTATTTCGCTCAATAACCCCTTGGTAGCGGTCAAACATATCGCGAAACTTCTTTTTGACCTCGGGAGTCCGGCAGCGGGCTTCAACTAAGTGCTCACCACCTGTTAATTCGGTTGTCTCACCAAACACCAAGGTGGAGCCAATTTCATACAAGCGGTCAAATGCATTACCTACTGCTGGATTTGCTGCGCAACCCGAGGTGGTGTCGGATTCACCGCATTTAGTTGAAACCCAGAGCTCTGACAGGGGGGCTGAAACACGCTGCTGCTTTGATGCAAATTTCACCATTTTGTAAGCAGATTTACTGGCTGCAGTGATAGTTGCTGTATCGCCATTACCGCTGATCCAAAAACCCTCAACTGGTTTGCCGGATGCTTTAATTCCGTCTACTACCTTGCCAGTCCACTGACTTTCAATACCAATTACCACCACTGCTGCCACGTTCGGATTGCAACCAGCACCAATCAGCGTGCGGAAATGGAGGTCCAAGTCAGCGCCAAACTGCAAACGGCCATATGGGTGCGGAATTGCAATAGCACCTTTAATGTTATTGGCAACTGCCTCGCAGGCTGCATTGGATAGGTCATCTAAAGGCAGAATAACAACGTGATTGCGAATTCCCATGCGTCCGTTTTCACGGCGATAGCCCATAAATGTTGCTTCTTTTAAATTGATCATCTTTAATCTTTCCAAGTAAATAAGGTTGCAAAAGCTGGATTACCAGCGCTTGGTCTTTACGTTTTGAACGTGGAGGTGCTCCCCTTTTTTGATGGGCGCAACCACTTTGCCAATATCCACTCCATATTTAATTACCGTATCACCGACAACCAAGGGCTTTAATGCAATCTTGTGTCCGATTGGAATATCACTTTCAGACTTAATGGTTAAAGTAGTGTCGCCATCCATTACCCAGCCAGTTAACTCCGTTCCAGCTTTTATGTTTTCGACTACCACTACACCAACAACATCTCCTGGCTCATGCACGACAAAGTGGATCATTTATTGCTCCTTAAAAATTGTTTTATAAACTACTTCGCCCAATTCCGACGAATGCCGGATTGAATTTCTTCCAGTACTGCATCTGTAACATCAATACCTTGCTCCAGCGCAGTAGCGCGCTGCTTGAAACGACGTTGCCCTGGTAATCGAACGCCCGCATCGGCGGCCAATGTCTTTAAAAAATCACTCATGCGATTTGCAAATACCTGCCCACCGGCAAGGCCTGGATCAATGGTTAATAGCAGCTGACCAATACGGGGACGATTGCCCTGCGCGTCAAAGAAGGAATCAGCTTCATATGAGAAACGACTCCCCGACAATCCAACGACGAGCAACTCCACAATTAATGCTAATAAAGCACCTTTATCTCCGCCCATCGGAACCATCAAGCCCTTAAGGCCTTCATTCGGATTCGTGGTTGGTTTGCCGTCGATGGTTAAAGCCCAACCCTCTGGGATCGACTCACCCTTTTTTGCAGCGACGAGTAACTTTCCACGCGCTACAGCAGACAAGGACATATCAATCACAAGGGGGTTTGCTTTAGCCACCGGAAAAGCAGCCGCCAAGGGATTAGTACCAAAGATGGCTTTACTGCCACCCGCCATTGGCATGGCCGCGGGGGTATTGCCAAAGAGTAAGGAGATATAGCCAGCGCGCGCAGCCGCTTCGGTGTAATGACCTGCGACACCAAAATGATGGCTATTGGTAACAGCCACAAGCCCTACGCCATTTTTAGAAGCTAAATTAACCGATAAATCGGTTGCCAGTCTTAAGGCTGGAAAGGCAAGGCCATCGCATGCATCTACTAAGGCAGCAGCCGTTTTAAATCGCTTTACCCGCGGCTTTGCTTTTAACTCAATGCGGCCATTCATGGCATGTCCAGCATACTGCCCCACCCGAGCCAAGCCATGCGATGCTAAACCATCCGCTTCGGCTAAAGCCAAAAATTCGGCTGTTTCAATTGCCGCTCTACGATCAATGCCGCTCGCTTGCAAACCAGACGATGCCAACGCAACAATCTGATCAAACGTCATCTTCATTTACAGCTCCCCAAAAACTGAATTACCTCATCTGCAATCATTTGGCTAACGCGGTCATTACTCTCGCTTGTCACTCCAGCAATATGTGGCGTTGCAATGAGATTGGTTAATCCAGCAAAGTGAGAAAGGTCAGTCGCCGGCTCTTTTTCAAATACATCCAAAGCAGCACCGCCTAAACGGCCAGAGCGCAAACGCTCAGCTAAGGCCTTTTCATCCACAATGCCTCCGCGCGCAGTATTAATTAAGCAGGCGCCCTGCCTCATTTTGTCTAAGGTTGCTGCAGAAAATAGACCGCGGGTTTCTGGCAAAAGAGGTAAGTGCAAGGTAACGGCATCGCTGGAAGCCAATAAGGCATCGAGCGTTACCAGCGGGACGGCAGTACCACCAACATCGATTGATGTACCGGGCAGCATAGGATCATAGGCAAGACATTTCAAACCAAAGGCAAGGGCTTTTTGCGCGGTTACGCGGCCAATACTACCGAACCCAACAACACCCAAGGTCTTACCAGTGAACTCATGGTATCCAGAAAAATGCGGGCGCGGCCAGCTGCCGCCTAAGGTTTGTACGGTTGCTGGGAAAAAACCGCGCGTCAATGCTAGGGCTGTACCGATTACATACTCCGCGACCGACTCCGCATTCGCACCCGTTGCAGGAATCACTTTTATATTGCGCTGCGCACATGCAGGCAATTCAATATTTTCTAAGCCAACACCGAGGCGGCCCACCACTTTTAGCTTTGGTGCGCCACTTAAGAGTTCTTGATTAACCTGGGTCAAGTTACGGACAATGAGGGCATCACAATGCTGCAATGCAGAAATTAGCTCGTCACGCTTTTTATAGCTTTCTGGCTCATAAATGACATCATGTTTAGAACGCAGGGTTTCTAGGGCTTGACTTGTAATGAATTCGGAGATGAAAATAGATGACATATTTACATCATATAGATGATTTAGATGTCTTGCAATACCCAAGTCTTTTTTATGTTTTCCTTGTATTGTTTAAGAATTGAATTAAAAGTAGAAAAGAAGCGCCAAAAAATACAAAAGTTTTTGGAATTTAAATCAACAGGAGAGCCGCATGTTTACGAAGCAGATTAGTTTTATGAAAAGAAATGCCATCAAGCTGTTTGGTTTGATACTCATCACGGGGATTAGCACGCTGACTCAAGCCGAAAGCTGGCCAACGAAACCAATCAAATTAGTCATCCCGTTTGCCGCAGGTGGCACGACCGACATTTTGGGGCGCATCTTAGCCCAGCAAATGACAACCATACTGGGTCAAAATGTGATTGTTGAAAATCGTGGCGGTGCTGGCGGCAATATCGGAGCTGAGGCGGTAGCAAGAGCACCAGCTGATGGCTACACGCTGTTATTGGCCTCTGGCAGTATGCTTACCGTCAACCCATACATGTATAAAAAGATGAGCATTAATTACGGGACAGATTTTTCACCCATTACTACTCTAGCCAGTGGTCCGATGATTATTTCTGTTAATCCTAAATTGGGTGTAAAAAACTTAAATGATCTGATTGCCTTAGCCAAAACACGCAATCTTAATTTTGGTTCTGCTGGTATAGGCAGTCAGGTTCATTTGGCTGGAGAGAGTTTCATTACAGCCGCAGGAATCAATGCGACTCATGTTCCGTACAAGGGTGAGGCAGCAGCGTTAACCGATTTAATTGCCGGACAAATTGATTTTTGTGCTTGTAACGTTCCAGCATCCACTGGCTTTATTCGAAATGGTCAGATCCAAGCGCTGGCGGTAACTAGTGCAAAACGCTTAGCCCAGCTTCCCAACATACCTACTGTTTCAGAAGCATCACTGCCTGGATTTGAAAATGACGGTTGGTTTGCATTGATGGCCCCAGCCAAAACACCAAAAGTTATCTTAGATAAAATTTACAGTGCTACGGTAAAGGCCGTCAAATCAGAAGCAATGCAGAAGAGCTTAGAAATTAATAGCTTGACGCCAGTACTTAACACCACCAAAGAACTAGAGGCACAGATTGCATCTGAGTCAACAAAGTGGGAAAAGGTAATTAAGGCGCGTAACTTAACTGCTAATTAATCCTTGCAAACTAGTAAATAAAAGCCACGATGAACGTCGTGGCTTTTTTCTCATATAAGTGAGCTGAACATAAAGCAGCTATTTTTTAAAGAGCAAACAATGTCTACCAAAATAAAACGTGGCGCCGATGCATTAGTTGAATCGATGCAGACTGCTGGAGTAAGGAATATATTTACTCTGTCTGGCAACCACATCATGCCTATTTTTGATGCTGTGTACGATCAGAAAATCAGACTGCTTCATACCCGACATGAGGCTGCGGCAGTTCATATGGCGGACTCATGGGTAAGACTCACGGGAGAAATTGGCATTGCTATGGTTACAGGCGGTCCCGGTCATGCCAATGCGGTTTCTGCACTTTACACCGCAGGAATGGCCGAGTCACCACTTGTCCTGCTATCAGGTCATGCGCCCATCAATCAACTAGGAATGGGGGCATTTCAAGAGATGGCACAAGTTGATATAGCCGCCCCGCTAACAAAGGCGTCTTGGGTTTGCAAAAGCGTATCCGAACTACCGAGCGATTTTGCAAAAGCCGTTTCAATTGCAAAGTCGGGTAGGCCGGGCCCGGTCCACATTAGCCTCCCCTCCGATGTTTTAGATAATGCTTTTGATAGTGGCACATCAATGCCAAAGGCAGCGGATTTTGAACCGATTCCGATTAGGGCAGACAAGCCAGTAATCCAGGAAATGATTGCCGCATTACTCAAAGCAAAGAAGCCTTTGGTATTAACGGGGCCGATGATGCAATCACAGGCAGGCCGTAAAACTTTAGCCAACTTAGAAGCCTCTTTGGGTATCCCAGTCATCGGCATGGAAAGCCCAAGGGGGATCGGCGATCCTTGCTTGGGAGCATTTTCCGAGGTGCTTGCTCAATCCGACTGCATCTTGCTGCTTGGCAAAAAGCTCGACTTCACCCTGAAATTTGGAAAAGTACCAAACTTTAATCAAGACTGCGTATTTTTTCAAATCGATCCCGAAATAACGGAAATAGAGCGTACCAATAGAGCAGTTGGCTCAAAACTTCAGCTGTCTACATGTACCGATGTGCATAGCGCCATCAAGGCCATCATCGAATTAAATGGGTCTGCAACAAGCGCGGCGCATGAATGGCAAACGGAGGTACATCAAGCAGTCGCTTATCGCCCTGCTGCCTGGAGCAGTGCCACCTCTAGCCCAAATAAGCTGCATCCAGCCCAAGCATTAGCGCCATTGCAAGCAATATTAGATAGTCATCCGGAATCCGTTTTAGTTAGCGATGGCGGTGAGATTGGCCAGTGGGCTCAGGCATGTTTAAATGCACCGAATCGAATAATTAATGGCGTTGCTGGATCGATTGGCGCAGGATTACCGTTTGCTACAGCCGCAAGTTTAGCCAGGCCTGGCGCTCCCGTTATTGCCGTTGTAGGAGATGGTACGTTTGGCTTTCATAGTTCCGAAATTGATACGGCGGTCCGGTATCAGCTACCCTTCTTATTGATCGTCGGTAACGATGCATGCTGGAATGCAGAACATCAAATCCAAATCAGAGAGTATGGTCAAGCCCGCGTCATCGGCTGTGAATTGCTACCAACGCATTATGAAAAAGTCTGCGCTGCCTTTGGTGGTTTTGGGGAGCTGGTCACTGAAAAAGAACAGGTATTACCAGCAGCGCACCGGGCAATCGCTAGTAAGTTACCGTCATGCTTAAACATCATGATCGATGGAGTACCGGCCCCAAGCATTCGACGCAACTAAATCAGGTATGGTTATTCAGTCTGTTCTTTCTGAATTTGAGGGCATTATTAGAAAATAACAAATCAGTTTCACCAAATCCGAACTAGTTTTGGAAGTTCCCTCAGTAAGAGCATCGCCCCTGAAAAAACTAAAATACTTCCATAAATTCTGAGAATGCTTGAACTACTCAGCTTGCTATGCACTTTTGAGCCAGCCCACAAACCAACAATCATTGGCAACAACATACATGCAGCTAGGACCATCACGTCTACATGTAAAAGTAATTCAGACACTAGCATGAATACAAATCGCATTCCCGTCAAAATTAGAACTGCAAAGGCCATGGTCGTTCTGAGCATGCGTGGATCTTTCATCCGCATTTCCAGATAGGATGCATAAATTGCACCCCCAGTAGCAAATAACGCCGTAAAAATGCCGCCAAAAAATCCAAACGGCATTGCCCACCACTTCGAAATGGGGCTGCGAAGATCTACTTTTTTCTTCGTGAGCACCCTTAAGCCATTTGCCCCGGCAAATATTCCGAGAATAACTAACAAAGGTTCGCTAGGCGCATTAATTAACAAGGTAATCCCAATCACCATACCCACTAAAGAAAATGGGAAAAGCCAAAGCAACTCTTTTTTATCCGCCTCATTAGACGATTTCCTACCCAAATAAAAAGAAGCGCAAACATCCATTAGAACTATCATGGGCACTACCGTTGTTAATGGAAAGAGCTGAACCAATAGAGGCACAGCAACGATCGACGTGCCAAATCCAGATACGCCAAAAATAAAGTAGGCGCAAAAGATAATGAGTACCGCAAGCGTTACTGGTATGGGCTGCAGAATTTCTAAGATAATGTACTTTCTTCTTATTCTGTTCGTAGATTTAAACAGGAATTAAGAATTGCATAAACAATTTATTGGGGAGAGTAACTCCTAAGCGCTTGATACTAAATATCCTTAGTCTCCTCGCCTAATTATTTAAATTGTACTTCGTATTTGAATACACCTTTTATGAGATCCTCAGATCATCATTAAAAGTGATGCTGAGAAATACTAGCGCCGCCACAGACAAAAATCGTTTGGCCAGTGGTAAAAGAAGCACTTTTTGACAAAAAATAAATGGCTGCGGAAGCGACTTCGCGCGGATCTCCAAGTCGGTTCATAGGAATGGCATCTAACATTGACTTTCTTGCAGGGGATCCTATTGGATTGTTCCGATTAAACATCTCCGTTTCAATCGGTCCTGGAGCAACACAATTGACCGTGATGGAAGAAGGAGCGAGTTCTATAGCCCAAGATTTTGTAAACCCTACCAGACCTGCTTTAGCTGCAGCATAAACACTACTGTTTTTCCTGCCGAGCATTGATCTACTGGCAATATTAACTATTCTGCCATGCCCTAAAGCTAGCATCGATGGCAGTACTGCTTGCGTTAACTCTAAAGTGACGGTCAAGTTAAGATCAATTATCTTTTGATAATATTGCGAAGTAATGTCAGGCAATCCCTGTATCTGATTAAACCCTATATTATTTACTAATCGATCTATCGGAAAAGAGGAAGTAATCTCTTTAAACACTTGATTTCTAGAAGAGCTATTCGAAAGATCTGCTAGAAATAATTGCCCCTTGAAAGAGGGGTCTGGATTACGAGAAATCCCTATGACTGATTGGCCCTGCTCCATCAGCAAATCAGAAATAGCTCTACCAATACCTTTGGTTGCCCCTGTAATCAGGGCATACGAACTTTTATTCATTATTGAGCTCTTTTGCCATCAAAATCTGCAGAAAATTAAAGCTTAGATTTATAGGCATAGCCAACACTCTTTTTTATCTAAAGACTTCACAAGTATGCTCTAAACATTCATGATCGATAGAGACTTTGTTATCAAATAAGCTTCTAGCGCCTCAAAACCACCTTCAGATCCATATCCAGAATCATTCACTCCACCAAAAGGAATTTCAGGATAAGGAGTAGCGCCTTGATTAACCCATAGCATACCTACTTTTAAATTTTGAGCAAGTTGATGTGAATTTTTTAGAGATCTAGTAAAAGCATAACTCGAAAGACCAAAAGGTAATCGGTTTGCCTCTCGTATGACATCATCTAACTTTTCAAAAGTTTGAAAAGCTGCTACCGGGCCAAAGGGCTCCTCATTCATTAGTCTAGCGTCGATAGAAATGTTGTTAATCACCGTAGGCTCAAAAAAATTACCCTTTGACCCAATTCGATTTCCGCCTGTGAGGATATTGCCCCCTTTAGTCAAAGCATCATTCACTAGCGACTGAACACCTTCTAATCTTCTTATATTTGCAAGAGGGCCCATTTTTGTGGATTCTTTTAGCCCATCTCCAACATTAATGGCTGCAACAGCATTCGTAAATGCTTCAACGTAGCGCTCAGAAACAGATTTCTGTACATAAAACCTAGATGGCGATATGCAAACCTGACCAGCATTTCTAAATTTAGCCCCAACCATAGCCTTTACTGCTAAATCTATATCAGCATCATCACAAATAATGACGGGTGCGTGACCCCCCAATTCCATGGTGACACGTTTCATATGACTGCCTGCCAATGAGGCCAACTGCTTACCAACAGCAGTTGATCCAGTAAATGATACTTTTCGTATGACTGGGTGTGAAATTAAGTAATTTGATATCTCTGCAGGATCTCCATAAACTAATCCAATTACACCATTAGGTATGCCGGCATCTAAAAAGGCTTGCATTAGTGCTGCTGGAGATGCGGGAGTTTCCTCTGAAGCTTTAATAATGATTGAGCATCCAGTTGCCAAGGCTGCACTTAATTTTCGTACAACCTGAGTAACTGGAAAATTCCAGGGCGTAAACGCTGCGACTGGCCCTACTGGCTCCTTAATAACAATTTGACTTACAAGGATATTGCGACTTGGAATAATGCGACCGTAAATGCGAACAGATTCATCAGCCATCCATTCGATTACATCAACTGCAGCCATTAGCTCTACTTTCGCTTCCTCTAAAGGCTTCCCTTGCTCCTGAGTCAGAATAAATGCAATCTGATCTACCTGTTCACGCAATCGTGATGCAGCCTTACGCATTATTCTGCTACGATCCACTGCTGTATATTTACTCCATACTTCAAATCCTGATTGGGCAGCGAGCAGTGCTTCGTCCAAATCATACTTGCCAGCATAAGAAACTCTACCAATTTCTTCGCCATTTGCAGGATTAATGACTGCTATTGTCTTTTTATCTTTCGCGTCAACCCAACTTCCATTAATTAGCAAGCGGGTATTGGGGTATGACATGTTTTATTTGCCTTTAAAGGTTAAAAAGCTTTTAGCTCACTCATGTGCTTTACTAACACTACTAACGAGCAACTATGCAGTAAACAAGAGATGACGAGATCATTCTAAGCAATTAAGTTACGCGCATCTCTAGTTAAAAACTCACTGAAAATAGGGCAAGAGATCTCTATAAGTCTTAAACTGCTCCGCAATAAATACTCGCGACTCCTGCGGTGACATCACCGATGGAATTGCGCCTCGCATCTTGACTGATTCGAGCCATTTTTGGTTTGTCTTAAGCGAATTAAGTGTACTAGACCATTGCTGAACTATATTTGCAGGAAGGTTTGGAGGACCATATAGAGCATTCCATCCTGAGATTAACTCTAGATTTTTCATCCCTACTTCTTGTGCTGTAGGAGTATTAGGAATAGATGCAAGTCTCTCTGGGGTAGACACTACTAAGGCTCTCATTTTTCCCCCTGTTAAATTTCCGATATAGGGCGCAAGTCCATTGCAAGCAAAGTTAACATCGCCACTTAATACAGCAGTTACTGTTTCACCAGCACCCTTGTAAGGAATACTTAAAGCGGCCTTGGCATTTAACCCGGCATTCAAAAATGCTCTAACAGGAAAAACTACACTTGCGTCTAAATTCCCGGTTGAAGCATACGACAGCTTGCCAGGATTCTTTTTTACTGCATCAAGCAAATCCTGAAATGTCTTTAAAGGTGAATCTGTTCTTACTACGCAAACATAAGGATCTATTTCCAAAAGGCCTATGATTGTAAAGTCATCCCACTTATATGGCGTTGCCGGATCTAGTGCGGGCGCAACAACTTGAGAGCCGACTCTTGCCATAAGAAGCGTATAACCATCATTCGGGGCGTCCTTGACAAATTGGGATCCAATAGTACCTCCAGCACCAACACGATTCATTACAACTATTGGCTCCTTGATTGTTGGTGAACCTTGCAATACAGAGGATAGTGCCCTTGCTGAAAGGTCTGAGTTGCCCCCAACTCCATAAGGTGAAATGAGTCTTATGGGTTTATCGGGGTAGCTTTGGGCAAAAGAAAAATGAGAGAAACTCATCGATAGAGCTAAGCAAACTAGAAATTTGTATATAACTTGAGTATTCATACTATCTCCGTATTTTTAATAAAGCGTTTATTAATCCAAGTAAGCGTACTTTAGTTCTTTCATAAAATTTACGTGCAAACATCCGTCCTTTAATGTTGATTCATAAATATTCAGCGGTAACTCGGCTATGCCCATTGCAGTGCCTGAAGATCCATTCCATTGCCAAAGATGCTTTTCGCAAGTAAGCACCTCTCCATCAAAAAATCCATCACATAAAGAGGCGTTCATATGAGGGCATGATGGAGGAATGACCAAATATGATTTTGATGATGTACAAATAACCAGGAATTCAGCGCACTCTTTTTTAATGAGAGTGAGTGTCCCGGGGGTGAAATCGCTCAATAAACCAAGATTGACTAACGCCATTTTTTCCTCAAAAAATTTTGTGTGACCCAACATCTAATTGACGCGTATCTAGTGAAACTATACGATCAATTAATTTGAATCCATCACTTTCAATCAATATCTCATCGTGATACTCGCCTATTGCGTATAGATCTGTAACGCCACTTAAAAGGTGAGAATCAATATCGTCTAAGTGTGTCTTATATATTACAAATGATGAATTTACTTTTGCAACACTCTCATCACTTGAAAGTTCGATATTTTTAATTATTACCTGACGTGTCAATTTTGATCTATCAGAGTTATGCCGAGGAAGTAATTCGAAGCTCTTCTTCAAAACAGCATAATTACGATTGGCCCAAACTTGGTCTTTTCGAATCTCTGGACTGTAGTTGACAATTTTGTAATTAAATCGAGTTTCACAGCAATCCTTTAAAAAGTCATTCCATTGTTCTAAATTAAGGGCATTCGTCATCGAATGTATATAGCTCTGAATCGGCCAAACTATCTTATCTAAACTAGCCATTTTCTATGCCCTCCCTCTCATGGATTTACAGTGGATCGATTCATTAGACGGCTCCATTCCTCGTAGCAGGCACGAACACCAACTTCATCGTGAACTTTATTTCCCTCTTCACGGGCAATTACATTCCAAAGAGCGCCCGACCCTTCCTTGATTGCTTGAGTTTGAACCTGCGCACAAAGAAGATCTTCATGCAGATTCCAGCCAAATGGGCCCCAGACTGAGCAGTAATCCATTTCTCTACTCGCTCTTTCATCTGCCGTATCCCTCTTAAGACCAAAGCCTCTTACTTCAATTAAGGTCTCTCGATCACTTATCGGCATAATGATGTTTACCCGCACGCACGAAGTTCGGATGTTGTAAGCAGCGGCTGGGAATATCGTTGAATGTCTCCAACCATTCGGAGGTAAGCCTGGCATCGTCAAGGTCCTTGTTGACGTTCCTTGGTGTGACGTGTAGTCAACGGTCGTGAAACCAGAAACTGAATGGCCGTTCTTGAATTGAGTGTATTCCTGGTCAAAGTACCCAGACTTGGTCATACTTGTCTGGCGATTATGGAAGTGCAGGTAATCGTGATAAAACTCACGACTAGTATCAAAAAATAATTTGTAATTACACTTTACACGACTCTTTTGATAGTGAAATATCTCTAAAGGTTCAGTATCGAGCTGCTCGAGCATTTGATCAAGTGCTCCGCCAATAAAATCGCGTAGCGGTCCAGCGTTATCGTCCATGTTGATCCAGACCATACCCCCAAAAGCTACTTCTGTTTTGATTTGACGCAATCCAAGACTCTCTTTACAAATCCGATCTTGATATCCAGCTTTTTCTCTTGGTATTTCCACGCATGAGCCATGAGCATCAAATTGCCATCCGTGATACATACATGTCATATGATTAGGATTGCCCGATGGCTCAGCTTTCTTTAAGGAACCAGCTGGTGATCTAACGATAATATTATTTCTATGTGAGCATATGTTCAAGAACGTTCGGATTTTATTGTCTTCTCCTCTAACAATAACGATTGGTACATTTCCCGCGACTCCTGATGTTCGATAATCCAATATTTCTGGCAGCTCACTTTCGTGACAAATTGGTAGCCAAACCTTATGCCAAATATTCGCAACTTCCTCTTTAAATATTTTTTCACTCGTAAAAAGTTCCGTACTTACAAGGTGGGAATCGGGTAACTCGGGCTTTAATTCCCATTCCTTTTTATTTCTTGAGTGAGCCTTGCCCTTTGACTGCTCCGACTTCGTTTTCATGTCCACTGTAGTGTTTCCTTTTTTATTTGAGATTCTGAAATATTAATCATGTGGGGCGGTTAGTCTGCCCCAAGCACTAGCTGTTGACCATCCTCAATCAGCAACTTAGCTGCATGCTCCCTGGCTTTACGAACATGTACTCGTACTGCGCTCTCCAAAGCTACCGGATCTCTCTTGACCAGCGCAAGATATATGCCTTCATTCTCGTCATAGACTTCTTTCTTGCGAGAAGCATATTTTCGGATGAGTATCGCGCCAATTAATCGAACTCGATCATGTATTGGACCCATCAATAATGAAAAGACATCATTTTTAGTTGCTTCTTGGATTTGTTTATGAAATTTGCGATTAATCAGCAAAAATTGGCCGTCATCTGGACTATCGATTAACGCCTTACTTTCCTCAAGCAGACTTCCGAGTTTGTCCAAGAACTGGTTATCAATTAAAGGTAGCGCCTCCAGTGCTGCCTCCACCTCCAAAGCCTCTCTCACTCTATAGGTATCTATAACTTCTTTCAATCGAATGGCTCGTACATAAAAACCATTATTCGATCCTTTTAAAACTAAGCCCTCCTGTTCAAGGCGACTTAGCGCCTCTCGAATGGGTGTTCGGCTCATGCCCAGTGTTTTTGCCAAGCTAACGGCACTTAAATGAGCATTTGGTTGGAAAGAAAGTGTAAGAATTCCCTCCTTCACAAATTCGTAGGCTTTTTCTTGGGCATTAACTTCTTGGTATTTTTTTAGTGCATTCACAGTGAATTCACTGTAACATACTAATATAGTTAGAAATAACTGCATTCAAGATAAATGGACAGTGGCAGCGAAAATACAACTATTAGTTAGTAAAGACTAACAATTAATGAAATTTATCAATCAAATTTAAATGCCCTTATAAATTGAAAATCAATTCAACTAATGGGAGATAAGAGAAAGAAAAGGATTTCAGAATGAAAATTACGATCACTAATGGAGATGCTTATGTGAAATATGAGGCACTTAATGGGGAACGTATACTTTATTCAGGATTACGGAATGGGTTCGATCTAAGCTACGAGTGTGCGACCGGTACTTGTGGTAGCTGTGTCGCAAAAAAAGTTTCAGGTACCGCTGAATGGCTCTGGGCCAACGCGCCAAACAAACAGATACTTGAGTCAGAGGATAAAATTTTGATGTGCCAATGCGTTGCGCGCTCAGATTTAACTCTAAAAATCAATCAAAAAGCCATCGAAACAAAATCACACGATTCAACTCCTAATCCAAACTGGTTTGTCGGCAAAATTACTCGTAGCGAGGAAATTGCACCAGATGTCAAGAGTTTAACAATTCAACTCCCATCACCAATCAAATTCCTCGCAGGACAGTTTGCAGTCTTAGAGTTCAGCGAGATTCCAGGTTTCAGGGCATGGTCTATGACGAATTATGAACCCGAGACGACAACTTTAGATTTTGTCATTAAAAGAAAGCCAGGCGGAAAGCTATCGGATATTTTGTTTGAAAGTAAGGATTTAAGCCCTAAGATAATCAATTTATTTGGCCCATTGGGAAAGGCTTATTACGAAACTCACAATCCCAATAACATAATATGTATCGCAGGAGGAACTGGAGTGGCAGGGATGCTTTCAATATTGAAATCTTTTGCAGCCAACAACGAAAAGTCAAGTAAAAACGCGCAACTTTTTTTTGGAGTAAGAAAAAATCAAGATCTTTTTTTTGGAAATGAATTAAATAATTTAGTAGATCAAGGCAAAGGTGCTATCGAAGTCAATATTGCAATATCCGACGATGAAATTGATAGGAATTTAAAAGAAAAGTTTCCACTACTTAACTTTGAAAAAGGATTAGTTCATGATGTAGCTCTCCAAAAAATTAAAACTGAAGATCTCTCAAGAAGCATTACTTATATTGCTGGCCCTCCACCATTAGTGAATGCATGCATAAAAATATTTCTACTGGAATTAAAATTTCAATCGAATAGAATTTTCTTTGATAAATTCAACTAAAAAAAGAATAAAGTTACGTAGAATTAAATCAATTCCTCAACCAGAATAGTTTCACCAGGCTTTACGCGATTAAACAATACGGGTCTATTTTCAATCAGTAACTGCGAATTCAATAGCTTCACCGCTGTAAAGTAAGACGTATCCAAGTCGCCAGGCTCGGTAAAGTCCTCGCGGTAATGAGCGCCACGTGAATTTTCCCGGGCAATCGCAGCCTCAGTAACAGACTTACTTACCAAAATTAGATTGCGTAAATTCATCCAGTCTTGCCATGTCAAGTTGTATGCACGCTGTAAATCACCCACCCCCATCTGGTTTAGATGGCGATCTAACTCGTCTAGTTTTGTACGTGCCCGATACAAGCTTTCTTTGCTGCGCGAAATGCCAACGTCATTCCACATGACGTCAGCTAGCGCATCGCGTATTTGCTCAATATCACCCGGCGCACGCTCCAGCGGCGCTTCATGCGCTTTGATGCTTGCAGCTACTTCTGCCATATTGCACTCAGCTAAAGGTTGATTAACAACCCACTTGGCCATGACATCACCGGCAATTCCGCCAAATACAGTGGAATTGGCTACGCCATTACCTCCTAAGCGGTTGGCGCCATGTACTCCCCCCGTGTCCTCACCAGCAGCAAATAAGCCATGCAAATCGGTACTGCAATCCGGCTTAAATACGAGGCCGCCCATCATGTAATGCGCCGTTGGAACCACTTCAACCAATTCCTCTGCCAAGTTAAATCCACTATCCGCACAGCGCTCAACCATGCCTTTAAATAATTTACGTACATTATCCGGCCCAAGATGACTCATCTGAATGTATACGCCGCCATTGGGCGTTGCTCGCCCTGACCGAATCTCAGAATTAATCGAGCGCGAGACAATATCGCGGGTTGCGCGCTCGTTACGTGCATCGTAATTGCCCATAAAGCGCTCTTTATTGCCGTTCAGCAAATATCCACCCGCCCCACGCAAACCTTCCTCAAGAACGGTCCCGGTCATGCGG
The DNA here is from genome assembly GCA_964203875.1 of Polynucleobacter sp. GTDB lineage: Bacteria > Pseudomonadota > Gammaproteobacteria > Burkholderiales > Burkholderiaceae > Polynucleobacter. The sequence continues at coordinate 196,774 of CAXNNS010000002.1, forward strand.
GTATCAGGCCCTGCCAAAAGCCCAGTCGGATGAAATTGCACCATCTCCATGTCACGTAAAACGAGACCCGCACGGAGCGCCATTGCTAAACCATCGCAACTCTTATCGCCCGATGGGGTATGGTATTTGTACATGGTGGGTCCGCCACCGGTAGCCAGTAATACTGCCTTGGCGCGCACCAAAGTAAATTGACCGTTCTGCATATCCAGCATTAAAACGCCTGCTAGGGACTTGCCATCAACGCTATGAATTAATTCCACTGCACGGTATTCTTCAAGCCGATGAATGCCGCGTGCCCATACCTGCTCGGCTAGTCGATTAATAATTTCAATGCCCGTTAGATCGCCTTTATGTACGGTACGATCAAAAGTCTGGCCTGCAAATGCTTTTTGGTGAATCGTGCCATCGGGATTGCGATCAAAAAAGCATCCCAGCTCATTCTCAAGCTCTCGAATGCGCTCGACCGAAATACTCGCCAGAGTCCATGCCAAATCTTGGTCACATAACCATTTACCACCTTCGATGGTATCCATGAAGTGACGCTCAACTGAGTCTCCCTCAGCAAGCGCTACGTTATATCCACCTTGCACCATGCGCGTGCAGCCACATTTACCCAAAAGGCCTTTAACTGCAATAGTGATATGTAAATTAGGGTTGGTTTGATGCGCATGGAGAGCCGCAAAAAGTCCGGCGCCGCCAGAACCCAAAATTAGGATATCGGTTTCAAGGGTTTTTATACTGAGGGGTGCATTCATGATTCGATTCCTAAGCTTTTGAGTACATCAACCTTGTTTCGGGCAACGTCGCTTTTGACTTCTTGATAAATGCTGCCACCGTGGCTATCCATCGCTACCAAGAGTGGGCCAAAGTCGTGAATCTTAAAGCGCCACAGGGACTCAGGGTTGAGGTCATCCATATCCACATCCTCGATTTGCTCAATCCAGGTGGTTTCTAGAGCGGCCGTACCGCCAATAATCGCCAAGTACACGCCGCCCAATTCAGCAAATGCTTCCAATGATCCTTCGCGCATACCACCCTTGCCCACAATCATACGCACGCCGTTTTGGGTCATGAGTGGCCTTGTAAAACGCTCCATCCGATCGGATGTAGTTGTACCGATGCAGATGGGTTCATACCCCGCAGGGAATTCAGAGCTGATTGCTACCTTACGAACATTAGGCGCAGTATGAATGACAGCGTGGCCGCTTAAGTCAAACTTGGTTTTGCGATCATGATCAAACATGTGAATCTGCGTCGCATCCCGAATTCCAAATAAGGTATTTTGTAGTGTTACCGTATCGTTGATTTTTAAGCGCCGGATATCGGCTTCGCTGACAGGGGTGGGTAAATAGTAATGGGCCATTGCTCTTCCTAGAATCCGTACTCAACACCATTTGGCGTGAACGTAGCGCGCGCACGTCTTGCCGAGTGGCATTGCATATTGACCGCTACTGGGTTCATCGTAATGTGGGTTGCAGCCAATTCGACATGAACTGCAAACGCAGTGCCGTCCCCACCCAAGCCTTGCGGCCCAATCCCAAGCCGATTGACGGCTGCACTCAGCTCTTGCTCGAGCTTTGCACCCTCCGCATCGGCACAGGCGCTCCCAATTGGGCGTGTAGCAGCGCGCTTGGCCATAGCCACACACTGATCTGACGTTCCGCCGACACCGACTCCAACGATGGTGGGTGGGCAGGTCTTTCCGCCGGATGCAACAACGCTCTCAATGACAAATGCTTTCACCCCCAAAATACCTTCTGCAGGAATGGCCATCTTCAGGTAGGAGTTGTTCTCTGAGCCACTGCCCTTCGGAATCATTTCGATCTCAACCACCTCATTGTCAGCACTAAAGTCGAGATGGATTGCCGGCATATCAATGCCGCAGGATGTATGGTTATTCTTACGGGTAATTGGATGTACCACCGAAGAGCGGAGGGGATACTCCGTAGTAGCACGCTCACACCCTTTACGAATTGCGGCTTTCAATGCCATGCCATCAAACTCAACATTACGGCCAATCTTCACGTTATAGATTGGCAAACCCGTATCCTGGCAGAGTAAATTATCTTCCCGCTCAGCAACGGCGATATTGGTGACCATGGTCTGCAGAACCACTTGAGCACGCGCATCTGTCTCCGATCGATTTAAGCGATCAATACCCTGTTTTACATCATCTGGCAATTTTTTTAATGCACGGATATACAGCTCCTTGCATGCTTCCTCTACCAAGCTCATCTGTAACTGCATAGTGCTCCCAATTAATCTGCTAATACTAAAAATAATAGGCCGGAAATAATCGAAATGACGATAGCCGCCTGAATCCAGCCCTTGCGCAATCCCCGCCATGTGCCAAATTCAATCATGAGGAGGCGAACACCGCCCACCAGATGAATTGTCAATAGAGTCACCAAACCCCACTCACCGACTTTCACCGCCCAAAAATCAGTCAGTTTTAAATAGTGATCTAGCTCATCGGCGCCAAAGAGAGACTGGGATAGCAAGAAGAAATGAATTGGCAAAAAACAGGCAAGCAATAGACCGGAAATCCGGTGCGCCATATAGATAAAGTAGGACAGGTGCGATTTGGCCCGGTGATCTAGCCTTGGCCTGCTGCTCATCGCCCTACTCCACCCGTAAAGACACCAATCACGGCAGCGGTTCCCAATACCAATATCAGGGCCGCCAAGAGCCAAGGCAATACACTGACCGCCGGAGAGCGCGGGAAGTTTTCGCGCAAAATATTTGCAAGGCCAATCGGCGCATGGACTAAACAGGCCAACACAAATACTTCATAAAAAATAGCAAATAACCAATTTCCCTGAGTGCGGCCTAGGATTTCGCCTGCAGTAAGACCGCCACGGATGGCGTAAAACATAATGAATAAATGAATGGCCACACATAAACCGAGCGCCATAGCACTGATGCGCTGGGCATACCAGAGTCTAGCTTGTAACAGCGCGGTATTGCTAATAGCCAAACTCACAACTTACCCCACTTCGTACCACGCACAGCAGCCCTAGCCACTAGCTTTTTCAATCCCGAAATACCAGCGGTCGGTTCTAGCTGCTTCGGGCAGCGCTCCGTGCAGCTGCCATGGGTATGGCAGGTATGGCAACCCGCATCACCGGCTACCGCACGTAATCGATCTAATTGTTGCGTATCCCGTACGTCGTTGGTCAGGGTCCAAGCACGATTGAGTGCCGCGGGCCCTAAATAATCGGAACGACTGGCCACCACATCACACGATGCATAACATACGGCACAACCAATGCATTCAATACCCGCATTGGCTAGTTGGCGCTCCTCAGAATCGGGTTTGACGATTGCAAAATCATCGTGGCGCGTTTGCTCGCCCTTGAAAAACCCAACTGCCCCTTTCCACTTATTAAAGAACTCACGCATATCGGTTGCAAGGTCTTTAATGACGGGCAAATTATTCAGTGGCGCAATCTCGAGTGCATCACCTTCCACAATCTTTGCAACGTGGGTACGGCAAGTCCAGCGTGCTACTCCATTGACCGTCATCGCGCACGAACCACACATGCCCACACGGCAAGCAAATCGATAGCTGAGAGTGGGGTCGAGTTTTCGCTGGATGTAGGTCACTACATCCAAAACGGTTTGATTGGAGTTGCGCGGGACCAGGTACTCAACAAACTCACCTTGTTCGGCTCCGCGCCAGACTTTGACTTTAAGATTGGTTTCAGACATAGGCAAATTATATCGGGGTATAGTAAAAATTAAATCGAATAGATTTTTTATCGAGATAAAGTATTTTTTTACTATAATACAGCCCATGTCCAGTATCCGCATACTTAAAAATTTCATCTCCATTACCCGCCATGGCAGCGTGGCGGCAGCTGCTCGCGAAATTGGCCTTACTGCTGCCGCTGCTGGCCAGCAATTGCAGCATTTAGAGGAAGAAATCGGGGTTGAGCTATTTGACCGAAATAAACGCTCCCTCGTACTCAACAACCAAGGGCGCGCATTGATTCAGCCAATCCAAGAGATCATCGCGCGCTATGAAGCATTGGGCGCCGGCTTCAAAACCGAACTTAGCGGCACCATCGTCCTCGGTGCCCTGGTATCGAGTTTGATGGGCCATTTTGGCAAAGCCTTAAATGAACTAAAACGCAATTACCCTGAATTAGAAATTAAATTAATGGCGGGTTTATCCAGCGACTTTCTGGAACAAGTACTGGAAGGCAAGCTCGATGCAGCTATTGTTACGGAGTCACCATTTCCATTACCGCAGAGCGCTCTGTGGACCGAGCTATACAAAGAGCCGATGGTTCTTATTCTGCCGCTTAGCAGCTCCAAAGGAATCGGCTCCAAAAAAACCGGGGAACTCATTCCAGCCAACCTTCCCTTTATTCGGTTTGAACGAAAAACCTGGACTGGATACTTGGTGGATCAAACCATTAAAGTTAATAAATTGATGGTCAATGAAGGAATGGAAATCAATTCCGTGGAAGCAATTATTGAACTGGTAAGGCAAGGTCTTGGCTATTCCATCATCCCTCAGTTGGCTAATTTAGACTGGAAGAAGGATCAACGGGCTCGTATTCAGGTGCTGCCCGGTAAGACCATATACCGAAAAGTCGGCTTATTGGAACGCAGACGTCATAGCAGGCAAAACATTACCAGCGCCATTAAAGACCAATTCCTCAGTGCCATCAAGAAGCAACCCTAAGTCGGTAGGGCAAGAGTAAGGCTAGTGATTTTCTTTGGCATGATTGATTGAATATTTGGGGATCTCAACCACCAAATCCTCTTTCGCCACAATCGCCTGACATGAAAGCCTCGATAAGGGGTTTAAACCCCAAGCACGATCCAATAAGTCTTCCTCATTTTCATCGGGCTCATTCAGGCTATTAAAGCCTTCGCGCACAATCACGTGGCAGGTTGTGCAGGCACACACCATGTCACAGGCATGCTCAATCGGAATATCGTTTTCCAGTAAGGCCTCGCAGATGCTGGTGCCAGGAGTAACTTCAAGCACTGAGCCCTCGGGACAATATTCGCTGTGGGGCAGAATCACAATTTGGGTCATTGCTTAATCTCAATCGTTTAATTAAATTTCAGAAACACTTTTACCAGTCAGCGCTTTTTGTATGCTGGCATTCATTCGTTTTTGTGCAAAATCATCCGTGGCTTTAGCAGCATGATCAACCGCGCGTCGTAACACGTCGCTATTTTCTTCAGCCTCTAAAATGCCTTGCAATACCTTCATCTCCTGATCTACTGCCGCACGCTCAGCGCCATCCAATAAATCCCCATCCGCCGATAAGGCCGCCTGAACGGCATCCAATAAGCGGCGGGCCGAGACCTGCTCTTCGCGTAAGGCCCTAGCCTTTAAGTCCACCTGAGCAGAAGCAAAGCCATCTTGCAGCATGCGTGTAATCTCGGCATCGCTCAAACCATAGGATGGCTTAATATCGATCGAGGCCTCAACACCCGAGCCCTGCTCGGTAGCGCGCACCGATAACAAGCCGTCGGCGTCCACCTGAAAGGTCACCCGAATGCGAGCAGCGCCAGCCACCATAGCAGGTATACCCCGTAACTCGAACTTGCCCAGCGATCGACAATCGGCTGAGGTTTCGCGTTCACCTTGAACCACGTGCAAGGCTAAAGCAGTTTGGCCATCCTTAAAGGTCGTGAATTCTTGTGCGCGTGCCACCGGAATGGGTGTATTGCGCGGAATAATCTTTTCCACTAAGCCGCCCATGGTCTCAATACCAAGGGAGAGTGGAATCACGTCGAGTAACAGCCACTCTTCATTTTTACCTTGGTTTCCGGCGAGCAAGTCAGCCTGCATTGCAGCGCCCATGGCAACCACTTGATCGGGATTCAGGTTGTTTAATGGGGCCGTACCAAAAAGCTCACCTACTGCGCGCTGCACATGCGGCATGCGCGTTGCGCCACCCACCATCACGACGCCTTTGATTTCGTCAGCCTTAAGCCCAGAGTCACGCAAAGCCTTGCGTACTGCCGCTAATGTTTTGGCGACCAAGTTTTGCGTCATCTCAAAAAATTGCGCCTGACTAACGCCCACATTCACCACAGTGCCATCACTCAAGGTTTGATGTACGCGCGCCAGGGGATTATGGCTTAGCTGTTCTTTTGCTGTTTTACAGGCCATCAATAATGCGCGATGGTCTTGTATGGATATCGGGGGTAATTTCGCCTGTTCAATGACCCAGCAGTAAAGGCGATGATCAAAGTCATCGCCGCCCAATGCCGAATCGCCGCCAGTAGATAGAACTTCAAAGACGCCTTTGCTCATCCGCAAAATCGAGATATCAAAGGTGCCGCCACCGAGGTCATAAACCGCATAAAGACCTTCGGATGCGTTATCGAGTCCATAGGCAATGGCTGCTGCAGTGGGTTCATTGAGCAAGCGCAGAACTTCGACTCCTGCTAACTTGGCAGCATCTTTCGTGGCCTGTCGCTGCGCATCATCAAAGTAGGCTGGGACTGTAATCACAGCACCAACAATGTCATCGTTCACCGAATCTTCAGCCAACTGCCGCAGGCGCGCCAAAATTTCAGCAGACACTTCGATGGGGCTCTTGTCACCCGCAACCGTGCGCAACTTGAGCATACCCGGCTGATCGACAAAGTCGTATGGGGCGTTTTCCAAATGATCTACATCACCGAGGCCACGGCCCATAAAGCGCTTAACTGAAACAATCGTATTCTTTGGATCACTGACTACGCTCTCGAGCGCCTCAAATCCAGCTTGGGTTCGACCATTTGGTAAATAGCGCACAACCGATGGAAGCAATTCGCGCCCTTGCTCATCGGCCAAGACTTTTGGCAGGGCGTCGCGCACCACTGCAACCAAGGAGTTGGTGGTACCGAGATCGATACCAATCGCAATGCGCCGCTGGTGCGGTGCAAGCGACATTCCGGGTTCAGAAATTTGTAATAAAGCCATTGATCATTAACTCAAGCAAGTGCCGCAATGGCGTCATCTAATTCAGTAGCAAATTTATCGATAAACAAAAGGCCACGAAGCAATTCGGCTGCCCGCTGGTAATTATGCGTCCGATCCATTGCTTCCGCCAATTCGACTAAGGCAGCCTTATATGCCGAGTCCACTTCAATCGCCAATGCATCGAGCGCAGCAAAATCATCTGCATTTTCATCCAAACTATCACGCCAGGCCATCTGCTGCAAAAGGAATGCAGTTGGCATGGCTGTATTGGTTTCTAAGTTAGCCTCAACGCCATGCAGTTTGCAGAGATAGAGGCCACGCTGAATCGGGTGCTTTAAAGTTTGGTGCGCCGTATTGGCTAAGGTAGCCATTTGCATTGCAATCCGCTGCTCACTCTCGCTCCCTTGGGTGTGGCGATCGGGGTGAACCTCTTTTTGGATTGCTAGGTAAGCTTGATCCAGCTGCGCTAGATCCAAACTGAATTGCGGACTTAAACCAAAAAATTGAAAGTAATTCTCAGACGCGGAATGATTCGCCACAACCACACTCGTCCTTCATGTTTGGATTCTGGAACTTAAAACCCTCATTTAGGCCTTCCCGCACAAAGTCGAGTTCGGTGCCATCAAGGTATGCCAAGCTTTTAGGATCAACAAAAATCTTTACCCCATTGGATTCAAACATCTGATCTTCCGGGGCGGCATCGTCCACATATTCCAACTGATAGGCTAAGCCAGAACAGCCGGTCGTGCGCACGCCCAGACGCAAGCCGCAGCCTTTGCCACGCTTCTGCAGGTTGCGATTGACGTGTGCAGCGGCTTTTTGAGTGAGTGTAATTGCCATAAAGGATTCCTAAGTGCAGATCAACTTAATTGCCAGGGTGCTTCTCTTTGTAATCTTGAACTGCTGCCTTGATGGCATCTTCGGCCAAGATGGAGCAATGGATTTTAACCGGTGGCAAGGCCAACTCTTCAGCTATTAAAGAGTTTTTAATCTCAAGGGCTTGATCCAGTGTTTTGCCTTTAACCCACTCGGTTACAAGCGAGGAGGATGCAATCGCTGATCCACATCCGTAGGTTTTGAACTTCGCATCCTCAATGATGCCCTGCTCATTCACCCGAATTTGCAATTTCATCACGTCGCCGCAGGCAGGCGCGCCCACCATGCCGGTGCCGACGTTGTCATCGGTTTTTGCAAATGAACCCACGTTACGGGGGTTTTCATAATGATCAATTACTTTATCGCTATATGCCATGGTTCTTTCTCCTACTGTCTTAATCTGCTTAGTGGGCAGCCCACTGAATCGTACTCAAATCAATGCCGTCTTTGAACATCTCCCATAAAGGAGACAATTCGCGAAGCTTGGCGATCTTTTCTTTGACCAATTGCACCGTAAAGTCTACTTCCTCTTCGGTAGTAAAGCGGCCAATGGTAAAGCGAATGGAGCTGTGTGCCAGTTCATCATTGCGACCTAAAGCGCGCAATACATAGGATGGCTCCAAGGATGCAGAAGTACATGCCGATCCCGATGAAATCGCGATGTCTTTCAAAGCCATCAACATCGATTCGCCTTCAACGTAATTAAAGCTAATGTTGAGGTTGTGTGCCACGCGTTGATCCATATCACCATTGACATAGACCTCTTCAATATCCTGCAGGCCACTTAAGAGGCGATCGCGCAAGGCACGAATGCGTTTGTTCTCTTCAATCATATCGAGGCGGGCAAATTTAAATGCCTCACCCATGCCGACAATTTGATGCACTGGTAATGTTCCAGAGCGCATGCCGCGCTCATGACCGCCGCCATGAATTTGCGCTTCAATGCGGATGCGGGGCTTGCGACGCACAAACAAAGCGCCGATCCCTTTCGGTCCATAGGATTTGTGTGCAGAAAAACTCATCAAATCCACTTTGATTTTTTCCAAGTCAATTTCAATCTTGCCGGTGGCTTGGGCTGCATCAACGTGCAGGATGATGCCCTTTGAGCGGGTAAGCTCGCCAATGCGAGGAATATCTTGAATTACGCCAATCTCGTTATTGACGTACATCACGGAGACCAAAATCGTATCGGGGCGGATGGCTGCCTGTAGCACGTCAAAATCAATCAGACCATTGGGCAATACATCCAGGTAGGTTACTTCAAACCCTTCCCGCTCGAGTTCACGGCAGGTATCAAGGGTTGCCTTGTGCTCGGTTTTAATGGTGATGAGGTGCTTGCCCTTTTCTTGATAAAAGTGCGCTGCGCCCTTCACTGCCAAATTAATGCTCTCGGTTGCGCCGCTGGTCCACACAATCTCGCGGGGATCAGCGTGTACCAATTTCGCTACCTCGTTGCGCGCCTCTTCAACAGCCTCTTCTGCAGCCCAGCCAAAGGCATGGCTACGCGAAGCTGCATTACCAAACTGCTCGCGTAGATAAGGAATCATCTTGTCGACCACGCGCGGGTCAATCGGCGTAGTAGCAGAGTAGTCCATATAGACTGGAAAATGCTTAGGGCTAAACAGCGATACGGGCTGGATGGCTTTGGTTTCAGGTGCGTTCATAAATAAAGTCTTTGATAGTGAGCAATTGAATAATGAAACTTAACTTTGCCGGGCAAGGTTAAAAACGGAATTGACTAAATGGGGTTTGGCTGCTGTGCTAGTCTCTTTTTTAGCAAGCGCTACTGGGGCCGCTTTCATTAATTTTATCGGCTCAGCCTTGACTTTTCGCTCGCGTAAATCGTGAATGACTTGACCTCGACCAGCTTGCTGGGCCACTAAATCACGCAACGATACCGATGCAAGGTATTCCACCATGCGCGTATTGAGATTAGCCCACAAATCGTGCGTCATGCAGCGACCATGTTGCTCATCATCACCGTGGCAATTGCCTTTACCGCCACACTGGGTTGCATCCAAGGGCTCGTCCACCGCAACAATAATATCGGCCACGCTAACCTCTTCGGGCTTGCGCGCTAGGGTATAACCGCCGCCTGGGCCGCGCGTACTCTCAACGATGTTAAAGCGGCGCAACTTACCGAACAGCTGCTCAAGGTAAGAGAGTGAAATGTGTTGCCTTTGGCTAATTCCGGCTAGGGTTACGGGGCCATGGGCCTCCCGTAGCGCCAAATCAATCATGGCGGTTACTGCAAAACGACCTTTTGTTGTAAGTCTCATATGGCACCTTGGTAATGGATTGTTATGGACAGCGCACAGTCGGGCGGGTAATACCCAACCGTTATGGTCAAGAATAACAGATACCCGACTAATTTGCTCGGGTACTACCCATTTTGGCTATAGGGCATCCTGGGATAAGGCTCCAAAGGCCATTTCTTTGACCTTACTGAGGCGATCGCGGGTCGCAGCTGCCTTTTCAAACTCCAGATTCTTGGCCTCGGCGTTCATTTGCTTCTCGAGGCGCTTGATTTCTGCCGAGAGCGCCCGCTCACTTAATCCAGCATAGTGGGCCTGCTCTTCTGCGGCCACAAACTCGGAGCGCTTCTCTTTAACGTCGTAAACCCCATCGATGATGTCTTTAATGCGCTTAGTTACCCCGCGTGGCTCAATACCATGCTCTGTATTAAAGGTGATTTGCTTGGTGCGACGGCGTTCGGTCTCGTCAATGGCGCGGCGCATCGAATCGGTAATGCGATCGGCGTACAAGATTGCCTTGCCATTCATATTGCGTGCTGCCCTGCCAATCGTTTGAATCAGGCTGCGTTCCGAGCGTAAAAAGCCTTCCTTATCGGCATCCAAAATAGCAACCAACGACACCTCGGGAATATCGAGACCCTCTCGCAGCAGGTTAATCCCAACCAGGACATCAAATGCGCCGAGCCGTAAGTCGCGGATGATTTCGACGCGCTCGACCGTATCAATATCCGAATGCACGTAGCGCACCTTAACGCCGTTGTCGGATAAAAAGTCCGTGAGTTGCTCGGCCATTCGCTTCGTTAGTACGGTAACCAAGACGCGCTCATGCACCTTCACACGCTCATGAATTTGGTTGAGTAAATCATCCACTTGCGAACTCGCGGGCAATACCTGAATTTGCGGGTCCACGAGACCGGTTGGCCGGGCTACTTGCTCAACCACCTGGCCTGTTTTACTGGCTTCATAGTCAGCTGGCGTAGCCGAAACAAAAATGGCTTGCCGCATTTTGGTTTCAAACTCGGGGAACTTCAGCGGCCGGTTATCGAGTGCCGATGGCAGACGAAAGCCAAAGTCTACTAGCGTTTGTTTGCGTGACCGATCGCCGTTGTACATGGCATTTAACTGCCCAATCATCACGTGACTCTCATCCAAGAACATCAACGCATCTTGAGGTAGATAGTCGACTAAGGTCGGGGGCGACTCGCCTGGTTTTGCACCCGACAAATGGCGCGAGTAGTTTTCAATGCCTTTGCAAAAGCCCAATTCATTCAGCATTTCAAGGTCAAAGCGCGTGCGCTGCTCTAAGCGCTGGGCTTCTACTAGCTTGCCATCCTTCACAAACTCAGCTAAGCGATCGCGTAATTCAGTTTTGATGGTCTCAATTGCATTGAGCACGGTTTCGCGAGGGGTGACGTAATGCGAGCTGGGGTAAACCGTAAAGCGGGGGATCTTTTGTTTAATGCGGCCCGTTAAGGGATCAAAAAATTGCAGGCTTTCAATCACATCATCAAATAACTCAACCCGAACCGCGAGCTCATTGTGTTCCGCAGGAAAAATATCGATGGTGTCGCCGCGCACGCGAAATACGCCCCGCTGAAAATCCATTTCATTGCGATCGTATTGCATCGCAATTAAACGCGTCACAATATCGCGCTGACTCATCTTGTCGCCAGGTCGCAGAGTCATCACCATGCTGTGGTAATCCCCTGGATTGCCGATACCGTAAATCGCCGAGACCGACGCCACAATCACAACATCACGGCGCTCCAATAAACTTTTGGTAGCAGATAAGCGCATCTGCTCAATGTGTTCATTGATGGCCGAATCCTTTTCAATAAACAGATCGCGATGTGGCACGTAGGCTTCTGGCTGGTAATAGTCGTAATAGCTCACGAAGTATTCGACTGCATTGCGCGGAAAAAACTCCCGGAATTCGCTGTACAACTGCGCAGCTAAGGTTTTATTTGGCGCAAAGACGATGGCAGGCCGACCCATGCGCGCAATTACATTGGCCATGGTGTAGGTTTTGCCCGATCCCGTAACCCCCAATAGAGTTTGAAAGGATAGGCCGTCCTCAATTCCGGCGACCAAGAGATCAATGGCTTGCGGCTGATCCCCTGCAGGAGGAAAGGGCTGATAGAGCTCAAATGGCGAGTCCGGAAAACGTACAAACTTGGCGGGATCTAGGCCCTCAGGCAGGCTGGTCTGCAAGCGCTCTAGCTCGGGGCTCGCGGGCATGGCTTTGGGGCTTGATTTTGGCGACTTTGGGGGCATCTCGGCTATCATTTCATCTGCAAACAATTTCACAGAGAATTTCACATAAACGTTGATTTTGCCGTTTTTATCTAAAGATCGTCAGCCATTCCTCTAAAAATCCCCAATTCTTTGAGATCACGCCTTCTTTTCAACCATTTACAGACGCCCACTACCCCATGAACCTGTTTTCCTCAGTACAACTTGCCCCCAAAGACCCCATTTTTGGCCTAACCGAGGCTTATGTGGCCGACCAAAATCCAGAAAAGGTGAATTTAGGGGTTGGTGTTTACTACACCGATGAGGGCAAGGTGCCTTTACTCAAGGCGGTGATTGAGGCTGAAAAAGAAATCGTTGCCAAACAATCCCCGCGGAGCTACATCCCGATTGAGGGTCCAAGCCCCTACAACATGGGCGTTCAAAAGCTCCTCTTCGGCGAAGACTCGCCATTAATTAAGGATGGTCGCGTTGTTACTGCAGAGTGCCTTGGGGGTACAGGTGCTTTACGCGTCGGCGGCGACTTTGTGCGGCGCATTGAACCAAACGTACCGGCAGCCATTAGTAATCCCAGCTGGGAAAACCACCGCGGCGTTTTTGAAGCCGCCGGTTACGAAGTACTCGAATACACCTACTTTGATAGCAAAACACGCGGAGTTGATTTTGCTGGAATGGCCAAATCCCTCGAGTCTTTTCCAAAGCGGACTTTGGTTGTACTGCATGTCTGCTGCCATAACCCCACCGGTGCTGACTTGAGTAAAGAACAGTGGCTTAAGGTAATTGAGATCTGCCGTGAGCGCGACCTCATTCCATTTTTAGATATGGCGTATCAAGGTTTTGCTCAAGGAATTGAAGAGGATGGACTTGCTGCACGCCTATTTGCAGAATCGGGCATGTCCTTTTTTGTATCCAGCTCCTTTTCAAAATCATTTTCCCTGTATGGCGAGCGTGTAGGCGCTCTATCCATCGTGACCCAAAACCGAGATGAGTCTGCACGCGTACTCTCGCAACTCAAGCGTGTGATTCGCACGAATTACTCCAACCCACCAACCCATGGTGGCGCAATTGTGGCTGCAGTGCTCAATAATCCCAGCCTACGTCAGCAGTGGGAAGACGAGCTCGCATACATGCGTGATCGCATTAAAACCATGCGCCATGAACTCGTTGTCCGCTTGGCCGCCAACGGGGCAAAACAGGATTTTGGTTTTATCGAGTCGCAACGTGGCATGTTCTCCTATTCGGGACTTACTGCAGAACAAGTGGCACGCCTGCAAAAAGAAGATAGTATTTTTGCTCTGTCCACCGGTCGCATTTGCGTTGCAGCCCTCAATACCAAGAATATTGATCGTGTAGCCAAGGCAATTGCCCGCGTCTTAGCGTAAAGGCGGTTACACTGAACTTCTAGGAGGCGTCATGCTATATCAACTGTACGAGTTCCAAAAAGCCTTGCTTCAGCCATTAAGCTCGTGGGCGCAAACAGCATCAGAGACGTTTATCAACGCATCCAATCCATTATCAAAAATGCCCGGGGCAGAACGCATCGCCGCAAGCTATGAATTACTGTACCGACTCGGCAAAGACTACAAAAAACCAGAATTTGGAATCCGTGCTGTAAAGGCACATGGACGGGACGTTGCCATTCATGAAATCACAACGCTCGAAAAACCGTTCTGCAATTTGATTCGGTTTAAGCGCTATTCGGATGACGTTGAAGTTATCAAGAAACTCAAACAAGATCCAGTAGTGTTGGTGGTTGCTCCTCTGTCAGGTCACCATTCAACCCTATTACGCGACACCATCCGTACCCTCTTGCAAGATCACAAAGTCTACATTACCGATTGGCTGGATGCGCGTACCGTCCCAGTTGGGCAAGGTGAATTTGGGCTTGATGATTATGTTCACTACATTCAAGAATTTATCCGCACCATCGGCCCAAAAGATCTCCACGTTATCTCTGTTTGCCAGCCTACGGTACCAACCTTAGGCGCGATCTCTCTGATGGCATCGAATGGCGAAGAAACACCTGCCTCGATGATCATGATGGGCGGTCCGATCGACGCACGTAAATCACCCACCGCGGTGAACTCGCTTGCCGATAAAAAATCCTACGAATGGTTCGAAAGCCATGTGATTTACGATGTGCCTCCACCCCATGCTGGGGCTGGCCGTCAGGTCTACCCTGGATTTTTGCAACACAGTGGTTTTATTGCCATGAACCCCCAAAATCACATGCAATCGCATTGGGATTACTTCCAAAATTTAGTACGCGGCGATGAGCTCGACGCCAAAGCCCATATTCGTTTTTATGATGAATACAACGCGGTCTTAGATATGGATGCCAAGTACTACTTAGACACCATCAAAACTGTATTTCAGGATCATGCTCTACCCAGTGGTACCTGGAAAGTCTCTGGTAAGTTAGTGAAGCCCCATGACATTACCGATGTGGCACTTCTTACCATCGAAGGTGAACTTGACGATATTTCTGGCAGCGGTCAAACGCGTGCTGCGCATAAATTGTGTAAAGGCATTCCTGCAGAACGCAAGGACCATTACGAAGTCCTTGGTGCTGGTCACTATGGCATTTTTTCAGGTCGCCGCTGGCGTGATAAGGTTTATCCCCGCATTGCAGATTTCATACGCGCGCATCACGAAACTCCGAGTAAGTCAAAAAAGAGGGCCATTAAAGAGACCCTCGGTAGTGACTAAGTCTGCAGGGCTTGCCGACTGCTTAAAGGCACTGCATGAATTCAGTTGAACTGTGTAATCAACTCGATGACGTGCTACCTCAAACCCAATGCACGAAGTGCGGTTATCCTGACTGCCGATCCTATGCGGCGGCAATGGCCGATGAGGGAGCCCTACCGAATCGCTGCCCTCCTGGAGGCGCAGAAGGAATAAAGCGTCTAAGTTCTATTTTGGTGATGTCTGGCCGGCAACTGCCGCCCCGTCTTCAACTGGAGCCCGAGTGCGGTATCGAGCGACCACGTCCAGTAGCCCTGATTGATCCCAAAACCTGTATTGGTTGCACCCTCTGCATACAAGCCTGTCCAGTCGATGCGATTGTGGGCGCATCCAAACAAATGCATGTTGTGCTGACCGAGTGGTGCACGGGCTGCGATCTCTGCGTACCGCCCTGCCCGGTTGATTGCATCAGTATGGTTTCGGTGACAGAAAATCGAACTGGTTGGGATGCGTGGTCGGCTGAGCAGGCCGCTCTATCCCGGGCACGCTACCACGGGCGTGAAGATCGCCTGGAACGTGAAGAGCGCGATAATAATCTCCGCCTATCTAAAAAAGCCGAGGCTAAGCTTAAGGCACTCAATGAGACCGTTGGTAGTGGCAGCCAATCAGTAGAGCAAGCGCAAGAGAACGAACGCAAACGCGCGATTATTGCGGCAGCCATTGAGCGCGCAAAGTTAGCTGCAGATAAAAAATAATACGAAATGAATCTCGAACAGCGCAATGCTTTTTTTGCTCAACTGAAAGCAAATAATCCCAATCCAGAAACCGAGCTCGAGTACAGTTCCCCTTTTGAATTGCTGGTTGCGGTACTGCTCTCGGCGCAGGCAACCGACATATCCGTCAATAAAGGAACTCGTCAGTTATTTAAGATCGCCAACACACCTGCTGCATTACTGGCTTTAGGTGAAGATGGTGTTCGGCCCTTCATCGAGCACATCGGCCTCTTTCGCACCAAAGGAAAGCACCTGCAAGAAACCTGCCGCCTCTTACTAGAGCGGCATGGTGGCGAAGTCCCTCGCACCCGTGAAGCACTCGAAGCCCTGCCAGGAGTAGGTCGAAAAACAGCGAATGTTATTTTAAATACGGCGTTTGGGGAGCCCACCATGGCGGTCGACACCCATATCTTCAGGGTATCGAATCGCACCGGCCTTGCCCCTGGAAAAGATGTGCTGAAAGTCGAGCAGCAGCTCCTTAAACGCATTCCAAAGGAATATCTGCTCGATGCGCATCACTGGCTTATTTTGCATGGGCGCTATGTTTGTAAGGCACGATCACCCGAATGTGCCCAATGCATTGTTGAGCCACTGTGTGGCTACCGGCAAAAAACGGGGAAAGGGCAAATTCGTGGCGCTGTTTAATCCAAGCCGAGAGGAAGTCCGGCGTTTCTTTTGCGACACCTGGCAGAAGAAGCAAGCTAATTCTATTTTGACCCCACTTGAGATGCTGGCGGGTCAATGGATGGAGCAGCACCCCGAGTACCATGCTGTACTTGGTGATAGCGAAGCGGCACTGAGTCAAGATTACACCCCCGAGCGTGGCGAAACGAATCCCTTCCTACACCTATCGATGCACTTATCGATTAGCGAGCAGATCTCAATCGATCAACCACCGGGCATTCGGCATATTGCCAACGTACTTGCGCAGCGACTGGATTCTGAGCATGAAGCACAGCACCGCATCATGGAGTGCCTCGGTCAGGTCTTATGGGAATCCCAAAGGGATGGCGGCCAACTAAGCCCTGAAAAATACTTACTGGCCTTAAAACAATTGATTTAATTTACGACAGCGTGGCAATCGCAGCGCGGATCGCCTGGGGTAACTCTAAGGCCTGCTGACGGCGAATTTTTAAAGCGGCATCGGCTGTCTCTCGCAGGCGATTGGACCAAGCCGATCCAGGGAAAAAAGCGTCATCCTCAAATCGTGGAATAACATGCCAGTGGATGTGGGGCACTTGATTGCCGAGCGCTGCTAAATTAATTTTTTTAGGTTGCATGATAGAGCGCACTGCGTCCTCGACCGCAAATAGTAAGTGCATTAATAAATCACGTTCACCGTAGCTCAGCTCGCTCATCTCAGCGACGTGCCGATTCCAGATCACCCGGCAAAAGCCGGGCAAGTCGGGATCATTCACCAAAATAACGCGACAGTCATCGCCGCGCCAAATCAGCGTGCCGCCCTCTTCTGTACATAAAACGCAATTGACCATGGCGCCAATGTATATGAAAACAGCGCCAAAGTCACCCTTCTGGGGCAAACTTGGCGCTGTGGTACTGCAGCCGCTAATGTGCGGCGAAGCTGCTTAGTGGAACTGCTCTTCTTCAGTTGAACCGGTCAATGCAGTTACAGAAGACTTACCACCCTGAATTACGGTAGTGATGTCATCAAAGTAACCTGTACCCACTTCTTGCTGATGCGAAACAAAGGTGTAGCCGCGATCGCGCGCTGCAAACTCAGGCTCTTGAACTTTCTCAACATAGGCCGTCATGCCGCGCTTGGAATAGTCTTGCGCCAAGTCGAACATGTTGTACCACATCGAATGAATACCAGCCAGGGTAATAAATTGATACTTGTAACCCATGGCACCCAGCTCGCGCTGGAATTTAGCAATGGTTGCATCATCGAGGTTTTTCTTCCAATTGAACGACGGTGAGCAGTTGTATGCGAGCATCTTGCCGGGGAACTTGGCACGAATCGCTTCCGCAAACTTGCGCGCGAAATCCAAATCTGGCGTACCCGTCTCACACCACACCATGTCAGCGTAAGCAGCATAAGCTAGGCCGCGCGAGATCGCCTGATCGAGGCCCTTACGCGTTTTATAGAAGCCTTCTGGAGTGCGCTCGCCCGTTAAAAATGGCTTATCGTTTTCATCGTAGTCGGATGTCAGTAAGTCCGCTGCCTCTGCATCGGTACGTGCCAGAATAATTGTTGGAACGCCCATCACGTCAGCTGCCAAACGCGCTGATACCAGTTTCTGTACTGACTCAGTAGTGGGCAAGAGAACCTTACCACCCAAGTGGCCGCATTTTTTTACGGACGACAGTTGGTCTTCGAAGTGAACGCCAGCAGCACCCTGCTTAATTAATGCCTTACTCAGCTCGTAGGCGTTTAACACGCCGCCAAAGCCGGCTTCTGCATCGGCAACGATGGGCGCATAGTAATCAATGTAGCCCTTATCACCAAGATTAATGCCTTTTGCCCACTGAATTTGATCGGCACGCTCAAATGAGTTATTGATGCGCTCTACCATCTTGGGTACGGAGTCAACTGGATATAAGGATTGATCGGGGTACATCGCCGCATACGAATTACCATCGGCAGCAACCTGCCAACCGGATAAGTAAATGGCTTTAATACCTGCTTTGACCTGTTGCATTGCTTGCCCGCCGGTTAGCGCGCCCAAGCAATTGACATACGCTTCATTGTTCACTTGATTCCACAACTTCTCTGCGCCAGCCTTGGCCAAGGAGTACTCAATCCGCAGTGAGCCGCGTAAGCGCACGACGTCATCTGCAGTGTAGCCACGCTTGATGCCGTGCCAGCGTGGATTGGTATCCCAGTCTTTCTGAATCTTTGCTGCTTCTTCTTTGCGATTGTCCATATTGCTCTCCTTGGATATAAAACAATTGACTAAAAAACGGTGAACTTGACTGGGCCACTTGAAATCAAAGCCGTGACTAAGTCTTATGTCTTATATAAGAGTATAGACAAGCTTGTATTCGTAGCAATAGCAAATTCGTTGAAGAAGTGAAAATAAAAATCCATTAAATACAATGGATTAGCTGATATTTATTGCAATATGAAATGATCTGCCATGGGCTGAAAGCCCTAGGAGAGGGAATCAATGGCAGCTATTTTGCCTATGAAAACAGCGTTTCGTATCGTGAAAAGAGAGGCTACTGGGTTTTTGGCATCGCCGCATTAGCATTGGAGGCCACTACTTTGACTGCGGTCAGAATCAATAGGAGCTGCAAAAAGGCAACGCCAAGGAAAAGGGAATTAGGCTTGCCGGCATCAAGCAAGATTCCAAATAGCAAGGGGCCAACCGCTGCACCCAGATCAATGCCGGAGTAGACGATTCCATACACACTGCCCGATACCCCTTGCGGGGTTGCAGAACGAATCATCATGTCGCGCGATGGCGCTGCGATGCCAAGACCAAAGCCAATCATAAAAAAGAGTCCTGGCACGAGTGCAGCAGTTACCCACTCCGCTCCAATTAAGAGGCCAATGACAGCGCAAACAAATAAGCAAGTGCTGACAATGCGATCCGGCATTTTGAGTTTAGCTGCCATGACGCCGCCCAAAATCATTCCTGCGGCACTACCCAAAGCCAATAGGGTGATCGAGAAGTTACCCGCGGTTACGGGTATACCGTAGAGCTGATTCAGTGCGCTAGGCGCAAAAGACTGAATACCTGCCATGGCAATCATGCTGAAGAAAAAGAAGAGCCAACACAACCAAACGGAGGTCAGTTTTAAAAATGCAAATGCTCCTTGTGGTGCGCGACCAGGATTGGCCTCTTCTGCTGCTTTGATTGCACTCGCACGGCGATGTTTAGCGTCATCGATTAAATCACCCCGATTGAACCAAAGCACCAATAATATGAGGGCCTCTAAGATCGCTGCGCAGAGCAGTGCGATTCGCCAATCCGAAAGTGCGGCTATTCCAGCCATAAACACGGGGGCTGCAGCCCACCCTAAGTAGCCAGTAACGCCATGGGCTGAATAAGCGTAGGGCAAGCGGCTTACTGAAACCTTATGATTAATTAGGGTGTAATCAACCGGATGAAAGACCCCATTACCACAACCTGCAATCACTGCACCCAGCATCAACAGGCCATAACCATTGCTTTGCGAGAGCACAATGGCAGATAAGGCCAGCAAACCAACACCGGCAAAGAGCACTGGGCGAGCGCCGATGCGGTCGACTAAAAATCCAGAGGCTGCCTGCACGATGCAAGAGACTACAAAGAAAACCGACATGAGGAGACCGAGCTCTGCATAGCTGAGCGCGAACTCTACCTTGAGCCACGGAAAAAGTGGCGGCAAAATTAAGTGAAAGAAATGCGAGCTGCCGTGTGCCAAGCTCAACAAACTAATCACTCGGACATCACTGGCACGCGCACTAGCATGCGTCACAGTCATGTACCGAGTTTACCCGTTCCGCAGACCAGTCGGAATGGCTTTAATGCACTAAGCGGGTAAAGCTGAAATCGCCATCCTTATTAATATCGACCGGCACAACGTCATTGGGGCCAAACTTCCCCTCCAAAATCATCTTGGACACGGGATTTTCGATGTACTGCTGTATCGCTCGCTTGAGCGGCCTTGCCCCAAATACGGGATCAAAGCCGACTTCGGCAATTTTGTTCAGTGCAGCATCGCTCACTTCCAGTTGCATATCCACCTTAGCTAAACGCGTAGCAAGGTTTTTGAGCAGGATCGAAGCAATCGACGCGATATTTGCTTTATCGAGCCCATGGAACACCACAATCTCATCAACGCGGTTTAAAAACTCCGGCCGGAAGTGGGTTTTCAGTTCGCCAAAAACCGCTTCCTTAATCTCCGCTTGATTTTTATCCGTCATCGATTGAATCAAGTGCGAACCAATGTTGCTAGTCATCACAATTACGGTATTTTTAAAATCGACCGTACGCCCTTGACCATCGGTTAAGCGGCCATCATCGAGTACTTGCAGCAGAACATTAAAGACATCCGGATGGGCTTTTTCGATTTCATCAAACAGAATCACGCTATATGGTTTGCGGCGAACCTGTTCCGTAAGGTAGCCTCCCTCTTCGTAACCCACATAGCCTGGGGGTGCGCCGATCAAACGAGCAACGCTGTGCTTTTCCATAAACTCACTCATATCGATCCGAATTAAGCGATCTTGACTATCGAATAAGAAAGCTGCCAACGCTTTACACAACTCCGTCTTACCAACACCCGTAGGACCAAGGAACATAAAAGAGCCGTAGGGCTTGTTTTCTTCGGAGAGCCCAGCGCGTGAGCGGCGGATTGCATCAGACACTGCCCGAATGGCTTCCTCTTGGCCCACGACACGCTGATGCAAGTGATCTTCCATTTTTAGAAGCTTATCGCGCTCACCTTGCATCATTTTCGATACCGGAATACCCGTTGCCCGTGAAACGACTTCGGCAATCTCTTCCGCGCCCACTTGGGTACGGAGTAATTTATTTTTAGTGACTCCTGCTTTACCATCCTTCGCCTCAGCAGCAGCGGCCGATTTGAGTTTTTGTTCCAGCTCAGGTAATTTGCCGTACTGCAACTCAGCAACCTGCTCGAGCTTGCCATCGCGTTGCAACTTCACGATTTCGGCCTTCACTTTTTCAATCTCTTCTTTGAGATGGGCTGCGCCCAAGGCAGCGCCCTTCTCTGTCTTCCAGATTTCTTCAAGATCAGCGTACTCGGCGCCCAAGCGCTTGATTTCATCTTCGATTAATTGCAGGCGTTTTTTAGAGGCATCGTCTTTCTCTTTTTTGACAGCCTCCCGTTCGATCTTGAGCTGAATCAAGCGGCGATCGAGTTTATCCATGACCTCTGGTTTGGAGTCCAGTTCCATCTTAATGCGAGCACCCGCCTCATCAATTAGATCAATCGCCTTGTCTGGCAAGAATCGATCCGTAATGTAGCGATGCGATAACTCGGCAGCCGCCACAATCGCTGGGTCGGTTATCTCAATGCCATGGTGTAGCTCGTAGCGCTCCTGTAAGCCACGTAAGATCGCAATGGTCGCCTCGACACTGGGCTCATCGACCATCACCTTCTGAAAGCGGCGCTCCAGAGCAGCATCTTTTTCAATGTACTTGCGGTATTCCTCTAAGGGTGGTGGCGCCAATGCAATGCAACTCACCGCGCGCTAAGGCGGGCTTGAGCATATTGCCGGCATCCATGGCGCCTTCGCCTTTGCCAGCACCAACCATGGTGTGGATTTCATCGATAAAGACAATCGTTTGGCCCTCGTCTTTAGCGACATCGCTTAAAACGGATTTGAGGCGCTCCTCGAATTCACCGCGGTACTTTGCACCAGCCAATAGGAGAGCCATATCCAGTACCAGTACACGCTTATTCTTGAGGGTTTCTGGAACTTCGCCATTGACGATGCGCTGAGCCAGGCCTTCGACAATCGCGGTCTTACCAACACCAGGCTCACCAATCAACACGGGGTTGTTTTTGCCACGGCGCTGCAATATCTGAATGGTGCGGCGAATTTCATCATCGCGACCAATGACCGGATCCAGCTTGCCCATGCGGGCACACTCGGTCAAATCAAGGGTGTACTTTTTCAACGCTTCACGCTGGCCTTCTGCATCGGCACTATTGACGGACTCCCCGCCACGTACTAAATCAATCGCTGCCTCGAGCGCTTTACGCGTCAGGCCACATTCTCTCGCCAGCTTACCAAGCTCACCTTTGTCGTCTGCAACGACGAGTAAAAACAGCTCGCCCGCAATAAATTGATCACCCCGCTTATTAGCTTCTTTCTCCGTTAAATTGAGCCAATTCGCCAGATCACGGCCAACCTGAACCTCGCCGCTACCCTGCACTTCTGGCAGTGCCGCAATCATCTTCTCTGCACCCTTTTCGAGGCTCGATACATTGACTCCAGCACGCGTCAATAGACTACGTACGCCGCTGTCTTGTTGTTTGAGCATCGCCAGCAATAAATGGGCTGGCTCAATGTACTGGTTGTCTTTGCCAACGGCCAAGCTTTGGGCATCGCTCAAGGCCTCTTGGAATTTAGTCGTTAATTTATCGATTCTCATTTTGCGTCCTGTTGAAGGGGATTGCGCCAAGCCGAACTGCATTAGGCGGACGGTATGGCTTCTTTCATTAGAATATTAGGGCAATATCCCCAATTTCAAGCGTTTATGAATGGATAAATCCGATTTGACCTGGCTTGTTTACCTCTTAGAGTGCGCTGACGGCAGCTTATACGCTGGGATTACCAATCGGCTAGAACACCGCCTCAATGCCCACAATACCGGTGCAGGGGCCCGCTATACCCGCTCTAGGCTGCCTGTCACCCTGCTAGCCACCCAAGAACACCCCGACCGATCGGAAGCATCCAAAGCAGAAATGAAGTTAAAACGCCTACCCCGGGCTAAGAAGCGCGCTTTTTTTGATTCCAGCGCGTAGCAGCTGCATCATCGGTAACGCGGGCATCGACCCAGCGCCCACCCTCAGGCGTATCTTCTTTCTTCCAAAATGGCGCTGCGGTTTTGAGGTAGTCCATGATGAACTCGCAGGCCAAAAAGGATTCACCGCGGTGCGCACTCGTCACTGCCACCAAGACAATTTGGTCTGCTGGCATCAAGGGCCCAATGCGGTGAATCACGAGTGCATCCCGAATATCCCAGCGTGCTTTTGCTTGATTAACAATGTCTTCTAGGGCTTTTTCTGTCATTCCCGGATAGTGCTCCAGGGTCATCGCCTGGACCTGACTGCCTTCATTCATATCGCGCACTGTGCCTACAAACGAAGTAATCGCACCCACCTGCAGATCGCCCTTGCGCAAGTTTGCAATCTCGGTAGTCAGATCAAAATCGGCTTGCTGAATGCGAATAGACATCTAACCCCCCGTGACTGGCGGAAAAAAAGCCACTTCAGCGCCATCTACCAAATCAGTGGATGGATTAACCATCTGGTGATTGAGAGCGCAGCGCAATACCTTGCCATCACCCAAGACCTCAGACCAAATATCGCCGCGCAATCGCAGATGGGCACGCAAATCATCCATCGTACGCACAGACACAGGCAGTTCGATTGACTCCTGCTCTAATCCGAGGCTTTCCCGTATCGAGGCAAAGTAGCGTAGTTGTAATTTCATAGCTAAATCGTAATCCGATTATTTGAGAAGTGCATCAAATGGGATGTACTTTACTAAATCACCGGCTTGAATTGGCTGGTTTGGCGGGCAGTCTACTAGACCATCGCCCCATGCTGCACTGGTTAGCACCCCTGAGCTTTGATTGGGGTACAAATCAAGTCCGCCTTCATTATTGATTTTCACGCGCAAGAACTCATTGCGGCGATCAGCTTTTAGCCAATCAAAGTCTGCGCGCATCAAATACGATTGGGTTTGATTTGCTTCGCGGCCCTGCAACTTCAGAATGAATGGTCTTACGAACAATAGGAATGTTACAAAGCTCGAAACGGGGTTACCGGGCAAACCGATAAACCAAGTTGATGTCCCTGGGTTGGATTCTCGGCGTACCGATCCAAATGCGAGGGGCTTACCGGGTTTAATGGCAATCTGCCATAAGATCTGAGTTCACCTTCCGCAGCTAACGGCTGGCTTAATGTGATCCTCTTCGCCAACCGATACCCCGCCAGAGGTAATAATCAAATCATGATCTTGGCTTGCTTGACGCAAAGCAGCGCGCGTCGCATCGAGCCGATCTGGCACGATGCCTAAGTCAGTCGCATCACAGCCCAAGGCTTTAATGCAGGCCAGTAAAGTATCGCGGTTCGAGTTGTAGATACCGCCCGGCTTTAATGGCTCACCGGGAAGCGATAGCTCATCGCCGGTAAAAAATGCAGCTACTTTGCACTCTGCGTTTCACGGTTTAGATGCGTCAAGCCAGCAGAGGCAGCGACGCCAAGCTCCTGTGGTCGTAAGAAAGTACCCGCAGTGAGGGCTGTTTTACCAGTTGTTAAATCTTCGCCCCGACGACGAATCCACTGTCCCACTGTGGGGGATGTTGCTATCGAAACAGCATCCGGCTTAGCGGGATCAATGGTGCAATCTTCCTGCATCACTACCGCATCGGCACCCTGGGGTATGGGCGCCCCTGTGAATATTCGGGCAGCTGTCCCGCTCTGGAGTTCTGTGCCCATGGAACCAGCTGGGATACGCTGTCCTACTCTGAGCACTCCAGAATGCGCCGCCAGATCGGCAACCCGAATCGCATAGCCATCCATCGATGTGTTATCTAACGGCGGGACATCAACCAAGCTCACTACATCTTTCGCCAAAACGCGTCCAAGGGCTGCTTGCATTGGGACAGACTCTACTTCAGAGACAGGAACTGCTGGAGCGAGCAATTGTTCGCGTGCCTGCGCTGCCGTCAACATCGGTGGCTTGGTCATTACAGGCCTAAGATACGTGCTGAGCAATAAATTGCTTCACCACGCCAACGTCTGCCGGAATCGATTCGACGCGCTGGGAAAGTGATTTGATGTCTTTAAATGCCGGCGGGCACTCGGCTGGACGCCCAAGCGCCTCTTGAATCGTTTCTTCGAACTTAATCGGTAAGGCGGTCTCCAGCACCAGCATCGGAATATCCTTCTGCAAATACTCACGCGCTACTTTGACGCCGTCTGCCGTATGGGTATCAATCATCACGCCATACTTGCCATCGATATCCCGAATAGTCTTCAAGCGATCGGCATGGGTACTTCGGCCCGAGGCAAAACCAAACTGCTGCATCGTGGCGTAAACAGGGTCATTCGATAAATCAAAGCCGCCGGTTTCTTCGACTTGCTTAAAGAGGGCAGCTGTACGCTTGCCGTCTTGGGAAAGCAAATCAAAAACAAAGCGCTCAAAATTACTGGCTTTCGAGATGTCCATTGATGGGCTCGAGGTGTGCAAGGTCTCAGCAGACTTGCGAGCACGATATACGCCCGTTCGGAAAAACTCATCGAGCACATCATTTTCATTGGTGGCGACCACTAAGCGCTCGATCGGCAAACCCATCATGCGGGCAATGTGCCCCGCACAGACATTACCGAAATTACCCGAGGGTACGGTGAAGGATACTTTTTCAGAGCTTGATTGCGTCGCTAGTAAATAGCCCTGAAAGTAATACACCACCTGCGCAAGAACGCGCCCCCAATTAATCGAATTGACTGTACCAATTTGGTATTTGGCTTTATATGCCAGATCATTACTGACGGCCTTAACAATATCTTGGCAATCATCAAACACACCATCGACTGCGAGATTAAAGATATTGGGATCTTGCAGGGAATACATTTGCGCCGACTGAAAGGCACTCATCTTCCCTTTGGGGGAAAGCATAAATACCCGAACACCTGCCTTACCGCGCATGGCGTATTCAGCGGCGCTACCCGTATCGCCCGAAGTGGCGCCCAAGATATTGAGATGCTGACCTGCACGTTGCAGTGCATATTCAAATAAGTTGCCCAACAACTGCATAGCCATGTCTTTGAATGCCAAGGTAGGGCCATTCGACAAACTCAACAGACCAATGCGCGTACCACCCTCTTCGCCCAGCCAATGGAGCGGCGTAATATCACTCGCTTTATCTTCAGAGCGGCCGTTGCTATAAACGGCGGCAGTATAGGTTTTACGCACCAATGCGCGCAAATCGCCTTCTGGTATGTCGGGGCAATACAAGCTCAAGACTTCAAACGCCAAATCCGCATAAGCAAGCCCACGCCAGGAATCCAATTGGGCTGGCGTTACTTTCGGGTAATCCATCGGTAGATAAAGACCGCCGTCTGGAGCTAGGCCGCCCAAGAGAATTTCTAAGAATGATTGCTCTGGGCTATTGCCGCGGGTCGACTGATAACGCATGGCGATTTAGGATAAATTTTCGAGGCGAATTTTAACGATCTCGCCAACAACAGTTTTCAGATCCTGAATATCGGTAATCGCTGCCAACATATTCTTTTCTTTGGTTTCGTGCGTCAGCATGACAAGGTCAGTTTGACTCTCGCCCTCATTCGCTTCTTTTTGCAAGAGTGCGTCGATCGAAACACCATGCGATGCCAATATTTTTGTGATGTCTGCCAACACCCCAGCTTGATCCGCAACCCGCAAACGCAAGTAGTAGCTGGTGGTGATTTCACCGATGGGCAAAACAACCGTGTCGCGCACGGCATCGGGCTGGAATGCCAAATGCGGCACTCGGTTTTCGGGATCGGCCGTCATTAAACGCGTGACATCCACTAAATCGGCAATTACGGCCGAAGCGGTTGGCTCCGAGCCGGCGCCTTTGCCGTAGTAAAGCGTAGTACCAACCGCATCACCAAATACCTGGACCGCATTCATGGCGCCCTCTACATTCGCGATCAAGCGCTTGCTGGGTATCAAGGTCGGATGGACTCGCAGCTCAATACCGGATTTGGTTTTCTTGGTAATGCCGAGTAACTTGATGCGATAACCCAGCTGCTCCGCATATTTAATATCGGTTGCCGCTAATTTCGTGATGCCTTCTACATAGGCTTTATCAAATTGCATCGGAATACCAAATGCAATCGCGCTCATGATGCTGACTTTATGGGCAGCATCAATGCCTTCAATATCAAAGGTGGGATCGGCTTCGGCATAACCCAAGCGCTGAGCCTCCTTTAGCACCGTTGCAAAATCAGAGCCTTTATCGCGCATCTCCGACAAAATAAAATTAGTCGTGCCATTAATGATACCGGCAATCCATTCGATGCGATTGGCAGTAAGCCCTTCACGCAAGGCTTTAATAATTGGAATGCCACCGGCAACCGCAGCTTCAAATGCAACCATCACGCCCTTCGCATGGGCTGCCTTAAAGATTTCATTGCCGTGTACCGCAATTAAGGCTTTATTGGCTGTTACGACATGTTTACCAGCGGCGATGGCCTCGAGCACCAAATCCTTCGCAACGCCATAACCGCCAATCAGCTCAACTACGATATCAATCTCAGGATTAACAATCACTGCACGGGCATCACTAACGACCTGTGCGCGATCACGTACTAGCTCCTTTGCGCGCTCCACATTGAGATCGGCGACCGTATGAATGCGAATGCCGCGACCGGCACGGCGCAGAATCTCATCTTGATTGCGTTCGAGGACCGTGAAAACGCCTCCACCAACAGTCCCAATACCTAATAGTCCAACTTGAATCGGCTTCATGATGCCTTTGTAGCGAGTGATGCAGTGGCAGTTGTCTTGCCATGCTTTTGACGATAACGCTCCAGAAAACGCGCAAAGCGGCCAATGGCATCTTTCAGCACATCTTCGTGGGGTAAGAAAACAACGCGGAAGTGATCTGGCTTCACCCAATTAAATCCAGATCCCTGAACCATCAATACCTTTTCTTCGCGCAGTAAGTCGGCAATGAATTGCTGATCATCCTCAATCGGGTAAATCTCTGGGTCTAATTTAGGAAACAGATACAGTGCCGATTTTGGCTTCACACAACTCACTCCCGGGATGGCGGTAATCAATTCCCAAGCCAAGTCACGTTGCCGAGCTAGGCGCCCTCCTTTGGCAACCAGATCATCAATGCTTTGATAACCGCCCAGTGCCGTTTGAATGGCGTACTGCCCAGGAACGTTGGCACACAGGCGCATCGAGGACAACATGTTTAATCCCTCGACGTAATCCTTAATGCGTGACTTATCCCCCGAAACCACCATCCAGCCTGAGCGATAGCCGCAAGAGCGGTAGTTCTTAGATAGCCCATTAAAGGTAATGATGACGACATCGCTGGAAAGTGAGGCGAGGGAAACGTGCTTTTCCTCGTCGTAGAGCATCTTGTCGTAGATTTCATCGGCAAAGAGAATGAGTCCGTGCTCGCGCGCGATTTGCGTAAGCTCCATCAGTACTGCTTTGGAATAAATCGCCCCCGTTGGATTGTTTGGATTAATCATCACAATCGCTTTGGTGCGCGGGGTAATTTTGGAGCGCAAGTCCGCTAAGTCTGGCGCCCACTCTTTTGATTCGTCGCACAAATAATGGATGGGGGTACCGCCCGACAAACTGACGGCTGCTGTCCACAAGGGATAGTCTGGCGCAGGAACTAAAACTTCATCACCATTGTTCAGCAATGCATTCATCGCAAGCACGATTAATTCCGAGACGCCGTTGCCGGTATAAATGTCATCCAAGGTGACACCCTGAATGCCTTTTTCTTGGCAGTACTGCATGATTGCTTTGCGGGCCGCGAAAATGCCTTTGGAATCCGAATAAGCAGATGCGTTACTTAAATTTCGAATCATGTCGAGCTGAATTTCTTCAGGGGGATCAAATCCAAACACACCCACATTACCGATGTTTAATTTGATGATTTTGTGACCCTCTTCTTCCATGCGCTGAGCAAGCTCAAGGACGGGTCCACGAATGTCATAACAAACGTCATTTAGCTTTTCAGACTTTAGGATCGGTTTCACGGTGGTTTTTGTAAATGCTGATAAATTAGTAAGGGTTAAGTACTTGAAAACTAGGCAAAAAAGCGACTAGTTATAATTTACTCAATTATGACAGAGCGCACACGTGAAACTCCATTCTGATACCCCCCTTGGCATCAATACGATAACTGGCTACGGCAAGGACTACATTGAGGTCAACCGGGTCCCATACCGCCATGCGGTCTTGGTTGGGCCCAGCGGCGCAGTTGGCCAATGGGAAGCCTCTTCCTTTGCGGCCCTTGAACCCAGTCACTTTGCCCAAATAGCTGATCTCAAGCCAGAACTGGTGATTTTTGGTAGTGGGGCCGTTCAGCGCTTTCCTCGCCCCGATTTGTTGCGGGCCCTCATCAATGCCAAAATTGGCTTTGAAATTATGGATACCCAGGCAGCCTGCCGTACATACAACATTTTGGTGGGCGAAGGTCGCCAGGCTATGGCAGCTTTATTACTGGATCCCCAATAACGATGTTCGGCCCCATCAACAAAACCCCTGCCTTATTAACTCCAGTTGGGATTTTGATCGTGGGGGCGCTGTATGCCCTCGTGTGGTTTGGTAGCCTCGATTACCGCCACCTGATTCCATCCGACGAAGGCCGGTACGCTGAGATTGCCCGTGAAATGCTGGTCAGTGGCGACTGGATCAGTCCGCGTTACCACGACTACAAATATTTTTTCAAGCCGCCGCTGCAACTGTGGGCAACCGTCATTGCATTTGATTGGTTTGGCGTTGGTGAATGGCAGGCACGTTTGTGGGGAGCCCTGACTGGCTTTTTGACTATCCTCTTTGTTGGCTATACCAGCACTCGGCTTGACGGCCCACGCGCTGGCTGGATTGCAGCAGTCGCCCTGGCCGCAAGCCCCATGTGGATTATCAGTGGCCATGTGAACTCCTTGGACATGGCCTTATCGGCATTTTTAGCATCCGCCTTATGCGCACTGCTCCTCGCTCAAGAGAGCAAAACAACTGCGGGCACACGCGGCTGGATGTTGCTCTGCTGGACGTTTATGGCGTTAGCAACGCTATCCAAAGGCTTAATTGGGGCAGCGCTACCTACCCTAGTATTGATTGCGTATTCGCTTAGCGCTTGGGATTGGCGAATTTGGAAGCGGCTTCACATCGTCAGCGGTCTATTGCTGTTTTTCGCCATTACTGCACCCTGGTTCATTGTGATGTCAATCCGTCATCCCGAATTTTTTGAGTTCTTTTTTATCCACGAGCATTTCGAGCGCTTTACCCAAGATACCCACCGTCGCCCCGGGCCGGTTTACTTTTTCATTCCGCTACTGGTTGCTGGATTTTTACCGTTTTTATTTCAACTGCCTGGCGCAGTAGCGCAGGCATGGAAGTCACGGCAAGGGCACTTTTCTGTAGGCTGGATGCTGGTGTGCTGGTTTGTCATCATCTTTGCTTTTTTTAGTGTGTCGCGCTCTAAATTGCCGGGCTACATCATTCCGATTTTTCCAGCCCTAGCGATGTTAGTCGGTCGGTATTTGGATCGCCAGTTAGGTCAAACCAATGTCCTGCCAATAAGCTGGATCTTACAAACGGGATGCTTTGCCCTTGTGGGTTTTGTTGGCTTCTTCTTTTTATCTTTTGTTGGGGTGCAAGCGCAGCCTGATGAGATCACCGCCTATGCGGAATACACCCAATGGATTACTGTCGCTTTAGTCGTCTTGATTTTCTTTAGCAGTGTGGCAGCATGGCAAGCAAGGCGCAATGGTATTACCAGCATTGCCAGTCTGGCGATTGGCTTTTATCTGACCAGCATGGTTGCAGGCACCGGCCACGAAACACTGGGTCGTGCTGTGTCCGGGGTGGACTTAGCCAGCCGGGTACGCCATGTGATCCCAGCAGATGCGCCAATCTATTCCGTCCGAATCTTGGATCACACCCTGCCCTTTTATTTAGGTCGAACCATGATCATGGTGGAGTTCCCAGATGAGCTGCAGTTCGGCGTAGATCAAGAACCCGAGCGCTGGGCGCCTACCTTGAATGATTTTATTGAGCGTTGGAAAGCCCAGCCCAATGCCTATGCACTCATGGTGCCCTCACAATACGCCGAGCTTGAACGCTTGGGACTGCCGATGGAAATCGTTGACCGGGATTCGCGCCGTATGATCGTTAAACATCCGTCTGGTGTTGTAAATCCGGCATTGCCACGCTAGACTGATTAATAAGCGCACAGAACCCCATGCCAGACACGACATCACTCCCCTTTATTCCCTTTACGCGCCCCAGCTTTGATGAGGCCACGATTGCAGCAGTCGCGGAAGTATTGCGCTCTGGTTGGGTTACCTCTGGTCCTAAATTGGCGGAATTCGAGGCGGCGCTGAGCGCCTATTTTGGCAATCGGCCGGTGCGCTGTTTTGCCAACGGCACTGCCACCATGAAAATTGCCTTACAAGTAGCGGGCATCGGTCCTGGTGATGAGGTGATTACCACGCCAATCTCCTGGGTTGCGACATCCAACGTGATTCTCTCCGTTGGTGCTACGCCCGTGTTTGTTGATATTGACCCCCGTACGCGCAATATCGATCTGGATAAAGTGCCCACAGCGATTACGACTAAAACACGGGCAATCATGCCCGTCTATCTGGCCGGTCTACCCGTCAATATGGACATACTCTATGCCCTCGCGAAAGAGAATGGATTGCGGGTGATTGAAGATGCGGCCCAAGCCTTTGGCTCGGAATGGAAAGGACAACGGATCGGTAGCATTGGCGATCTGGTGAGTTTCAGTTTTCAGGCAAATAAAAATCTCTCTACCGTCGAGGGAGGTTGTTTGGTTTTCAATAATCTTGAAGAGGCGCGTTTCGCAGAAAAGCTACGTCTGCAAGGCCTCACTCGAACCGGTATGGATGGCATGGATGTTGACATGCTCGGCGGAAAAGATAACTTGACCGATGTGAACGCGGCGATTGGTTTACATCAACTCAAACACATCCGTGAGTTTCAAGAAAAACGCACGGCATTAGCAGCGCACTACTTTACGGTCTTGCACGCTGGCCTGAAGCAATCCAATTTACAGGGTCTTGGCCTGGAGCTTCCTGTGCAATCGGATGGCGATTGCAGATCAAACTGGCATATGTTTCAGGTCGTATTACCCCTGGAACAACTCACGGTTGACCGCGCCCACATCATGGCCGATTTAAAAGAACAGGGCATCGGCACCGGCGTTCACTATCCAGCTATTACTGGCTTCAGTCTTTACCAGCAAAAGGGTTATCAACTCAGCAATACACCGATTGCAGCGCGCATCGGTAAATCCATACTGACCTTGCCGCTCTTTCCGGGTATGAGTAATGCGGATGTGGAGCGCATTGTGAATGCCTTGCTGGGTCTTTTAGCGAAATACCGTAAAAGCTAGCTGGGGTAGCTTGCTCTGGCCTAGCTCTATTGGCGGTACTGACTGAAATTAGACCCCGGGGTCGACATCAGGCAAAATTGCGGTATGACTGCAAACCCGTTACAGCCAGCACCCCAACTGAGTATTGTCATTCCGGTATACAACGAGGAAGAGGGACTCCAAGCCCTATTTGATCGCCTGTACCCCGCAATGGACCAATTGCAAGCGAAATTAAATCTTCGCTACGAAATTGTTTTTGTCAACGATGGCAGCAAGGATCGCTCTGCGGGGATCTTGGCAGCCCAATTTGATTTGCGTCCAGACGTCACTCGCGTTGTGTTATTTCAGAACAACTTTGGTCAGCACATGGCCATCATGGCTGGTTTTGAGTACGCCCGTGGCGAATCCATTATTACCCTCGATGCAGACTTGCAAAATCCGCCCGAAGAAATCGCCCTACTTGCAGCAGAATTAATTAAAGGCCACGATTACGTGGGTACGATCCGCTCCAATCGCCAAGACAGTTGGTTTCGCAAAACCGCATCGCGCGCAATGAATCACTTACGGCAACGCATTACGCGCATCACCATGACCGATCAAGGCTGCATGCTGCGCGGCTACAGTCGCCGCATTGTGAATTTGGTACGCCAATGCAATGAAAGCAATACCTTTATTCCGGCG
Organism: Polynucleobacter sp.; assembly: GCA_964203875.1. Taxonomy (GTDB): domain Bacteria; phylum Pseudomonadota; class Gammaproteobacteria; order Burkholderiales; family Burkholderiaceae; genus Polynucleobacter. The sequence continues at coordinate 230,024 of CAXNNS010000002.1, forward strand.
CTCGCCTATACCTTTGCAGCAAACCCAACCGAAATTGAGGTGAAACACGAGGAGCGCTTTGCTGGTGAATCCAAGTACAGCTTGTACCAACTCATCCGTCTGAACTTTGACTTGGTTACTGGCTTTTCGGTGATGCCGCTGCAACTCTTTTCTATTTTTGGCATGCTACTCGCACTGGGATCGGGTACCCTTTTCGCTCTACTATTGGTGCGTCGCTTCGTTCTGGGCTCGGAGGTCGAAGGTGTGTTTACCCTGTTTGCCTTGACCTTCTTCTTAATTGGCGTGATGCTCTTTGGTCTCGGTCTTTTAGGCGAATACATTGGCCGCATCTATCAGCAAGTGCGTGAGCGCCCGCGCTATGTAGTTCAAACTGTTTTGGAACGGCCTTAGTCATTGAATACACCCAAGGCACCAATTCGGGCGCTTGTATTTGCTTACCATAATGTGGGTGTGGGCTGCATCAAGGCTCTTTTGGATGCCGGCATTCAGATTGAGTTAGTGGTGACCCATGCCGATGACCCCCATGAAAATATTTGGTTTGGCAGTGTTGCCGCCCTATGCCAAGAACGTGGTATTCCGTATGTCCAACCAGAAGCTAGCGATCTTTTAGAACTCCTGCCGCAGTTTAAAAAAATAGCGCCGGATTATATTTTTTCGTTTTACTACCGCTATATGATTACCTCGGACATGCTTGCGACTGCCCGTATCGCCGCGCTCAATATGCATGGTTCCCTCTTGCCAAAGTACCGTGGTCGCGCGCCCGTAAACTGGGCGATCCTGCATGGAGAAACGGAAACGGGGGCAAGCCTGCACATCATGGAAGCTAAACCCGACGCCGGCGATATTGTCGGCCAGGTAGCAGTGCCTATTCGCCCCGATGAAGATGCGACTGCCGTATTTGCCAAAGTGAGTAATGCTGCAATTGAGGTGATGCAAGCCGCCCTGCCCGAGCTTTTACAAGGCCGAGTCCCAAGAACTCCGAATGTACTCGCCAACGGTAGCTATTTTGGCGGCCGCAAACCCGAGGATGGCCGCATCCACTGGAATCAGAGTGCAAAACAAGTTCATGACCTGATTCGTGCGGTAGCGCCCCCTTATCCCGGCGCATTTACCGATTGGCAAGGCGCGCGGATGGTTATCGCCAAGTCCAAGCTCAGCCCCCTACTGCCAAGCTCCATTGATCTTGATCAGCTCGGCATCCAGGTAGTTGATAATCGAGTATTCGGCATTTGCGGGAATCACCAGGCCATTGAAATCATGGCATGGCAACCGGTAAGTGCAAATTAGTTAGCAGGCATTTAAAACACGGGTAACTGGGTCGCATTATGAAAAAAGTTCTGATTTTGGGTGTGAATGGATTTATTGGTCACCACCTCTCGAAACGCATTTTAGAAACCACCGATTGGGATGTCTATGGCATGGACATGCAAAACGATCGCCTCGGTGATTTAGTCTCGCATCCTCGCATGCATTTCTTTGAAGGCGACATTACGATCAATCGCGAATGGGTCGAGTACCACATTCGTAAATGCGATGTGATCTTGCCGCTCGTAGCCATCGCGACACCAGCCACCTATGTACAGCAGCCCTTGCGTGTGTTTGAGCTCGACTTCGAAGCCAATCTACCGATCGTGCGCTCTGCAGTTAAATATAAAAAACATTTGGTCTTTCCGTCGACCTCTGAAGTCTATGGCATGTGCGAAGACGCAGAGTTTGATCCAGCCCAGTCCAATATGGTCTATGGCCCAATCAATAAACCCCGCTGGATTTATGCCTGCTCGAAGCAATTAATGGATCGCGTTATTTGGGGTTACGGTATGGAAGGTCTGCGCTTTACTTTGTTTAGACCGTTTAATTGGATCGGCCCTGGTCTGGATAGTATCTACACACCCAAAGAAGGCTCTTCTCGTGTGGTAACGCAGTTCTTAGGGCACATCGTACGCGGCGAACCGATTAATTTAGTCGATGGCGGCGAGCAAAAACGCGCCTTTACTTACATCGATGATGGCATTGACGCGCTCATGCGCATCATTGCCAATGAAGGCGATATCGCCAACGGCAAAATCTATAACATCGGCAATCCAGCGAACAATCATTCTGTGCGCGATCTGGCCAATCAAATGCTAGCGATTGCACGCAGCATTCCGGAATACGCCAAAACTGCAGGTCAGGTCAAAATTGTCGAGACGACCTCGGGTGCCTACTATGGCGTAGGCTACCAAGACGTGCAAAACCGCGTGCCTGCGATTGATAACACTATGAGTGAACTAGGCTGGAAGCCGTCCACCACGATGAGCGATGCTTTGAAGCATATTTTTGAGGCCTACCGCCATGACGTTGAAAAAGCCCGTCACTTAATGGACCAAGAGTAAAAAAGGCATGGCCAAAATTGCCCTGAAGGTGGATGTTGACACCTTAAGAGGAACGCGCGAAGGGACGCCTAATTTAGGCCGCACCTTTGATCGCCTTGGTATCAAGGCTACCTTTTTGTTTAGCATGGGACCAGATCATACTGGCTGGGCTTTAAAGCGGGTCTTTCGGCCCGGCTTTCTGAAAAAAGTCAGCAGAACATCGGTGGTAGAGCATTACGGCATCAAGACCCTACTCTATGGCGTATTGTTGCCTGGGCCGGATATTGGACGTGAAGCAGCCAGCGAAATGCAAGCAATTGATCGTGCGGGACATGAGACCGGCATACACACTTGGGATCACGTCGACTGGCAAGATGGCGTGCGTCATCGCGATGGCGCCTGGACTAAAACCCAAATGCAAAAAAGCATTGATCGCTTTGTCGAAGTCTTTGGTCACCCGCCTGTAACCTACGGCGCCGCCGGCTGGCAAATGAATGATGCTGCTTTAGAGCAGCTCGATGCCTGGGGTATTCAGTACTCTTCCGACGGCAGGGCTCTACCGAATCTTATCCCCTACCGCATTGCGTTTGGCCATGGGAAAAGTAAGCACGTGCAATACCCTACTACCTTGCCCACCTTCGATGAATTAATCGGCGTCGATGACATGGATGCGCTGGGCGCTGTCCGCCACATTCTGTCCCTGACGCAAAGTAATCCCAATGACCAAGTTTTTACCCTGCATGCTGAGCTAGAGGGTCAAAAACTCCTACCTGCCTTTGAATGCCTACTGGCTGGCTGGCTTGATCAGGGCCATGACCTAGTTACGATGGGGGAGCTACACCAATCTTGGGCGGCTACCAAACAACTCGATAAAATAGCAGTATTGCCGCTAACGTGGGGTGAGATACCCAATCGCAGCGGCGAGCTAATGATTCAGCCTGCGAACTGATTTAATAAAAGGAAAACCCATGTCAATTGCTATCGGCCAACCCATTCCACCGTGCGAAGTGCCGGCAACGTCCCAGCTGACTTTTTCACCGCTGGCCGCTAAAGGTAAAAAGTTGGTGCTCTACTTTTATCCCAAGGATATGACCCCCGGTTGCACTGCTGAGTCCGGCGAGTTTCGTGACCGCATCGAGGCATTTACCAAGGCCAATACGTTGGTCATTGGCGTCTCGCGCGACACCCTTAAATCCCATGATAATTTCCGGCAAAAATTAGAGTTGCCGTTTGAGCTAGTTGCCGATACAGAAGAAGTGCTGTGCCAACTATTCGGTGTCATGAAAATGAAGAACATGTACGGCAAACAAGTTCGTGGCGTGGAGCGCAGTACTTTCTTATTTGATGTCAACGGCAAACTGGCCAAAGAATGGCGTGGCATTAAGGTAACGGGCCACGTGGATGAGGTCCTGAAGGCAGCCCAAGCTTTGTAATAAATATGCCTTAATTCTATCTAGGGAATTGCCCTCATAAAAAGCCCCAATCTGGGGCTTTTTTTCATCAAAGGCACTTGCTTTGATCAAAATATACGGTAAAGTAAAGCATATGCAGCGTTGGCGACGAGACAGATTCTCGATCCGTATCACTCCCCTGCTTGACCTGATTATGGCAAGCACGATGAACGCCCTTCACCGCTTTTACCATCCCCGCAGTGCCGATCTAAACCGTCGAATCCCTCTTGGCGGTTTTTTAATTAGGAGAGTCTGAATGCCTTTGCCCCCAAGCCCAACCCAAATTGCTGATCAGGTTAAATTGGACCGCAAGGAGACGCCGGATTTAAAGAAACGACCTGCACCCATGAAGGTGGTCGAGGTCGATAGCCTGATCAATGAAATTACCGCCGTCCCAAGCGAGACTGCCGAGTGGGCTGAAGAGGCGCCAGCGGATTTATCTGCGGCAGAAGTGGCGCTTGAGCGCATCAAGGCGGATCACCGCGCCAAACAAGGCGATAAAAAGGCATTGCTTGAGCCCAAGGCAAAACGCATTACCCGCACCGGTCCGCCCTCGCTCTTTGTACTCGATACCAATGTATTAATGCACGATCCAGCCTCCCTCTTCCGCTTTGCAGAGCACGATCTGTATTTGCCAATGACGACCTTAGAGGAACTCGACAATCACAAAAAGGGCATGAGTGAAGTTGCGCGCAATGCCCGTACTGTGAGCCGCTCATTAGATCAATTGATTGCTGGGACCAGCGGCACCCTGGATGACGGCATCCCATTGGATAAGCTGGGTCATCAGGATGTTTCTGGAAAGCTATTTTTTCAAACCCACCTCACTACGGCCACTCTTCCTGAAGGATTGCCTGAGGGCAAGGGAGACAACCTCATCTTGGCGGTTGTGAGTGAACTGCAACAAACGCATCCAGAAAAAGAAGTGGTGTTGGTGTCAAAAGACATCAATATGCGCATCAAGGCCAGAGCACTAGGTCTACCTGCCGAAGATTACTTTAATGACCAGGTCTTAGAAGACCGTGATTTGATGTATTCCGGGGTCATGACTTTACCTAGCGATTTTTGGCCCAAGCACGGCAAATCCATGGAGAGCTGGGCTGACAGTAAAAGTGGCACGATGTTCTATCGGGTATCCGGTCCGCTTGTGCCCAGCATGCTGGTGAACCAATTTGTTTACCAAGAAAATCCGGATGGCTCCACCCCTTTCTATGCGCAAGTACGCGAAGTGAATGGTAAGTCTGCGCTCTTGCAAACCCTACGTGATTTTTCACATCAAAAAAATAATGTGTGGAGCGTCACCGCCCGCAATCGTGAGCAGAACTTTGCCATGAATCTGCTGATGAACCCAGAGGTTGATTTTGTTACCTTATTGGGTCAAGCGGGTACCGGTAAAACCCTCTTAGCACTCGCAGCAGGTCTTGAGCAGGTTCTCGATAGCAAGCGCTATAACGAAATTATTATTACGCGCGCAACCGTCCCAGTAGGTGAGGATATTGGCTTTTTACCCGGTACCGAAGAAGAGAAAATGCAACCCTGGATGGGCGCGTTTGATGACAACCTGGAGGTACTGCAGCGCAATGAAGATGGCGCTGGGGAATGGGGTCGTGCCGCTACCCAGGAATTAATTCGGTCTCGCATTAAAGTGAAAAGCATGAACTTCATGCGCGGCAGAACCTTTGTCAGTAAGTTTGTGATTATTGATGAGGCACAGAACTTAACCCCCAAGCAAATGAAAACCCTGGTGACGCGTGCAGGTCCTGGAACCAAGATTATTTGCCTGGGTAATATTGCGCAGATTGATACCCCCTACCTCACAGAAGGATCGTCTGGCCTGACGTATGTAGTGGATCGCTTCAAAGGCTGGCGTCATGGTGGGCACATCACCTTAGCCCGCGGGGAGCGTTCGCGTTTAGCAGACCATGCTGCAGAAGCCCTCTAGCATTGGCCCATATAGGCGCACTTATTCTGCATCAAGACGCGCCTATGTGACTGGCCTTGCACTGCTATTACCCAGTCTGATTCTTGCTGGATGTAGTACTCCTACACGCAAACCAGCGCCTCCAAGCAAGATCGCCAAATTCAAGGAAGACACCAGCGTTGGCACGGAGGGGATTTCCATCGCCGCAATGGGCCTAGTGGGAGTGCCTTACCGTTTTGGCGGCAACACCCCCGCTGGCGGTTTTGATTGCAGCGGCCTCATTGTCTATGTCTACAACAACGCTGCGGGTATAAAGATGCCACGCACAGTTCAAGAAATGAGCCGTGCTGGCCAAAGCATTCAGAATGCTGCTCCAGCGCCCGGGGATTTAGTGTTTTTCAATACCACTGGGGAGCGCTATTCCCATGCTGGAATCTATGTAGGACACGGTCGTTTTGTGCATGCCCCAAGCAAAGGCGGGACGGTACGCCTAGATCAAATGACGAGCCCGTATTGGGCAGCCCGTTACACCGAAGCGCGCCGCTTTGCCAACACGAAACCGTAATTGACTGCGCTTAAGCCGCGTTCGAAACGAGCAAGTTATTCAGAACAGCATTGGTATCAAAATACACTTGCCAATAGTGATCATTGCTGCAATAGGGACGAACCGCCAAGATGGGTCCAGCCGGACCTGCCTCTAAGATACTCACCTCAACTGATGGCGCAGTAAGGACATTGGGAATGGCGCTAATGCGCTGCTTCAATAAAGCAATCGCAGCATCATGGTTTGCTGTATTCGGTAGCTGGCACTTTAAATCTACTCGGCGGTAAGTTGTATTGCTAAAGTTTTGAATGGTATCGCCCAAGATCTTACTATTACCAACGATCGTTGACACGTTATCCGGCGTAATAATGGTCGATGAAAAAAGACCAATTTCTTTTATGGTGCCATTTACACCGCCAGCAATGACAAAATCACCTACTTTAAATGGGCGTAGCACAATCAAGAAAACGCCCGCTGCAAAATTAGATAGAAGCCCTGCCCAAGCAGCGCCAATCGCAATACCTGCAGTAGCAAACAAAGCTGCAAAGGTGGTGGTCTGGATTCCGAAGTAGCCCAAAATACCAACTACCAGCAAGATGTTTAAGGTGACATTGACGACTGAACCAACGTAGCGTACTACAGTAGGGTCAATCTGCTGACGCTCTAGCGCGCCCCGAACCATACGCAAAGCAAAGCCGATTAACCAGCGCCCAATAACCCACAGCGCAATGGCGCCAATCACTTTGATACCTACATCCGTTGCTGCATCAATAATGAGATCTTGAATTTTGGCTAACTCAATTGAGGACATAATCTTCTCAGTATTAAAAGGCTAAATTAAAACGGCTCGTAACCGCCTGAAGAAAAGCCAGGCGAGCCCATCGCCAAGTTATCAAACTTCGTATAAGGCCCTTGCCAGCTTAGCCGAATGGTTCCAATCGGGCCATTACGTTGCTTGCCGATAATGATCTCGGCAATGCCTTTATCGGTAGTGGTGTCGGCGTGATAAACCTCATCGCGATAAATAAACATAATTAAATCGGCGTCTTGCTCAATCGCGCCGGATTCCCGCAGATCGGACATGATGGGGCGCTTATTGGGGCGCTGCTCCAGGCCACGATTTAACTGTGACAGTGCAACTACGGGGCACTGCAACTCTTTGGCAAGGGACTTTAATGAGCGCGAGATTTCGGAGATTTCCGTGGCGCGGTTTTCAGAACTGGATCCGCCACTACCGCTCATGAGCTGCAAGTAATCAATCACTACTAAACCTAGTGTGCCACCAAAATTACGGGCGATACGCCGTGCTCGTGCACGCAACTCTAAACTCGATAGTGATCCCGTCTCATCAATCAAAATTTGGGTATTACTTAGGCGTGCAATCGCATCCGTTACGCGCGGCCACTCATCATCATTGAGTTTGCCGGTACGCATTCTGGATTGATCAACGCGCCCGACGGAGCCTAATAAACGCGATGCTAATTGTGATCCGGACATCTCCATCGAGAACACCACTACTGGTAGACCCTCTACCAGGGCAACGTTCTCGGCGATGTTTAATGCCAGCGCCGTATTGTGTGTCACGACGTAGTCATTAGTGACATAGGTCCGAGAGGGGTGACTCACCGATATGCATTGCGCTTCTGCAATTCGAGATGGCCTGATCGATTGAAACGTCAGTCTACGCTGCCGGTCCCAAGTGCCTCTCAGTCGATCTTTCTTTTCGGGCAGTGTGAACGCCTCAAAGCCCGCCGCAAAACTCATGTTTAAAACGTAAGCCAAGCGGCCCTGCTTTTTTTCACCCTTATAGGTGTAGTTACTTTGTTTAGTTGCAATGGAACAAAAACCGCCCAAGGATCGAGCCAACGCAGTGACGTCATCAGCCAATTGCTTGCTGACCGTACAAAAACGAATGGAGCCCCACTTTTCAATCCAGCCATCGGTGTCCATCAGGCCTTGAAATAAAGCAAGGCGATCGGATTTATTGGCCTCAAGATACAGGGCAGGAATGTATTTATCAAAGCTTCTACAACCCAAGACGCCAATGTCATTTAGGGCCGATCTAAAGTAATTCGTCTTGACGGCCACTCGATCGCCATTCACTGCGATCCGCTCTTTTGAAACCAGGCGCCAGTCGTATGCACTCGCATGAACCAGCTCCATCTCGTAACCTGCAAGCGCATTCATGCGCTCAATCAGCTCAGGGGATTTGGTCGAAAACATCACGCTGCCATGAGATAAGGCCAGAGTGCCATCACCTAAAAGCGCGCCCAAAACCCAAGGATGAATTGGTAACTCTTCTGCATGGCCAAAGTCACCCGACACAGGCTCAATCCATAGACGATTGCGGTAACGCACGCAAGCGAGCATTTCGATTAAACGTGCCGTACTAATCACGCGAGGTTCCGCCCAATCACGGTACATCACGCGCCACAAGTGTTCGTCACAACATTCCGCTTGACGACCATCTGAAAACGTCACTTGATAAATTTGTTTCTGACCTTGTGGGTATACGCCAGTAACAAATGAACTCAATCCATCTATCGATGCGAGTTTGTCACCAAAGCGTAACTCACCCATGGACTTCCAACCATCTGGGGTCTTAATTTTGGCATCTAAAGGCTGGGCCTTACCCATCGAGGGTCTTCCAGCCACAATCACTAAGTCACCCTTTTGTAAACCACTGGTTTGCTTATCGAGATCAATAAAGCCGGTTGCAATACCAGTGACATCACTGCCACCTTGACGGTTGTATAACTCATCAATGCGTGCAACGACTTCGCGCAGTAAGGGTTCGATTTCCAGGTAATCGGATTTACGATTACCTTCCTCGCCGATTTGCAATATGCGGGATTCTGCCTCGTCGAGCAGAGTTCGTACAGAGCGTCCTTCTGGTAAAAAAGCGGAGCTAGCAATGTTGTCTGATACCTCAATTAAGTGGCGCAGAATACTGCGATCGCGCACAATCTCGGCGTACCCTTTGATATTGGCGGCACTAGGGGTACTTTGTGCCAATGAGTTGAGGTAATCAATGCCGACTAAATCGCCGCCCTGCTCCGATTTAATGGCTTCATGAACGGTAATGACGTCGGCTGGGTGGTTATCCCCAACTAGGCGCTGAATGACTTTGTAAATTAAGGCGTGCTCGGGACGATAAAAATCTTTGTCCGATAGCGCTGCGCCCAGTCGATCCCAGGCGGTGTTATCGAGTAGTAATCCGCCAAGCAGCGATTGCTCGGCCTCTACTGAATGGGGAGGGACTTTGAGGGCCTGCACGGCTGCATCCCCAGATCCCGCCATGCCAGGATTTAGCGTAACGGAACGGGGACGTTGATCAGCCATGAGGCGACTCGATTAAAACTTAGGCCTGCTCACCAACAACACGAATGTTGATATCGACTACGACATCGGTGTGCACTGCCACTGCTACTGGATGATCACCAACCATTTTCAATGGGCCAGTAGGCATCCGGACAGCAGCTTTCTCAATCACAAAGCCTTTGGCTTTCATGGCATCTGCGATGTCGTGGTTGGTTACAGAACCAAACAAACGGCCATCAACACCAGCCTTTTGACCGATTTCCAATACCAAGCCAGCCAGCTTTTGACCAATTGCTTGGGCGGCAGCTAATTTTTCAGCGGCCACTTTCTCGAGCTCAGCACGGCGCGTAGCAAAGTCAGCAATTGCTGCTTCAGTAGCGCGGCGGGCTTTGCGTTGTGGAATTAAGAAATTGCGAGCGTAACCGTCTTTGACGCGAACCACGTCGCCTAGGTTGCCCAGGTTGATAACTTTTTCTAAAAGGATAATTTGCATTGAGGGCTCCTAATTATTTCTTGTGTTGATCGGAGAATGGCAATAAAGCCAAATAGCGCGCACGCTTAATTGCGGTATCCAGCTGACGCTGAAATTTCGCTTTCGTGCCGGTCAAACGCGCTGGCGTGATCTTGGCATTCTCGCCAATAAAGTCTTTTAATGTATCAACGTCTTTGTAGTCAATCTGCTCAACTCCGCCAACGGTGAAACGGCAATAGCGCTTGCGCTTGAACAATGGGTTTTGCGCGGGCTTCTTTTTGAAATCGGGTTTCTTTCCAAACGCCATGATGATTTCCTCTTTTAACTTTGTAATTGAATGTGGTTTATATGAAAGACCAAGCGCTGATTGCGTATCGTTTTGGGGGCCATGAATCCGGTAAATACTGCCTGGGTTCCTAAATCCATTTGCGCTAGCACCTGATGTACAGGGCCAATTGCAATGGCTTCCACGCTCATTTGGATTTTCCTGGGCCGCTCTACTTCCATCACTTCGCCAACATAATCAAGCTGGCAATAAATGACGGGTAAACCGGCCGGGGTAAATCGAATTGCGTCTTTGGACACCAAGGCAGCAGTTAGGGTGAATTGATTCAACGCCATTCCGCCACTAGTTTACGCTCTATCGCCTCCGAGTTTCTCTTCAAAAATGCTTAGGCCGTTGCAACAGGTGCGTCGGTTTGGGCTTGCTTGCGGGCTTCTTCGCGCTGCACTTCCTTCATCATGATCGATGGCTCAGACTCGGCCTTCTTCATCTTGATGATTAAGTGACGCAAAACAGCATCGTTAAATTTGAAGGCATGCTCAAGCTCTTCCAGAGTCTTCTGGTCACACTCGATATTCATGCAAACGTAGTGGGCTTTGGCCAACTTGTCGATCATGTAAGCCATCTGGCGACGACCCCAATCTTCAATGCGATGAACTTTGCCGCCACTGGTAGCCAATACGGCTTTGTAACGATCAATCATCGCGGGCACTTGCTCGCTTTGGTCCGGATGGACGATAAAAACGATTTCATAATGACGCATCTAACACTCCTTAAGGGTGAAGCTACCTGGGCGTCATCCAAATCAGATGGTGTTGATTTGGAAACCAGTGCAGCAAGGGTGAAAACAAGTTGTAAAAACAGGAATTACGTAATCTTGCTTTATTCAGGCAAGACTGCGATTCTAGCAAAAAAATCCTGCCAAGTCATGGATTTACCGCCCTGCTTGGCTTCTATGGCCGCATATAAGGCCAATTGCAGGGCAATTCTGGCCTTCGGACTCGATAAGTTGCCTGCAGCCACCCAGTCCGCGGGATCTGTTTCTGGCAAATGGAGTTGAACATGCCCTGCGCCCACCCGAGAGGCCTTGGCAATGGCCACCCCCATCTCAGCCAAGGCATGCAAAGGCTTATACCAAGAGGCATGCACACCGCCCATGCCAGTACCCGCAATCACCAACCCCCGAATTGGCTGACCCAGCCAATGCAACACCGTTTCTGGCCTGGCGCCAGCATGGCTAGTCAGGATCTCCACCCAAGGCCACGCATCTTCTGGTGGAATGGATATGTCCGGACCCGAATCTGCCTGTATGCGCCGAATACGCGATAGCCAAGAAGGATTAATCAAATGAACCGGACTGCTGGGTGCATCGCGCAGTGGGGCATTGAGCTCGCTGGAGTGGCGCTTAGCCAGATCGCGAGCCAGGCAAACCCGGCCAGCAAAGATGCCAAATACGCCAGCTGAGCAGGTTTCAAGATCCATTTGAGCCCAATGCAGGGCCGCTTGTAGATTGAGGGGGCCATCTGCTTGGGGGTGGTTTGATGGCAGCATTGCTCCGGTCAAAATCACCCGCTTACCGAGGCGCTCGGCCCGCTTACTGCAAACGGCATCCAAAAAGAGTCCCGTCTCCTCAATCGTGTCGGTGCCGTGGGTGACTACTATCCCAAGAACATCTGGGTTATCCAGTGCCGCTCGTACCGCAAGGCCAAGCTGGGTTAAGTGGCTTTCCGTTAAATCCCGGCTGTCGATGTTGGCAAGCTGTGCTGTACGAATTTCACCCTGCGCAACTCCAGTACTGGATTGCACAGCCGGAATGAGGCTTTCAAGGGCTACCTGGCCCGACCGGTAGGCAGATGGATTTTTTGGATCCGGAGCAAGGCCAGCGATCGTGCCGCCCATGCCAATAACTAAAACATGCTGATTGGGGGATTTCATGAGCCCATTATCCATTTAACAAAACTTCTTGAAATAACAAAAATACTGTATACAATCACAGCATGGACATAAACACAGCTGAATTGCTCGATTTACCCAAATTAACGCCCCGCCAGGCAGAAATCTTGGCCTTGATCACCTCGGCGATACAGGAAAGCGGTTTACCGCCCACCCGCGCTGAAATTGCTACCTGTCTTGGCTTCGCCTCGGCCAATGCGGCGGAAGAACATTTGCGCGCCCTGGCTCGCAAAGGCTACATCGAACTGACGCCAGGCACCTCGCGCGGCATCCGCATTGCGCAGCAACATAGCCACCCTTTCCAATTCGGTCGGTCGCAGCAAATGTCTCTACCTTCCGGCGCACTTCAGCAACTCACCCTTCCATTGATTGGTCGCGTTGCAGCGGGCTCGCCCATCATGGCAGTGGAGCACATTGAAAAGCACGTCCCGATTGACCCCAGCTTATTTAGCAAAGGGGCAGATTACTTACTTAAAGTAAAAGGCATGAGCATGCGCGACGCTGGTATTTTGGATGGCGACTATTTAGCGGTACACAAGACAACGGAGGTACGTAACGGTGATATTGTGGTGGCTCGCATTGATGATGAAGTTACTGTCAAACGCTGGCTACAGAAAAAAGGTAGTAATGGCATGGTGATCGAATTGCAGGCGGAGAACCCAGACTTTAAAAACATAACGATCGATGCAAGGCAGCCCAATTTTGCGATTGAAGGCCAAGCCGTTGGCCTGATTCGAGCGAACGGCCTTTAATATAAAAGCCTCTCTTAGCGCTTACTTGGCGCAATCACATTGGCATTTTTAGGCGAGGCCGTAATAATGATGATGGATTTAGGTCCAGTCAAAGAGCCTTCATTGATCTCCACCGTCGAGGTTCGATCGCCCTTGGTAAACACCAAAATACTGGTTTTCGACTTCATGGCAGTGACCGTTGTCCATCCCGATTTAGGGTACTCTGACTGAAAAAAAGCATAGATATCCGTTGGGCTTTGCAGGCCATTCAAAACCACACGACCTACCCAATTATCACCACGGCCAATAATTAAAGAATCAGTACCCATGATGCGAGCGCCTGCTGGAAGTGGCATATCACCCAAGAGTTGCGCTTGAATTTCATTGACCTCATCTGGCGTGCCGGTTGGAGAATCGCCTGAGGTGGCGCAACCACCCAGTAACAAGATAAGGCTAGCCGCAATGGCCGAGGCAACGTTACTTTTTAACTTGGGTGTTGTTGTCATGATTAGAGCGTCCGTCCGTTGGAATCAGCAATAGGCACATTGTATGGTAAGTAACCCGCAGGTCAATAGATCTAAGGCCTCATTCGAGCTGCTGGAGGCGCGTGAGGGAATCGAACCCCCGTACGAAGCTTTGCAGGCTCCTGCCTAACCACTCGGCCAACGCGCCACATACTTTGAAACAAAATGGGAAGCTTTTCAGGGCTTCCCATCGAACTTGGAGCGGGAAAGGAGGTTCGAACTCCCGACCTATACCTTGGCAAGGTATCGCTCTACCAGCTGAGCTATTCCCGCATAACAGGGCAACAGTTTAGCAAACTATTGAGCTCTACGCCGTATTTATTGCCCATTGTGAAATTTACACCCCTTGCGTCTTATGCAATCAAGGCTCTAGTCCGACTTGCCGAGCAATTGGGGTAGTGCTTTTTGCAAGTAATAGAACATGGACCATAGGGTTAAAAATGCCGCCACCCAAATGAGCCATGTACCAACTAAAGCAGCATTCAACCAACCAAACAGGGTGCCATTAAATAGCAGAAATGGAATTGCTACGAGCTGCGCAGTGGTTTTTAATTTACCAACCATATGCACTGCCACGCTTTTGCTCGCACCCACTTGTGCCATCCACTCCCGGAGCGCTGAGATGGTAATTTCGCGGCCAATAATGACGAGCGCTACCCACACTTGTACCCGGCCCATATTCAACAGTACCAGTAAGGCTGCAGCGACAATTAATTTATCAGCGACGGGGTCTAAGAATTGTCCAAACGCGGATTCTTGTTTCATGCGACGGGCCAAATAACCGTCAAGCCAATCGGTGACTGCCGCAAAAATAAACAGGCTTGTCGCCAGCATATTTTTTTCCGGCATGCTGAGCCAGCTCGCGGGCAAATAAAAAATGGTGACCAAGAGCGGTATCGCTGCGACGCGCAGCCACGTTAAGGCGATGGGAAGATTAAACGGCATGGCGCTAGGATAACCGAAGGCGCTCGAATTACTTAATGTAATTGCTGGTAAATTTGCTCCGCCAAGGTCAAGGAAATACCGTCTACCGAGGCCAGCTCTTCCATGCTGGCATTGGAGACGCCGCGCAGCCCCCCAAAACGAGCCAGCAAGGCTTGGCGTCGTTTTGCACCAATGCCTTCAATTTCTTCGAGGCGTGAGACGGTCCGTGCCTTTGCCCGCTTTGCCCGCATTCCGGTAATGGCAAAGCGATGTGCCTCATCCCGTATTTGCGCAATCAGCATGAGCGCCGCGCTCTCGCGCCCTAGCTCGAGTGATGGGCGGCCATCGGCAAAGATGAGGGATTCGAGACCAACCTTTCGGGCCTCGCCTTTAGCAACACCCACAATGAGTCCCAGATCCATACCCAGCTCTGCAAACACTTGACGAGCGATTTCAACTTGGCCTTTACCGCCATCAATGAGAATGAGCTGCGGCATTTTGTCTGCGGGAATTTCTTGATAATTGGCATAGCGGCGTTGCAATACCTGCCGCATGGCTGCGTAATCATCGCCCGGCGTAATGCCGTTGATATTGAAGCGACGGTACTCGCTCGATTGCATTTCATTTTTTGCGTACACCACACATGAGGCTTGGGTTGCTTCGCCCGAAGTGTGGCTAATATCAAAGCACTCCACACGCAATTGCTCGATGCTTTCTACATCCAAAGCAAGGATATCAAGCAAGGCACGCGCCTTGGCCAGTTGGCCGCCGGTTTCAACCAAGCGCTTAGCTAAGGCAATCTTGGCATTCCCCTCTGCCATACCAAGCCAGTGACGGCGCTGGCCTTGCGGCTGGTACAAAAAAGTAATCTTTTTTCCTGCTTGCAGATTTAAGCTGTCTTGCAGAAGTGATGTCTCATCGCCAGTGGAGATGGCGTGACTCAAAACAATAACGCTGGGTATCAACTTAGCATCACTTGCCTCACTATCTAAATAATGCTGCTGAATAAATGCATCCAAGATTTCAATGGGGCTCGGTAGCTCGCCTGCTGCTGAACGCAGATTTTTAGGAAAGTAGGTGCGATCGCCTAAATGCCGGCCACCGCGCACCATGGCTAAATTGACGCAAATCATTCCTTCCAGTTCAGCCGCTGCCAAGATATCAACGTCGCCCTCGCCGTCGGCAACGGTATCCATGGATTGTTGCTGCAGCACGCTCGATAGATCGGCAATCCGATCCCGAATGACCGCAGCCATCTCAAAATCCAGTGCATCGCTGTGAATCAGCATTTCACGCTCGAGTTCAGATAGGACTTGGCCGTGATCCCCCTCTAAAAAACGCGTTGCTTGATTCACATCACTGGCGTATTGTCCGGCAGTCAGCATACCAACGCATGGCGCGCTGCAGCGATGAATTTGGTGCAAGAGGCAGGGTCGTGTGCGATTTTTAAAGACCGTATCTTCACAGGTACGCAAGCGAAATACTTTCTGCAAAATCTGAACACTGTTGCGCACTGCCGATGAATTCGGGAAGGGTCCAAAATAGCGGTTACGCCGATCCACTTTGCCGCGGTATGACGACAAGCGCGGAAACGCATGCCCTGTCAGCATCACATAGGGGTAAGACTTATCGTCACGGAACAAAATATTGAAGGGCGGCGCCAACTCTTTAATTAAGTTGTTTTCCAGAATCAAGGCCTCGGACTCTGTCCGCGTGACTGTGGTTTCATAGCGCGCAATTCGGCTCACCATACGCTCAATCCGCGGCGATAATGCAGTTCGTTGAAAATAGCTGGATACTCGCTTTTTTAGGTCGCGGGCTTTACCCACGTAAAGTATCTGATCTGCTTCGTCGAAAAAGCGATATACCCCCGGCAATCCGGGAAGCCGTTTAATGTCTTGCTTGAGGGTTTCAAAAAGCGAATTACGCATGCGTTGGGATATATTCTGCCAAATCGTTGATAACTACGGTGATGCCGGTGTCTGTTGGCGCCTTGCCCGCACCCTAGCTACGCGCTACCAGCAACAGGTCCGCCTGTTTTGCGATGATCTACCGACCCTTAATTTACTCGCATCCGACTCCCCGCGCACGCCACAGGTGGAGATTTTGCCGTGGGAGGCTAGTTATGAAAATGCGCGGCACCCGCTTGATCCGCCGGATGTGGTGATTGAAGCCTTTGGCTGCCACCTGCCAGAGCGCTACCAAACTGGCTTATTTATTGCGTCCAAAAAACCCATCATTCTCAATTTAGAGTACCTTAGTGCTGAGCCTTGGGTTGCAGAGTGCCATACTAAGGCGTCCCCTCAGTCTAGCGGCTTATTAAAGTATTTTTTCTTTCCTGGGTTCGGGCCGAATACCGGTGGACTATCACTTGATCCCATTCCGGTAGAAGGCAGTCAGACTAGCGCAGTCATCCCTGCCAGCCTTGCGCCGAGCTGGGCCTTACTCCGCCCTGAAGCAGAGCGTATTAGTCTCTTTTGTTATCCGGGAGCGCCACTGCGACAATGGCTTGAGGATCTCGGCAATACACAGACGAAGATTGATGTGCTGCTGACCTTTGGTCATGCTGAAATGATTGGGCACAGTATTGGCAGGCCTTTAGATCTACCTTCATCGATTCAGCTGATCTCCCTCCCCTTTGTGCCGCAAGATGACTACGATTGGCTCCTATCGCAATGCGACTTCAATATTGTCCGGGGCGAGGATTCCTTTGTGCGAGCGCAACTCGCTGAAAAGCCATTTATTTGGCATATTTATCCGCAAGACGATATGGCCCATACCGTGAAATTACAGGCCTTTTTGGATCTGTACCTTGAAAAAGCCAGCCCGTCGACCCAAGAATCCTGCCGACTGGCCATGAATTGGCAAATGCCCTCGCAATGGTGGGATCAGCGAACAGAGTGGCAGGCCCATGCCCGCCAGTGGCGCCAAACGATACTGGAGGCCAATCAAGACGGGGGGCTTGCAGCCAGAATGCTGCGTTTTGTGACCTAACTCCCCTTGGAGGGGGTGCCACTGGGGCGGTTACAATGTCACCTTTATTAAATACAGCAGAATTCGGTTCTGCCTCCAGGAACACCACAGATGAAAACAGCACAAGAACTCCGCGTCGGCAACGTAGTGATGATTGGCGCCGACGCCATGGTCGTACTCAAGGCCGAATATAGCCGCTCTGGCCGTAACTCCTCGGTCGTCAAAATGAAGTTCAAGAATCTTTTAACCGGCGCTCCGAACGAGGGCGTTTATAAAGCCGACGACAAATTTGATATTGTCATTTTGGACAAAAAAGAATGCACCTATTCGTATTTTGCCGACCCAATGTATTGTTTCATGGACGGCGATTACAACCAGTATGAAGTAGAGGCGGAGTTTATGGGCGACGCTCTTAACTACCTGGAAGAGGCAATGCCGGTTGAGGTGGTGTTCTATGAAGGTAAGGCGCTTTCGGTTGCAATGCCAACCTCTTTAGTTCGTGAAATCATCTATACCGAACCTGCCGTTAAAGGCGATACCAGCTCTGGCAAAGTACTCAAGACAGCCAAGTTAGCTACGGGCTATGAACTGCAAGTTCCCCTCTTTTGCAATACAGGCGATAAGATTGAAATCGATACCCGTACTGGTGAATACCGTAGCCGCGCTAACTAAATAGCTCACTATTGAGGTTCAAAAGCCCGGTTTTCCGGGCTTTTTTATTTCCCAAGTACAAGTCATAATGTCTATCTATGACTAATATCACTCCTCCAGAAATCACCCGACTGACGCTTGCCGACCTTCCTCAGCTAATTAACTGCGTGCGCAGCTGTTACGGTGAAAGCTATCCAAACAAAATGATGTATGACATTAATCAGCTAGAGGAATGCATTGAAAACAAGTTGATGCACTCCGTGGTGGCAAAACGAGATAACGGTCAAATCGTTGGGCACTGCGCCCTTACTTTTGATGGCACCCACAATGTTTCCCCCGAAGCCGGAAAAATGATGGTCGACCCAAACTTTAGAGGTCAGCATATCGCTGAAAAGATGGCAAAAGAGCGAATTGAGATTGCCCAAGAACTTGCATTGCCAGGATTTTGGACCGAGTGCGTAACAAACCATCCATATAGCCAATATGAAATGATTGCCTTTAATGCCAAAGAAACGGGCTTGTTTATTGGTAATACTCCAGGCACTATATCCATGAAGGGCCTAGAAAATCATCCAGATACTCGCATGTCATTACTCGCTTTTTATTTGCAGTTAAATGACCGTCCACATACCATCTTTATGCCAGCCCAACATGCTGAACATGCAACAATACTGGTAGGTGATTTAAACCTTCAACGCAATATAGTGGTTTCGAGTAAGGCAGCTAGCGGCATAACGACTTTTCATACTGTCATTAATTCCAGTATCCAGACTGCAAATATTGCAATCGATCGCATTGGGAGTGATTTAGTCGCTGCAGTCAAACATGAACTCGTGAAACTCGAGCCCCTCAATCTGGCATCTATTTATTTAGATATTCCAATTGAGCAAGAAACAGCAGCAAATGCCTATCTCGAATTAGAAAGTATTGGATTTTTCTGGGGATCCTGGATGCCCAATTTTTCAACCGAGGGTGACGCGCTAAGGCTCCAAAAAATATATCAGCCAGTCGATGTAGACACCATTGTTTGCGCAAGACCTCAAGGTGAATCTGTAAAGAATTTCATCCTTGCTGAATGGGAAAGAGTGACTCGATCCTAAAAAAATCTATCGTTTTATTCAATTAAGTGGTGGTGCTTAAGGCAAGCTTTAGAACGCTGGTACTGCTTTTCCGCCTGTAGATCAGTCCATGCTATTGCTGCTGAAGTTGGCATCAAGCGATTTAAACGAATCGCAGATTTTTCTAGCTTTGCTTTAGAAACCTTCAGATCATGAATTAATTGATCTGCAAGATCGGGGCGATTACAAATCAATACCGCATCGCAGCCCGCAGATAAGGCTAACTCTGCGCCCTTGACCACATCACCAGCAACGCTGGCACCCTCCATGGATAAATCATCACTAAAGATCACACCCTCAAACGCCAATTGCTGACGCAAGATAGTTTGTAACCAAACTGTAGAAAATCCCGCAGGAAGGCTATCCACTTTGGGGTAAATCACATGGGCTGGCATCACGGCAGCTAGGCTCAAGTCAAGCCACTCGTAAGGCTTGGCATCGCATTGCAAGATGGTATTTAGGGAGCGCTCGTCTACTGGAATGGCTACATGCGAATCCGCTTCTGCATATCCGTGTCCCGGAAAGTGCTTGCCGCAGTTCGCCATTCCAGCCAGTTGAAGTCCCGAGTTCAGCGCCTTGGCAAGCGCATACACAATCTGCGGATCCGAACTAAATGAACGATCACCAATTACCCCACTGCGACCAAAGTCGAGATCCAGTACCGGCGTAAAACTAAAATCAACGCCGCAGGCACGCAGCTCTGCTGCCAAAACATAGCCACAGGCCGTTGCTGCAGTCATTGCTGCAATCGCAGACTCCGAGGCATAGGCCGCCTTACTTTTCTTGGGAGCTCGCATCCAGAGTTCACCTAATTTACGCATGGCAGGTAAATGCGTAAATCCATCGGTCCTGCAGCGCTGCACGCGACCACCCTCATGGTCAATGGATATTAAGACGTCCGACCGTATGGCCTTAATACTCCGCGTCAGTGCAGTCAGCTGCTTGCGATTTGCAAAGTTTCTAGCAAATAAAATGACACCACCAGTCAAGGGATGTTCAATGCGGCGGCAGTCGTCTGGAGTAAGTTCTAAACCAACGACATCTAAGGTAATGGGGCCAGGTTGATGAGTGGATGCCACCGGGGATTTCCTTTAGGTATGAGAGGGATAAATGGCGTTTTTATAAATTAGATATGATCTACGTTCACTGCATGTACTAACCAATGTAATTGCTAGGATCATACGTGGTGACGATCGGCGTACCATGACTTACCACCACAAACGCAATGGCCATATCTTGCTCGTCACTCACAGTCACTTCGGCATGCCAATCGCGTTCTTGCATAAAGAGCGCAAGCGGTCCCGAATAATGGGTCACTGGCTTACCGCTGGGTTCATTTAAGGTTTGCAATAAGCGCCACGCCATCGGCATGCGCATACCTAAGCCAATCGCTTTTGAGAATGCCTCTTTAGCAGCAAAGCGCGTAGCCAAATAGGCCATACCCCGCTTGTGATTACGCGCTAAACGCTGATGAAAGACTACCAATTCCTCTTTGCCTAAAATGCGTTCAGCCAAGCGACCTTGCGTCCGCTCATAAGCAGCAATCAAGCGCTCCATTTGCAAAATATCCGTACCAATGCCGACGATCATGGCGCTATACCTAGTCCAAAGCAGTACGGGCGTGCAACATTAAGGCCTTCATATCCAAAATGGCTTGTTGCCAACCTTTGAATAGAGCCTCTGCAACAATTGCATGCCCAATATTCAGTTCGGATAACTCGGCGATCATAGCAATCGGACTCACATTGCTTTCATTCAGGCCATGGCCGGCATTGACGCGTAAGCCAAGCTGTTTTCCGTATTGCGCGGCAGTACGAATGCGCTCCAACTCCTGCAGCTGGGCATCGCCAGTCAAGTCAGCATAGCGCCCCGTATGCAATTCAATCACGGTAGCGCCCGCTTTACTAGCAGCCATGATTTGCTTTTCTTCAGGATCAATAAAGAGCGATACCCGAATTCCTACATCGATGAGCTGAGTGGTGGCCTGTTTGACCGCCTCAAAATGACCGACGACGTCAAGACCTCCTTCGGTAGTGACCTCTTCACGCTTTTCGGGTACAAGGCAAACGTCATGTGGCTTAATCTGGCACGCAATCGCAATCATCTCGGGGGTAACGGCGCACTCCAGGTTCATGCGCGTCGTAATTAAGGGACGTAGCGCGATTAAATCAGCATCTTTGATGTGACGCCGATCCTCTCGCAAATGCAATGTAATTAAGTCTGCCCCCACCTCTTCCGCCAGACGCGCAGCTCGAATCGGGTCGGGATAAGCCGTACCACGAGCATTGCGCAGAGTTGCAACGTGATCAATATTGATGCCAAGCTCTAGGGTGTTCATTGGCATAGGGTACTAGATTTTCTTAAGGTCAATTAGGATTTGACGGGTCGTCAAGACCTGATCTTGTAAATGAAGGCCTAGCAAAAAGCGCATCAACTGCTTACTCTCCAGGAGGGTATCGGCACCCGTAAAGTTGCCAGAGGCCATTTCCAATAAGACGCGACCACTTAAGATAGGCCAATGCCCAGGGTCATCGGATTGGCATGGGCGAATACCCCGCTCTGGCTGATAGACGTATTTCTCCGCCTCGATTGGAGCGGCATTGCTTTCAACGCAATAATCCAGGGCGGCAGCATAGCCCGTCTCCTGTAGCAAAGCCAATTCAAATGGCCTTAAGATTTGCTCCAAACGACTACTCTCTGTATCCATCTCCGCTAAAGCAGAAATGGTAGCCATGTAATGGTCGTACAGGGTCTCGTACTCGTCTTCGCGAGCTAAGAATTTGACCAGCAATTCATTCAGGTAAAAGCCGCACAGCAACGCATCGCCAACCAGCGCAGGAGTGCCGCCTACCCACTCAGACTTAGTTAAGGTGCGCAGCTCCGACTTCCCGCTCCACGAAACCAGGAGCGGTTGAAAACGTTGCAATACTGGCCTTAATACGGAATGGGGGCGCTTAGCCCCTTTGGCAATCAGCGCCATCCGCCCATATTGCCGAGTAAATACATCTAAAATCAGGCTCGTTTCTTTGTATGGAATGCTGTGTAAAACAAAAGCAGGCTCATCGGCTACGCGAATGGATGCCATTTATTCCAAGCCTTGCGCCCGTAATTCAGCGCGATCATCTGCCCAGCCCCGTTTGACTTTGACCCAGGTCTCTAGAAAGACTTTGCCATCAAACAGTTTCTCCATATCCAGACGGGCTTCCGTAGAAATCTTTTTGAGGCGCTCGCCTTTATCACCAATGATCATGGCCTTGTGATTATCCCGATCCACCAAAATGGTCGCCGCAATCCGGCGCATAGTGCCATCCATCTTGAACTGATCAATCACCACCGAGCTTGCATAGGGTAACTCTTCGCCGGTAAAGCGAAATACTTTCTCGCGCAGAATTTCAGCAGCCAGAAAACGCTCACTACGATCCGTCAAGGTGTCGGCATCGTAGCGCGCATCACCCTCTGGTAAGTATTCCTCCAGCACATCGAGTAAACGTTGTACGTCCGTCGGATTTTTGCCGCTCATGGGAATGATTTCTGCAAAATGCTGCTCGGATTGATCGGGTCTTCCACCAATCTCACTCCAAGCCTGCCCCATTTTTCTCATGAAATCCAATAAGGCGACATCGCGATCAGCCGGCAATTCAAAACGGCTGGCAAACAAATCCAATTTATTCAGCACAAGGATAACGGGAAGACCTTTGGGCAAGAGACGCAATACTTTGGCATCATCCTCACCAAAATAGCCTGCCTCGACAATGAAACAGGCGACATCCACATCCTGCAGAGCGCTCGTTACTGAGCGATTAAGGGCCTGATTCAAGGTATTCATTTTGCGCGTCTGAAATCCAGGCGTATCGCTAAAAATAAATTGCGCGTGTTCGCGCGTCTGAATCCCTAAAATCCGATGGCGGGTAGTCTGCGCTTTGCGCGACGTAATGCTAATCTTTTGGCCAACCAAGGCATTTAGTAGCGTCGATTTGCCCATATTGGGCCTGCCCACAATGGCAATCGTTCCACACCGAAACGGCGCTCCTGTTTCCACGCTTATGCCTTTAACTTTAAATTGAGCTGCTCTTCAGCCGTATCCGACTTTGCTGCTTTCTTCTTCGCAGAACGGGTCTTTTTGGGTTTGCGTGTTTCTTGCGGCAAGGCCTTGGTAATGGCCAGCAAGACTAACTTGGCGGCGCCTTGTTCAGCCGCTCGGCGCGATGCCCCAAATCCCTTCACCTTGATTTTCAGGTTCTGGATCACGCACTCGACCTCGAACTGCTGATTGTGGGCTGCGCCTGTTGTAGCGGTTACGGTATAGCCAGGCAATGGCATCTGAAAACCTTGTAAGTACTCTTGCAACAAGGTCTTATCGTCTTTACCCAAGGTCTTGGGATCGACTTGCGCCAAAATCACAGAATAGAGTTTACGTAAACTCGATTTTGCTGCATCAAAACCGCCATCGAGGAAAACTGCTCCGGCAACCGCCTCTAATGTGTCAGCCAAAATGGATGGGCGCCGAAAGCCGCCACTCTTCAGCTCGCCCTCACCCAGGCGCAAGTAATCCGATAAGGATAGAAGCTGCGCTATCTCATATAAAGCCTGTTGCTTCACTAAATTGGCGCGGACACGGGATAAATCGCCTTCATCTAAATCAGCATAACGCTCGTAAAGCAACTCAGCAACTACACAATTTAAAATGGAGTCTCCCAAAAACTCCAGGCGCTCATTGTTTTTTTTGCTATGACTCCGATGCGTCAATGCTTGCTGCAACAGCTCTGGCTTTTTAAACACATAAGCCAGGCGCTCTTGTAGTGGCCCTAAGTCAATAGTAGCGCGCGAATTCATGCTTATTGAAATCCGCCAATGCGACTCAAAGAGCCCAGGTTGAGCCATACAAAGAAAGCTCTGCCCACAATATTTTGATCGGGTACAAAGCCCCAAAATCGGGAATCAGCACTGTTATCGCGGTTATCACCCATGGTGAAGTAATGCTCAGCTGGTACCTTACACGTCATGCTGTTCGGCAAAAATTGGCAATTCTCAATCCCGGGAAAGCGCTCCGGCATAAACATGCCGGATGTGCGATCGGGGTCATTTAGGATGCCATGACGGTTACCGCCCAAATCAGCGGGGAAGGTTTCGATATAGAGCTTGGCGTAGCGCATGCTCTCTTGATCTAAATAGTTCTCCCCGCCGGTATATTGCAAAGCCTGGCCATTCACCGTAATGCGCTTGTCTTGGTAAGTAATCGTATCGCCAGGAATCGCAACGACGCGCTTGATGTAGTCGACCGACTGATCCAGTGGATAACGAAATACAACCACATCGCCGCGTTTAGGAGAGCCTAAATCAACAATTTTTTTATTGACTACCGGCAAGCGAATACCGTAGGTAAATTTATTCACCAAAATAAAATCACCGATTTGCAACGTTGGGATCATCGATCCCGATGGAATCTTAAATGGCTCGATCAAAAATGAGCGCAGAAAAAATACCGCGCAAATAACTGGGAAAAAACTCGCTGAATATTCAAGCCACAAGGGCATGCGGGTAATGCCAGCGGCTTTTCGGTTGGGCGCAAACACCAATTTATCCGCTACCCAAGCGATACCAGTAATGATCACTAGAATGAATAGTATTAATGCAAAGTTCATTAATTGTCCACCTGCAAAATGGCTAAGAAGGCTTCCTGCGGAATTTCAACGTTACCGACTTGCTTCATGCGCTTCTTACCTTCTTTTTGCTTTTCAAGTAATTTGCGCTTACGCGAGATATCGCCACCGTAGCATTTAGCCAATACATTTTTACGCAGGGCTTTGACGTTTTCACGCGCGACAATACCGCTGCCAATGGCCGCCTGAATCGCTACATCAAACATCTGCCGCGGAATAATGCCGCGCATCTTTGAAACCACGTCACGACCACGCGATTGACTATTACTGCGGTGCACGATAACGGATAAGGCATCGACCTTTTCACCGTTAATCAAAATATCGACTTTAACGACATCAGCTACTCGGTACTCCTTAAACTCGTAGTCCATTGAGGCATAGCCGCGCGAGACCGACTTCAAGCGGTCAAAGAAATCCAGCACGATTTCTGCCATCGGAATTTCGTACGTCAATTGGACTTGCCTGCCCAGGTAATTCATATTGATCTGCGCTCCGCGCTTTCCAGTACAGAGCGTAATTACCGATCCGACATACTCTTGTGGCATGTATAAATTGACGGTAACGATCGGCTCTAAGATGGCTTCGATCTTCGAGGGGTCTGGCATCTTCGATGGGTTATCAACCACCAATAGAGTTCCATCGCGTTGCTGTACTTGATACACCACGGTAGGTGCAGTGGTAATCAAGTTCATGTCATATTGGCGCTCCAGGCGCTCTTGCACAATCTCCATGTGCAACAAACCCAAAAAGCCACAGCGAAAACCAAATCCCAATGCTTGTGATACTTCAGGCTCATAAAGCAGCGATGCATCATTTAGCTTGAGCTTTTCAAGCGATTCGCGCAGCTGATCGTATTCATTGGCCTCTACGGGATAAAGACCTGCAAAGACCTGGGACTTCACTTCTTTAAATCCGGGTAATGCTGCACTAGCCGGAGTGCGGCCCTGCTGCCCTGGGGCATGCGTTACGGTATCGCCAACTTTAGCGGCCTTTAACTCTTTAATGCCGGCAATAATAAAACCGACTTGCCCTGCGCTTAAGTCAGGGCGATCAATCGACTTCGGACTAAAGACCCCCACATGCTCTACCAAATGGGTTGAGCCATTGGCCATCAATGTAATTTTGTCTTTGGGCTTCAAAATGCCATTGACGACCCGTACCAACATCACTACACCAACGTAGTTATCAAACCAAGAATCAATAATCAAGGCCTGCAAGGGTTCGGTAACACTGCCCTTAGGCGGGGGCACGCGCCGGATCATCTCTTCCAGCACGTCCGCAACACCAAGCCCTGTTTTGGCAGAACAAGTTAATGCATCGGTTGCATCGATGCCAATCACATCTTCAATCTCTTGTTTGGCGCGCTCTGGATCAGCCTGCGGCAAATCGATTTTATTTAAAACGGGTACAACCTCCACACCCAATTCGATGGCGGTGTAGCAATTCGCAACGGTTTGCGCTTCAACGCCTTGGCTGGCATCAACGACCAGAAGCGCCCCCTCGCAAGCAGAAAGCGAGCGACTCACCTCATACGAAAAGTCAACGTGCCCGGGAGTATCAATCAGATTCAGATTGTATGTTTTGCCATCCTTGGCTTTGTAGCTTAGGGCTGCGGTTTGGGCTTTAATGGTGATTCCGCGCTCACGCTCAATGTCCATTGAATCCAGGACCTGGGCTTCCATTTCACGATCAGATAAGCCGCCACAGAGCTGAATAATTCGATCCGCAAGCGTCGACTTACCATGGTCAATGTGGGCGATGATAGAAAAGTTGCGGATTAAATCCATGGTGTTTTATCTAGATTAGCAAAAACACCTTGTCGCAGCGCACAGGATGATGCGCTGCAATAAGTTGTCTTGGATTTATTGTACTGGCTGGGCCTAAAACCCATCGGTTTTAGGCTTTTTTGGGGGATTAGCCTCAAATTAGGGGGCTTTGGGCCGCAAAGGCACAATCAGGGTGCTATCTGCTCGTCGAACAAATACGGCAACGGCACGACTCGCATCCAAGCCCTTAGTAAGGGTCTCAAACTGCTTCACGCTAGTAATGTCGCTGTCACCAACCCGCACGATCACATCCCCTGCCCGAATTCCGGATCGGGCAACCGCGCCCTCACCCAAACTAGTGACCTCAATTCCGGACTTAATGTTGAGCTCGCGCTTTTTGGCATCAGACAATTCGGTGACGCCAAGTCCAAATGGGTTGTTGCTGGTTGCTGGGCTATCTGGCTTTTTAGCCGCAGCGGTTTTTGTGCTTGCCTCTGCATCAGCCACCACTACAGAAAGGTCACGCGCCGAGCCCTTGCGCCAAACCTGAACTGTTGCCTTCATACCCGGCTTCGTTTCGCCAACGATGCGCGGAAGATCGCTTGATTTACTAATGTCGCGCCCATTGAATGCCAAAATGACATCGCCAGCCTCGATTCCGCCGGTCGCTGCCGGACCATTGGGTTCGACATTCCGCACGTATGCGCCGCGGGGACGCCCAAGACCCAAGGTCTCGGCCATTTCTTTGCTTAAGTCGCCTAACGCAACTCCGATTCGGCCGCGCACCAATTTACCTGTAGAGCGTAATTGATCGGCAACGCGCATCGCCTCATCAATCGGAATGGCAAAGGAAATTCCCATATAACCACCCGAGCGGCTAAAGATTTGAGAATTAATACCGATGACTTGACCGGCAGTGTTAATTAAAGGACCGCCCGAGTTACCGGGATTCACGGCCACATCGGTTTGGATGAAAGGCAGGTAGTCGCCAGTGTCGCGGCTTTTGGCCGAGACAATTCCAGCGGTAACGGTATTCTCTAAACCAAATGGAGAGCCAATGGCCAAGACCCATTCACCGACCCGTAGCTTGGATGAATCGCCCAATGGCAGTTTAGGTAAGCCCGTGGCCTCAATTTTGAGCACGGCAATGTCGGTTCGCTTGTCTGCGCCCAACAACTTAGCCGTAAATTCGCGCTTGTCCGTTAAGGTGACGTAGATCTTATCGGCACCTTCGACGACGTGGGCATTGGTCAAAATCAAGCCATTGGAATCAATAATGAAACCGGAACCAACGCCGCGCTCAGCCTCACGGGGCTGACCCGGTTGAGCTGGACCCGACTTAGGGGTACCCGGCATCGGTACGCCAAAGAAGCGGCGAAAAAACTCTGCCTGCTCCTCCGGAATGCCTGGGGGCAGACCACCTTGCGCCTGCTGGGGTGAGGCGCGCTGTTCTGTGGTCCGAATGTTCACTACAGCCGGACTGGCTTTTTCGACCAAATCAGCGAAATCGGGTGCCAACACCCTTGCCGACTGCGCCATAGAAGCGGGCACAAATGCAGTTAGGCCAAGGCTAAGGGCAGTCAATACCGCTAAAAAAGTCTTTTTCATATTGTGTGTGGCCCCTGCGGGCCTAAAAAGGGATAGATGACTAGATATTAGGTCAACTTACCAAAAATCAAGGTACCGTTAGTACCCCCAAAGCCAAAGTTGTTTTTGATGGCATGGTCGATTTTGACATCACGCGCTGTATTTGCGCAGTAATCCAAGTCACACTCCGGATCTTGGTTAAAGATATTAATCGTCGGCGGCGATTTCTGGTGATGCAGGGCCAAAATCGTAAACACGGATTCAAGGCCGCCGGCGCCGCCCAACAAATGACCCGTCATGGACTTGGTTGAATTGACCACTACGTTTTTGGCGTGGTCACCCAAAGCTGCTTTAATTGCCTCAGTCTCATTCTTATCACCGAGCGGCGTTGAGGTGCCATGTGCGTTGACATACTGAATTTGATCGGCATTGAGGCCCGCGTCCCGCATGGCGTTTTGCATGCAACGCTTGGGGCCATCCATATTCGGGGCGGTCATGTGATACGCGTCTCCGCTCATGCCAAAGCCAAGTAATTCGCAGTAAATGGTCGCGCCACGCGCACGCGCATGCTCGTATTCTTCGAGCACGACAACGCCAGCGCCCTCACCCAATACAAAGCCATCCCGATCTTTATCCCAAGGGCGGGAAGCAGTCGCCGGATCATCGTTGCGGGTTGATAGAGCACGGGCTGCAGCAAAGCCACCCACACCCAAGGCGGAAATGGTGGACTCTGCACCGCCAGCCACCATCACATCGGCATCGCCATACTGGATTAAGCGCGCAGCCAGGCCAATGCTATGCAAGCCAGTTGTGCAGGCAGTCACGGCAGCCACGTTAGGGCCTTTGAGATTAAACAGAATACTCAAATGCCCCGAGATCATATTAATGATCGAGCCAGGAACAAAGAAGGGGGAAATTCGGCGTGGGCCACGAGCCAGCAATTCAGCACCTGTGTCTTCAATCATGGGAAGACCGCCAATGCCAGAACCCACCATAACGCCAATACGCTCAGCATTTTCGTCGGTAATTTCGATGCCGCTGTCTCGAATCGCCTGCGTACCAGCAGCAATGCCGTAATGGATAAAGGTATCCATGTGGCGCGCTTCTTTAGCCGAGACATATTCTTCTACATTGAAGTCTTTCACTTCGCCCGCAAAATGAACGCTCAGCGGGGTGTGATCAAACTTGGTAATGGTGGCAATACCGCTTTTGCCACTCATAACGCTTGCCCATGCCGTGTCAACTGAATTGCCTACTGGGGAAATAATCCCCAGGCCGGTGACAACCACGCGGCGCTGGTTTCTCATTGCGGACACAGCCTTGGGCCTAGCTCAGGAATTAAGCCTGGGCTTTTGATTTAGCAAAATCGATTGCGAGTTGAACGGTCGTAATTTTTTCAGCTTCTTCGTCTGGAATTTCAATACCAAACTCATCTTCCAAAGCCATGACCAATTCAACGGTGTCAAGTGAATCAGCGCCTAGGTCATTAACAAAGGATGACTCATTCTTGATGTCTCCCTCAGCTACGCCTAATTGTTCAGCGACGATCTTCTTAACGCGTTGTTCGATGTTATCCATTAAGTCCCCCAGGGGTTGTAAAAAAACGATTTAAAGATTTTAACAGTTTGCCGCAATCGAGGGCAGAACTGTCTATTTCCAAGTAAGTAAAATTAGGCTAAATACAGGCCACCATTGACGTGGAGGGTATTTCCGGTGATATAGGCAGCCGCGGGGGAGGCTAAAAAAGCGACCGCCTGAGCCACATCTTCGGGGGTTCCCAGGCGAGCCAATGGGATATTGGCTTTGAGTGCATTTTGCTGCTCTTCACTCAAAGCACGGGTCATATCGGTATCAATAAAGCCGGGAGCAACGCAATTGACGGTAATGTTGCGACTACCAATCTCGCGAGCCAAAGCCCGGGTCATTCCAGATACCCCAGCCTTTGCGGCCGCATAGTTCGCTTGGCCTGGGTTTCCCATATGCCCAACAATCGACGTGATGTTAATAATGCGACCGGAGCGTGCTTTCATCATGGGACGCAGCACTGCCTGCGATAAACGAAACACCGCGCTTAAATTGGTATCGATGACATCGGTCCACTCTTCGGACTTCATGCGCATGGCGAGTTGATCGCGCGTAATACCAGCATTGTTCACCAAAATCTGAATGCCGCCAAAGTCCTTCACAATGGAATCAATAATGTCCTCGCACGCCTTAGGATCGGTGACGTTTAGAGCGACTCCACGACCACCATTCCCCTTTAAGCGCGCGTCAATCGCAGCGGCACCATCCGCAGTAGTTGCGGTACCAATGACCTTGGCGCCCGCTTGCATCAAGGCATCGGCAATGGCCTGGCCAATGCCGCGGGAGGCGCCAGTCACTAGCGCGATTTGTCCTGTTAGATCCAGATTCATTTTTATTCCTTGTACTTATTGTTGCTTGACTGCCTCTAAGGCTTCATTCAAGCTCACTGCATCAAAAATCGGTAGGCCAATAACCCCCTCATGAATGCGCTTAGTCAGGCCTGCCAAAACTTTGCCGGGGCCACATTCATATACCTGTGTAACGCCCTGCCCTGCCATCGCATGAATAATTTCTTGCCAGCGCACGGGTTTGGCAGCTTGACGCACCAGAGACTCTTTAATCTCGGCTGGCGTACTAAGGATAGTGACATCCACATTGTTAATTACTGGAATTTCTGGCGTAACGATTGCCAGGTTTTCAAAATACGTTTTCAGTTTTTCTGAGGCCGGTTGCAAGAGCGATGAATGAAATGGTGCTGACACCGGCAAAGGTAAGGCGCGCTTCGCGCCCGCCTCTTTTAGTAACTCACAGGCTTTGGTCACCGCGGAATTAGCACCGGCAATGACCACTTGCCCAGGCGCATTGAAATTGACTGCCTCTACCACTGATCCAGCAGCGTGACTTGCTGCGCGGCAAACCTGAACCACAGTCACGTCATCCAAACCCAAGATGGCTGCCATGCCACCCGTACCAACGGGGACTGCACTTTGCATCGCTTCTGCACGAAAGCGCACTAAAGGTACTGCGTCTTTGAATGCCAAGGCATTGGATGCCACTAAAGCAGAGTACTCGCCTAAGCTATGTCCAGCCATTACTGCAGGCTTGGGTCCGCCGGCGGCCAACCAAGCGCGATAAAAGGCAACCCCGGCCGTGAGCATCACGGGTTGTGTATTAGTGGTGAGCGATAGGGCTTCGGCAGGTCCTTCGGCAATTAACTTACCGATGTCCTCACCCAAGGCATCGGACGCCTCTTGGATGGTGGCGCGCACTTCAGGGCGATCCGCAATGGTGTTGAGCATTCCTACTGACTGGGAGCCTTGCCCCGGGAAAACAAATGCAAATGTCATATGAAAAATTCCAAAGAATCGCTGAATTAATATTTTAGGACGACTGCGCCCCAAGCAAAACCGCCGCCCACACCCTCAAGTAAGAGGTGCTGACCGCGCTGAATTTGCCCCGATCGCACACCCGCATCGAGCGCGAGTGGAATTGATGCGGCCGATGTATTGCCATGCTCTGAGACCGTCACGATCACTTTATCCATCGACATACCCATCTTGCGGGCCGTGCCCTCCATGATGCGAATATTGGCCTGGTGTGGCACGAGCCAATCGATTTGTTCGGGTTTTAGATTCGCCCGATCGAGTACCTCATGGGCAACTTGCTCGAGTACTTTGACGGCAAGCTTAAATACAGCCTGACCATCCATGGTCATAAACGGCGATCCTGTAATGCCGCCGCTGACTGCTCGGCCAGGAACGCACAAAATGTCGCGCTGACTTCCATCGGCATGCAAGGCGCTGGCCAAGATGCCGGGCTCACTGCTTGCCTCCAAAATGACTGCGCCTGCGCCATCGCCAAACAAAACACAGGTGGTGCGATCTTGAAAATCCAAGATGCGAGAAAACACTTCCGCACCAATCACCAATACCTTGCGATAGCTACCGGTTCGAATCATGGCATCGGCAACCGCCATGGCATACATAAATCCAGCACATACGGCCTGCACATCAAAAGCGGCGCAACCATGGTGAGCGCCCAACTTGTCCTGAATCACGCAGGCGGTACTCGGAAAGCCGCCCAAATGGTCTGGCGTAGAGGTGGCTAAAATAATCAAATCGAGATCAGCAGCAGTGCAATTGGCGCTTGCCATTGCAGCTTGCGCTGCTTTCATGCCAAGGTCACTAGTCAGCTCGTCATCACTTGCAAAGTGGCGTGCCTCAATACCGCTGCGCGTCTTAATCCACTCGTCACTGGTATCTAGGCCAGACTTTGCCAGGCGCGCCACTAAATCATCATTACTTAAGCGCAGCGCCGGTAAATAACTCCCGGTGCCAGCAATACGGGAATGGATTGTCATGCTGGTGCCCTCAATGCAAATGCCTCGGCAATGCGTTCAACCATATTACCTTTTGCTGCATCGTATGCCCGCTCCAGAGCAAAGCCAAAACTGAAGCTGTCCGCAGAGCCATGGCTTTTAATTACGCATCCGCGCAGACCCAGTAATACGGCGCCGTTGTAACGCCGGTGATCAACCCGCTTGCGCACGCGCAGCAGCGGCAGCATGGCGCACATCGCCATGGCTTTGGTTAACCACGAGCGATTGAATTCATGGCGAATCAAGCCACTCATCATTTTTGCTAATCCTTCGCTGGCCTTTAAGACCACATTACCGACAAAACCATCGCACACCACAATGTCCGTTGTGCCTTTAAAAATATCGTTACCCTCAACATTACCGTAAAAGTTGAGATTGCTGGCGCGCAATAATTCGCCAGTGAGTTTGACAACTTCATTGCCTTTAATCACTTCCTCACCAATATTGAGTAGGCCGATCGTGGGGCTTGGCTTTCCTTCGACGACTCGCACCATCACGTCTGCCATCTGCGCAAATTGCATCAAATGCAGGGGTTCGCAATCGGCATTAGCGCCCAGATCCAAAACGGTTGTAGCCCCACCGAGTTCATTTGGCATGCCCGTTGCAATTGCAGGACGATCAATGCCATCCAGGGTTTTTAAGACGTATCGTGAAATGGCCATCAAGGCGCCCGTATTGCCAGAAGAAATAATGGCATCGGCTTTTTGATCCCTGACTTGTTCAATTGCAACCCGCATCGATGAATCTTTTTTGCGGCGCAAGGCGACCTCAATGGAATCATCCATTAAGACCACTTCGGTGGCTGCAATAATTTGAATGCGATCACGCGGAACGTCACCATGCTCAATCAAGGCTTGCTCGATTGCGTCGACATTACCAACTAAGGTGATCTTGGCATCCGCATGGCTGGCTAAGAAAGCACAACTTGCGGGAACAGTGATCGAGATACCGTGGTCTCCGCCCATGGCATCGACTGCGAGAGTCACACTCTTGGGTTCGGTCATAACGGCAAATCGAATCTAAGAAAAAAGCGGCTTAATTCGATTCAAGCCGCTTCAATCAGGTGATTCGAGGAATTAATCGTTCTTGGTTTTAACGACTTTACGGCCCCGGTAGTAGCCGTTTGGAGAAATGTGGTGACGCAAATGTGCCTCACCAGTAGTCGCCTCAACAGCAGTAGCGGGTGCAGTTAAAAAGTCGTGCGCACGGTGCATGCCACGCTTGGAAGGGGATTTTTTGTTTTGTTGGACGGCCATGTTGAACTCCTAAGCAATGCGAGATTCTAGCATAGAAAGAGCCCAAAACCAGGCTGGCGGAGTGGAATTTAAGCTGATAATGGATCGATCTGGTGTCTCAATCTACCCTTTTTTCTTCATATTTTTCAATATGTTAAAGGGATTATCCGGTTTTTTTAGTATTTCGCCCTGATTCATAGCATCATCTGCCCCAGAACCCAGGGTAGCAGGCTCACATACTCCCTCGGGGTGCTTTGGAATCAATGGCAGAGAGAGCAAAATCTCATCTTCGATGGTTCCTAGCAGATCAAATTGCGCGCTCGCTACCAAAGGCTCGAGCGCGTCATTCTCCATTGGAAAGGCGTCCGCTAGCGCTTCATTTGCCAAAAAGATGAACTGCCGCGATTCCTCAATCTGAACCAAGCAGGGCTGCATGCACCGCTGGCATATGAGGTGCATCTGACCCTTCAGAGTTAAATTCATTTTGAGGCGGGGCTCGCCGCCAGCAAGCCCGTCAAAAAAGGTCTGTACCGACCATTCAACGCCATCGCCTGCGGAGCGTGCGGCGACCTCTAAAGCAACTCGCGGCAAGTCGTCCAGCGCTAAAAATCCCTTTCCAGAATAGGTTTGGGGCACCAGCAGATCGACTGAGTGCAGCGCTTTAGGTACGGTGGGCAGGGTCAGCGAAGGCAAAACGGGATTACGATTCATGCTCTTAGTCTAAATGAAGGTACGCTTGCTGCATGGGTAACTTACAAACACAGCCGCTCATTTTGGCATCGAGCTCGATTTACCGTCGCGACCTTTTGGCGCGCTTGGGCCTCTCTTTTGAGGCGATCGCTCCCAATGTGGATGAACGCGCCCTGCCAAATGAAGGGGTCGCCGCCATGGCGCTGCGCCTGGCCATTGCAAAAGCAGCTGCCATCGCAAAGATCCATCCCAATGCCTGGGTTATCGGCTCGGATCAGGCTGCTGATCTCCACGGCGAAGCGATTGGCAAGCCGGGCAACTTTGACAATGCGCTTTTGCAGTTGCAGCGCATGCGCGGCCAGACTGTCTTCTTTCATACTGCCGTCTGCTTAATGCGAGCAGATTATTCTGTTGCGATGAATATCACTACCGAGGTTCGATTTCGGGACTTGCTTGATGCGACGTTAATCAACTATTTACGCATTGAGCAGCCCTATGACTGTGCCGGAAGTGCTAAATGCGAAGGCATGGGCATTGCCATGCTGGAATCCATTCGCTCGGACGATCCGACTGCGCTCATCGGCCTACCCTTGATTGCATTGAGCGCGCTGCTGCGGGATGTCGGTTTTGAAATTCCCCCCTCACGAAATGATCTGCGATGAAGACTGCATCAAAACTAGGAACCCTTTATTTAGTACCGAATACTTTGGGCGATGATGCGCGCTCTGCACAACTTCCCCACGTCATGCCAACCGAAACCATGCGCTACGCATCGCAACTCACGCATTGGATTGTCGAAGACGCTAAAACAGCGCGTGCTTTATTAAAGTCGATTGATAGCCTTGCTCCTTTAACGTGCTCCATACAAGAAATGCAGATGACCGAATGGCGCGGCGCTGCGCGTAATGCCAAGTATGGCGACAAGATCAAACCGGAAGCGCTCTTAGAGCCCTTGCTGCGCGGCATCGATATTGGCCTGATGTCGGAGGCGGGCGTACCTGGAGTGGCTGATCCTGGAGCGGAGCTGGTTTGGGCGGCGCATCGCCTCGGTGCTTGCGTTAAACCACTGGTTGGCCCCAGTTCACTGCTCTTGGCTTTAATGGCGAGCGGGCTCAATGGACAGCGTTTCGCGTTTCAGGGTTACTTGCCTCAGGATGGTGGTGAACGGACTGCACGCTTAAAACAATTGGAATCCGAATCGCGCAAGCTGCAGCAAACGCAGCTTTGGATTGAGACACCTTATCGCAACGCGGCCATGATGGCAAGCTGCCTGCAGGCGCTCGCACCCCAAACGCATCTATGCCTGGCACTGGATTTGAGTCTACCCACGGAAAAAATCAGAAGCATGGCACTTGCAGACTGGAAGAAAATATTTTCCAGCGAAGCAGCCTGTACTACCTTGCAAAATCGGCCATGCGTGTTTTTATTGCTAGCGCACTAAACCTTATTTAATATCGCCCGACCGCACTAATGCTTTACCAGCGGCCGAACCCATCTCAGCACCAAAGCGTTTGGCAACCCGTTCGGCAAAGTTTTCTTTCATGGTGTAGTCAAGAATATTGGGCGCCTTAAAGACATCACGCGCCACCGTATCCACCGTACCAAAACCATCGGCTAGCCCCATTTTTACGGCTTGCTCGCCATTCCATACGCGACCAGAAAACAAATCGGGACTATCTTTTAAGCGATCACCCCGCCCTTCCTTCACCACAGTGATAAATTGCTGGTGAATTTCATTGAGCATGGTTTGCACCATCTCAACTTGCTTGGGGTCTTCCTTACTAAATGGATCAAGCATGCCCTTGTTTGAGCCCGCCGTAATCATGCGGCGCGAGATGCCGAGCTTGTCCATTAATCCAGTAAAGCCAAAGCTATCCATCACTACTCCAATCGAACCCACAATGCTGGCTTTATCGACCAGAATTTGATCGCCCGCAACCGCAATGTAATAACCGCCAGAGGCGCAGATGTCTTCGACTACCACATGCAGCGGCTTGTTCGGATACAGCGCGCGTAAGCGCCGAATCTCGTCATTAATGATCCCCGATTGCACTGGCGATCCGCCCGGACTATTAATGCGCAAAATCACACCCACGCTATTGTCGTTTTCAAAAGCAGCTTGCAAGGCCGATCCAACATCCAAGGCATTGGCGATGGAGTTGGAACTAATCTCACCTTCAATACTGACCATCGCCGTATGGCGCTCGGCACCAAAAGTGCCGCCAATCGGACGTAGATCCAATACTTGCAAAATGAAACCAACAATCAGGATAAGGAATAGAACGCGCAGTATGGTTTTCCAACGCCGCGCTTTACGACTCTCTTTTAGATTTTCTAAAAGCAGGTGTTCCAGCGCTTGACGCTCCCAATTTTTTTCTTGTTCCATGTCTAATCCTTAAGCAGGTTTTGCAGCAGCTAAATCAATGTAGGTATTCTGTTTAAGCCAGTTACTCAGCTCCGGTACGCTGTGCACATAGCCCAGCGAATCGGTGGTTTGCAAGGTATCGAGTGGATGAGCGCCGTAGGTGACGGCAACCCCATCCACACCAGCATTGATCGCCATTTGTAAATCATGGGTGGTATCGCCCACCATCAACATTCGACGTACCGGCACTTGCAGCACATCCGAGAGTTCGAGCAACATGCCGGGATGCGGTTTTGAAAAGGATTCATCGGCAGTGCGCGTTTCATCAAACAGATGGCCAAGGCTATGGTGAGTCAATGAACGATCCAGACCAACCCGCGACTTGCCCGTTGCTACGCCCAGGCGAAATCCGGCAGCACGAAGCTCCTCTAAGAGATCTCGAATGCCGTCAAATAAATGCAGGTCATGATCGCGCGCTAAATAATGGTGGCGAAAACGATCGACTAATTTAGGGAAATGCACCGGCTCAATCCATGGCACTGCCCTACGCAGTGAATCCTGAATGCCCAATCCGATCACTGAACTCGCTAAAGAATCATCTGGCTCCGGAAAACCAAGATCGCGGCATGCCTGCTGAATGCAAAACACGATCGTCGGAGTCGAATCGATGATGGTGCCATCCCAGTCCCACACAATCAGCTCATAGCGCCGCTCTTGGTCTTTGCCATAGCTTGCGTAAAGGGGCGAGTAGACTTGCGGCATTACTGAGGACCTTGCTGAATATTGAGGAATCACTATACCGTTTCTGGCTTGATTGGGTGAAAGCCCTTCAGAAAGGCAGTGAAGTCCGGCGGCAAAGGCGACTCGATCCGCATCTTTTCTCCAGTGCGCGGATGGATAAATCCAGCAAGGTGGGCATGCAATAAAAGCCGTTTGGGCTTTAATCGGCGATCCTCGTCATCGATACCGTATTTATCGTCCCCCAAAATCGGATGCCCTATTTTTTGCAAGTGCACTCGAATTTGGTGGGTACGCCCCGTTTTTAATTGGGCCTCTGCCATGCTCACCCGATCCTCGCCCCGCTCGAAGACTTCGGTAACGCGCAGCGAAGTATGGCTCGGTAATCCTTGCGGATCGACTTTCACGCGGCGCTCGCCATTGGCTAAGAGGTATTTATGCAGGGGGAACTTCAATTGCACCGTTGGGCTTGCGAGCGTGATCTGCCCATGCGTTACTAAGTAATAGCGCTTATCGGTCAGACCCTCCCGAATCTGCCGATGCAACTCGACGAGGGCGCTGCGCTTTTTTGCGAGCATCAGCACACCCGAGGTATCGCGATCGAGCCGGTGCACGAGCTCCAGGAAATGCAACTCGGGCCGCGTCATACGTAAGGTCTCAATCACGCCGAGGGAAATACCAGAGCCACCATGGACTGCCAGGCCAGAGGGCTTATCCACAATCAGCAAAGCCTCATCTTCGAACAAAATCGGCATTTTGGCGGAATACAACTGGGCGCGTGATTGGTCTTTAAAGGCATTTTCAGCCGGTCCACGATCGGGGGCAGCCAAGCGTACCGGTGGAATTCGGATTAAATCCCCCTCCACTAAGCGGGTAGTCGGCTCTGCGCGTTTCTTGTTGACCCGAACTTCGCCCGAGCGAATGATGCGATAGAGGTGGCTCTTGGGAACCCCTTTAGCCCATTTCAGGAGGTAATTATCGAGGCGCTGCCCAGCCTCTTCCGGCCCAATCGTCTGAAATAGGACTTGGGCAGCAGCTTTTGGGACGCTTGGGCTAGGGCTTGGGCTAAGAGTAGGGTCGGATTTCATGTTGGGGTGTTTTTCTTCGCCAAAATAGCAAAGAAACTAAGAATACCCTTATTGTCAAACTACTTCTACCGTATAATCAAGGCACTAGCCAATTAATTGGCCCGATGCAGAAATTCATCGTGGAGCTTGGAGTCGCCCTTAAAAAGACTCCCGGGGTTGCCCCTCTCCCGTTTTAATGAGGCGCAGGGTTGGTGTGCCGTTTGCCGCGACCCGCGATTAGAAGACAGTTTTCAGGCGCGCGCCTGCATTGATGGCCTTAAGGAGGTCTCTGCGGCGAGTGTCCAGTGTGGCACCGACCTTCATACCCTTTAGATCGGTTAAAGCCCAGCTCAGTGCTAGGCAAACGCTTGTTCCACACTCGTAAAGCCACTTGGGAGTTCATCCCCATGATGGCGCCAATCTGTCCCCTTCCGCACCGCGCAACGACATCCTCCCCCATAGGAGAGTGTTATGAAACGCATGTTATTTAATGCAACTCAACAAGAAGAGTTGAGAGTCGCCATCGTCGATGGTCAAAAATTAATCGATATTGATATTGAAGCTGCTGGTCGTGAACAACGTAAAGGCAATATTTACAAAGGCGTTATCACGCGCATCGAGCCCTCGCTCGAAGCCTGTTTTGTCAATTATGGCGAAGAACGCCATGGCTTTCTGCCATTTAAAGAAGTAGCGCGTACCTACTTTAAAGATGGGGTCGATGTTCGCAATGCCACCATTAAAGAAGCCTTACGCGAAGGCCAAGAAATCATTGTTCAGGTAGAAAAAGAAGAGCGCGGCCAAAAAGGCGCCGCACTCACCTCTTTTGTTTCCTTAGCGGGTCGCTACTTAGTATTAATGCCAAACAACCCTCGCGGCGGTGGCGTATCGCGCCGCATTGAGGGTGAGGATCGGCAAGAGCTTCGTGAAGCCATGGGTCAGCTTGAAATACCCGACGGCATGAGCATCATTGCCCGTACTGCTGGTATTGGCCGCGATGCAGTCGAATTGCAGTGGGACTTAAGCTATTTGATGCAGCTGTGGAAGGCAATTGATGAAGCAGCCCAAGGCAATTCCGCGCCACTCTTGATTTATTTAGAGTCCAGCTTGGTTATTCGTGCGATTCGCGATTATTTCCAGCCCGATATTGGCGAAATCCTGATTGACACCGACGATATTTTTGAGCAGGCGCAAGCCTTTATGTCGGTCGTCATGCCAGATAACTTGCCGCGCGTTAAACGCTATCACGACGATGTTCCGCTTTTTTCGCGCTTCCAAATTGAGCACCAAATTGAGACGGCCTACTCCCGTACCGTTCCCCTGCCTTCTGGCGGCGCCATTGTGATTGACCATACCGAAGCCCTGGTTTCGGTCGACGTCAACTCCGCACGTGCTACCCGTGGCTCTGACATTGAAGAGACCGCTACACGCACCAACCTTGAGGCAGCCGATGAGATTGCACGCCAAGCGCGCTTGCGTGACCTTGGTGGTCTGATTGTGATTGACTTCATTGATATGGAGTCCAGCAAGAGTCAAAAGGATGTGGAAAATCGCTTGCGTGATGCCCTGCGTCACGATCGTGCTCGGGTTCAGATGGGCAAGATCTCCAAATTTGGCTTAATGGAAATGTCACGCCAACGTTTACGTCCTGCCTTATCCGAAGGTAGTCACGTTGCCTGCCCACGTTGTAACGGTACCGGACATATCCGCGATACCGAATCATCTGCATTGCAAGTCTTGCGGATTATTCAAGAAGAGGCGATGAAAGAAAATACGGCTGCGATTCATACGCAAGTTCCCGTTGAAGTTGCTGCCTTCCTCTTGAATGAAAAGCGCGCTGAAGTAATTAAGATCGAAAGCCGTTTCAAAGTGAATGTCTTAATGATTCCAAACAAGCATTTGGAAACACCGCATTACAAACTCGAGCGCTTGCGCCATGACGATGTTCGCCTCGACGATCAAAAAGCCAGTTATGTTATGGCTGAAGAAGCCGCGCGTGAACTCGAAGCCGATACCGTAGTCAGCCGTAAAGAAGGTGATGTGAAAGCGCGCCCTGAGGCTGCTGTCAAAGGCATTACGCCTAGCCAACCAGCCCCGGTTGCTCAGCCGCGCCCAGCACGCACATCAAGTACCGATACACAATCGAGCTCGGGCGGTTTCTTTGGTTTCATCAAAAACCTGTTCTCATCGAGCGAGCCTGAAGTCAAGCCAGTACCTGCAGCCCCACGCGGCCGTAATGCCCAGAGCCGCGACGGCAATCGCAATGGCGGTGATCGTGGCGGACGCAATCGTGGGCGTCGCGGTGAACGCAGCGAGCGGGGTGAACGGATCGAGCGGCCAGCAGGCGCAGCTCCTGATGCTGCCTCGAACACTGAAGGCGCACGTGAAGCAAAACCCCGTCAAGAAGGCCGCGGTCGCAATCGCAATGGTCGCACCGAGCGTCCTGAAGTAGCGCGCAGCGATGCAGATACCTCTAGCACTAAGCCAAGCGATACTCCCTCCATAGACGATGGCAATTCAGCGGCGGATGGTAGTGATGAACGCCGGGGTCGCGGTCGCAATCGACGCGGTCGTGGTCGTGGGCAACGCACTGAGCGTAATGAAGGTGGCGCAGAAGCAAACGCAACGGTAATCACTAGCTACTCCGCTGGTGGCGCATGGCCTCCATCGGGCATGGCCGGATCATCGGCAACCATGCTAACCAGCGAACTGACTGCCAGCTTTACTGCTCGCAAAGCAAGCCCACAATCGGGCGGTCGCGGCTCTCGCCCACCACGCTCGAATAACAGCGAGCGTAATAATGGTGCAGTCCAACAACCTTCCGAATCAGCTGCAGCCAGTTTTATACCGGCAGCTGCTGCACCGGTAAAGCCTTTAGCAGTAGCGCCGGTAGCGTTAGCGCCAGCGCCTGAGCTACCCAAGGTGGCTTTCACCCCACTCGAAGAAAAGCCACTGCAGCAGGTCCTCGAATCGGCGGGCATGGTTTGGGTTGGGACAGACACAGCTAAATTAGCTGAAGTCCAAACCCAGATCCAAGCGGAGCCAGCCCCAATGCGGGCTGTACGTGAACCCAAGCCGCCAACTGCACTTCCTCAGGGCCCCATGGTCCTGATCGAAACCGGTGGGCAGGAAAAATCGGTACCAAAAGAAATCTAAACCAACAAAGCCCCTTCACTGGGGTTTTGTTTAATTAAGCGCCCCATTTAAATCACCGCCATAATTGAGTCATGGTTGAACGCGTAATCCCCATCCGCATTGATGAAGGCAAGGGCCTTACCCCTGTAATGCCATCCACCCTGACTTCCCCCACGAGCCGGTCAGTGGATTTGCGTGGACGTCCTTTGCGTGATTTACGCATTTCAGTAACGGATCGGTGCAACTTCCGCTGTACTTACTGCATGCCCAAAGAAGTATTTGATCAAGACTATCCTTACCTGTCACAAAGTGCCCTGCTGAGTTTTGAAGAGATGACACGCCTCACGGTCATTTTTGCATCGCTTGGCGTTGAAAAAATTCGCTTGACGGGTGGCGAGCCATTGCTTCGCAAAAATGTAGAAACTTTAATCGCGATGCTAGCGGAGATTAAAAAACCAGATGGCAATCCCCTTGAATTAACCCTCACCACCAACGGCAGCCTGTTGCGAAAAAAAGCAGCGCAACTCAAGGCGGCTGGTTTGCATCGCCTGACCATTAGCTTAGATGGCTTGAACGATGCCATCTTTAAAAAAATGAATGACGTGGATTTTCCAGTTAGTGATGTACTGGATGGCATTGCTGCCGCTCAAGAAGCTGGCTTTGAATCGATTAAAGTCAATATGGTGGTGAAAAAAGGCACGAATGATCAGGAGATCATTGCGATGGCCAGTCACTTCCGAAATACCGGCGTCACACTCCGCTTCATCGAGTTTATGGATGTCGGAAGTTCGAATGGCTGGGATATGAAAGAGGTCCTGCCCTCCAAAGAAGTAATTGAGCGCATTCATGCGATGTATCCACTGGAGCCCATTGAAGCCAACTATGCGGGTGAAGTGGCGCAGCGATGGCGCTACCTCGACGGCGCCGGTGAAATCGGCGTTATTTCCAGCGTCACCCAAACCTTCTGCCATGAGTGCAGTCGCGCCCGCATCTCAACAGACGGCCAGCTCTACCTCTGCTTGTTTGCAAGTCAAGGCTATGACTTCAAGACCATGTTGCGTTCTGGCTGCAGCGATTCAGAGATCGCCAATGCCATCATGAGTACCTGGTCTGTGCGCAACGACAACTACTCTGAAATCCGTGGACAAGCAACAGCGGAACTTGGGCGCTTGGCGCACAAAGTAGAGATGTCCTACATTGGTGGTTAATCACTGTGCATGCTGAGATTACCGGACTCATTTTGGCAGGTGGTCGCGCCCAGCGAATGGGTGGCATCGACAAAGGTTTAGTGTCTTTCATGGGAAAGCCATTGATAGAACATGCCATTGCCAGGTTAGGCCCTCAAGTGGCAAGTATCTTGATTAACGCCAATCGCAACCACGATCGCTATGCGCAATATGGCCATGCTGTCATAGCCGACCATCATGCTGATTTCGC
This sequence comes from Polynucleobacter sp., assembly GCA_964203875.1. GTDB lineage: Bacteria > Pseudomonadota > Gammaproteobacteria > Burkholderiales > Burkholderiaceae > Polynucleobacter. Next base: position 273,320 of record CAXNNS010000002.1, read on the forward strand.
TGGCCCACTTGCCGGCTTTGCGGCTGGCCTGGAGCACTGCAACACGGAATACCTTCTGTCGGTGCCATGCGACTCGCCGGTCTTTCCTCTGAATTTAAGTGAGCAGCTACTGAAGGAAATGATCTCCACGCAATCGGACCTCGTGTATGCCTCCAGCGTAGATGCAACGGGCACAACCTGGACTCAGCCTGTTTTTTGCCTGATGCGCCGCAGTGTTCAGCAATCCCTTAAAGAATTTTTAGATCAAGGCGGGCGCAAAATTGATCGCTGGTTCGAAACCCTGCCCTCGAGTACCGTTGTCTTTGCCGATGAAGCAGCGTTTGCCAACACCAATACGCCAGAAGAATTGCAGGCCTTAGAGCAAACTCTACACGCTTCAAACTGAATTTTATTTTAGGATCGTCCACGATGAGCTCCTCACCCCTCTCGCCCAATGCCCCGCATTTACTCAGCACTGGACTCACGGTCGAAGAAACCCGCGCGGCCATTTCCAGTTTGGTTGATCAATTACTTAGTACGGGGGTAGCTGCCGAGACCGAATCGGTTGTGCTCGATCAAGGCCTCAATCGCGTTTTGGCTAGCGATGTGTTATCGCCGATTAATGTACCGGCTGCGGACAATTCAGCGATGGATGGGTTTGCCTTTCGCGGAACAGAACTTAGCAGTGGTCCCCTTACTCAACTGATGGTTGTGGGCACTGTTTTTGCAGGCACTCCGTTTACCGGTTCGCTGGCAGCAGGCCAATGCCTTAAGATCATGACGGGGGCATTGATGCACAGCCAATGCGATACCGTCATACCCCAGGAAATGACGCAAAAGCTTCCCCTTGCCGCCGACGGGATTGAGCGTATTCAATTTGAATCGAGTGCAGTTTCGGCTGGGGAGAATCGCCGCTTGCGTGGTGAGGATTTAGCGCAAGGCTCTGTGGCCATTGCAGCGGGACGCATTCTGCGGCCCTCGGATTTAGGCTTGGCTGCATCGCTCGGCATTACTACGCTGACGGTAAAACGCAAATTACGGGTAGCCATTCTCTCATCGGGCAATGAGCTGCGCCCCCTGGGGGCGCCATTGGACTCAGGCAGTATTTATGACAGCAATCGCTATAGCCTGATGGGGCTGCTTAATCGCTTAGGCCTTGATGTACTCGATTGCGGGATCATTCAGGATGATCCGCTGGCATTAAAGACCGCCTTTGCAAAAGCGGCATTAACGGCGGATGTAATCATTTCCTCGGGAGGGGTCTCGGTTGGCGAGGCTGACTTCACAAAACAGGTCATGCAGGAATTAGGCGACATTGGCTTTTGGAAAATTGCCATGCGCCCTGGACGGCCAATGGCATTTGGCACCCTCAAACCGGTTCCCAATCAACATCCCCCGCGTAGCACCCTATTTTTTGGCTTGCCAGGCAACCCCGTGGCGGTCATGGTGACCTTCTATCAATTTGTTCAATCGGCGCTATTGCAGCTGAGCGGTGCAACGCAGCTTAGGCCGCCACTGACCCAAGCCATTGCATCGGCAGCCATACGTAAAAAGCCGGGTAGAACCGAATACCAACGGGGCATTTTAGAAATCGGCCCTGATGGCAGGGCGCAGGTTCGGGTTACCGGCAGTCAAGGCGCGGGCATCTTGCGCTCGATGAGTGAGGCCAACTGCTTTATTGTTTTGGGCCACGAGCAAGGCAATATTGCGGCCGGCGACCTAGTAAATGTGGTGCTTTTTGAGGGACTGCTTTAAGATTGCAGCACTTATGAAATTCACGAAAAAAGAAATTGTCTATTTAGACCCCCTGCATACCGCCAAAACCTTGGTTCTGGTCTACCTCTGCTTCTCGGTTCCGATCGTTTTATTGGCCCTCTTTGTGGCATTTGTGCGCGACGGGTCAATACCGGGATTTACCGTCGTATCGGCTTTAATTCTGAATGCCCTACTCGGCTTTGGCTTGCTGTGGATTGCCTGCAAAGTCTACAACTGGGTAGCCGATAAGTTCGGCGGCATTGAGCTCGCCCTGCGCGAATTACCCGACGAAATTGAAACCGATTAATTGTTGCTAGAACTTTACTAGCAACGGAGTCGCTTACTTCGCAAAAACCTCTGCATTAATTAGGCTTGGTGGCTTATCACCTGCAAGTGCTGCTCGAACATTTCGGGCGGCTAGCGCAATCATGGCCCTACGGGTTTTCTCGCTCGCACTGGCGATATGCGGTGCTAACACGATATTCGAGCAGGCCAATAAATCCGGATGCACTTTGGGCTCGCCCTCAAATACATCAAGGCCGGCCGCAAAGATGGTCTTGGCTTTGAGTGCCGCAGCCAGCGCCACATCGTCCACAATTCCGCCGCGGGCAATGTTCACCAGCGTTGCGGTACGTTTCATGAGTGCAATTTCCTTTGCGCCAATCGTATGGTGACTCTCAGCCGAATAGGGCAGCACCAAAATCACGTGATCGGCCTCTTTGAGTAGGGTTTCTTTATCGACGTAGCGTGCTTGGCAAGCCTTTTCATCGGCCTCGGGCAAGCGACTGCGATTGTGATAAATCACATTCATGCCAAAGCCCAAAGCGCGCTTGGCAATGCCTTGGCCAATGCGGCCCATACCAATAATGCCAAGCGTGGTGTGGTGGATATCCATCCCTAAGGGATTGGTGACAATCGACCACTGATTCCAATTCCCATCCCGAATCCAGCGCTCGGACTCGGTTACGCGACGCGCAGTTGCCATCAGTAATGCAAAACCAAAGTCTGCGGTTGTATCCGTGAGCACGTCAGGGGTATTCGTTGCCATCACCCCAGCAGCCGTCATCGCAGGCACATCAAAATTGTTATACCCCACCGAAATATTGGCCACAATCTTCAGGCCTTTGGCCTGCGCCAGCGCTTTGGCATCAATGCGCTCACTGCCCGTTACCAATGCAGCACAAACCGCAGCCAGCTGGGAGGCAAGTGCTTCGGGGGTCATAACGACATCTGCCTGATTGGAGATGACATCAAAGGATTGTTCTAGCTCAGCCAGTGCTTCAGGGAAAATAGCTCTGGAGACAAGGATTTTGGGTTTTGAGGTGGTATTCATCCTTGGCACTTTACACCAAGCCAATTTCAGCTTTCTTGGAAAAAGAGGCAATTCGGCTAAAATGAGGCAGTTCGCTGGTTGCTATGCCGCCCCCTGTTGGCTGCTCGCTTCTGGTCCTTTTAGCTATCCACCTCGTTCAATACCATGACCTACGTTGTTACTGAAGCCTGTATTCGCTGCAAATATACCGACTGCGTTGATGTTTGTCCGGTTGATTGCTTCCGCGAAGGACCTAACTTTTTAGTAATTGATCCCGATGAATGCATCGATTGCGCTGTCTGTGTTCCAGAGTGTCCGGTCAATGCGATTTATGCAGAGGACGATGTGCCCGGTGATCAGCAAGCATTCATCAAAATGAATTTAGATCTGGCTCAGGGCTGGCCATCGATTACCAAATCCAAGGGTGCTCTTCCCGATGCAGACGAATGGAAAGACGTTACCGCCAAACTAGACCAACTCGCCAAGTAAAGCGGATGTAATGGATTGCATTCAATCCAAGCGGGGCTACTGTGCAGGCAATTGAAACCGATGCCGTCATTATTGGCGGCGGTCCAGTTGGTTTATTTCAAGCATTTGAATTGGGTTTACTCGAAATTCAGGCGCATATCATTGATGCATTGCCGGAAGCGGGTGGTCAGTGCATCGCCCTCTACCCCAATAAACCCATTTACGACATTCCGGGCATACCCGTTTGTACTGGTCGTGAGCTAGTCAATAATCTCTTGCAGCAAATTGCCCCCTTTAATCCGCCGATGCACCTGAATCAAGCGGTGATGGAGTTACGTCAAGAAGACGATTCGCGTTTTTTTATTCGCACCACAGCAAACCAATCGTTTATCAGCAAAACCATTTTTATCGCAGCTGGAGTGGGGGCGTTTCAAGCCCGTAAGTTAGCACTCGATGGCATTGCTGCATTTGAAAACAAGCAGCTCTTCTATCACGTAGAAGAGCCTGAACAATTTAATCGGCGTGCCATTGTCATTTGCGGCGGCGATGAAACTGCTGTGGAATGGGCGATTCATTTTGCATCCACTGCCAAGCACGTCACTTTAGTGCATCGCCGCAGTGAATTGAAAGCGGAAAAACACATCTTGGATCAGTTTCATGATCTGTGTGCGGCTGGAAAAATTACCCTTTGCGTTGGGCAAGCCACTGGCTACGCAAGTAGAGACGATCAGTTAACAGCACTTAAAGTTATGGATCTAGATGGCCATAACCAAACCATCCCGCTCGATGCCCTGCTCGTCTTTTTTGGCCTCTCCCCTAAATTAGGGCCCATTACCGATTGGGGCCTCGCACTCAGCCGCAAGCAAATTGAGGTGGATACCGCCCACTTTGAAAGTAGCATCCCAGGGATTTTTGCCGTCGGCGATATCAATACCTATCCCGGCAAGAAAAAATTGATTCTATCGGGCTTTCATGAGGCAGCATTGGCGGCTTTTGCGGCTGCTCAGGTGGTTTTTCCTGATCGGCCAGTGCAATTGCAATACACCACTACATCCCCCAAATTGCAGCAATTACTGGGCCTGCAGAAGCCTGCGTAATATTGGGTTAATCTCTACCTATTCCCATTTGATTGAACAGTTAAACGAATGCATCAATACCACGAACTTATGCAGCACGTCCTAAACCAGGGCGTTCAAAAATCCGATCGAACCGGCACCGGCACCCTCTCGGTTTTTGGCTATCAAATGCGCTTTAATCTAGCCGATGGTTTCCCGATGGTGACGACGAAAAAGTTGCACCTCAAATCCATCATCTACGAATTACTGTGGTTTCTGAATGGCAGTACGAATAATGATTGGCTAAAAGAGCGTGGCGTTTCGATTTGGAATGAATGGGCCGCGCCCGATGGTGAATTGGGCCCCATATACGGTTACCAATGGCGCTCATGGCCCGCGCCCAATGGCCAGCACATCGATCAAATCAGTGAAGTCGTCAACAGCATCAAAAATAACCCCGATTCGCGCCGTCTGATTGTTTCGGCATGGAATGTGGCTGACATACCTCGCATGGCCCTTGCCCCATGCCATGCTTTTTTCCAGTTCTACGTCGCCGATGGCAAATTATCGTGTCAACTGTATCAACGCAGTGCTGACATCTTTTTGGGAGTACCGTTCAACATTGCCAGTTATGCCCTGCTGACGCACATGGTGGCTCAGCAGTGCGACTTAGAGCCGGGTGAGTTTATTTGGACGGGTGGCGATTGCCATCTGTATAGCAATCACCTCGAGCAGGTCGAGTTGCAACTCTCACGTAAGCCCTTCCCATTGCCACAGCTCAAGATCGGGCGTAAGCCTGCTTCACTCTTTGACTATGCGTTTAAAGACTTTGAAATTGTGGGTTATGAATGCCATCCCCATATCAAGGCACCCGTTGCCATTTAATTGATTCGATAAACCATGACTCAACCAGCCATCTCCATGATTGTGGCCCGCGCCCGTAACCACGTGATCGGGCGTGACAACCAAATGCCCTGGAAAATATCCGCTGACCTGCAATTTTTTAAGCGCGTGACGATGGGCTACCCCGTCATCATGGGCCGCAAGACCTGGGAATCCATTGGGCGACCCTTACCTGGCAGGCGCAATATTGTGGTGAGCCGTAATCCGGACCTGGAACTTACTGGCGCGGAAGTAGCTAGATCCTTGGGTGATGCGCTGCAGCGCTTGAGCGATCTGGAGCGGGTCTTTGTGATTGGCGGAGAGCAACTCTTTACCCAGGCCTTTGACTTAGCCGATCGCCTCTACATTACCGAAATTGATATTGCGGTCGACGGCGGCGATACTTTTTTTACCGTCCCCCACCCAGAAAAATGGCGCGAAGCAGAGCGCATCCCCGCCAATGAAGGCGACATTCATTTTGACTTTGTTACCCTGGAGCGTAAGTCAACCTGAGATTGTGTTGCGCTTGATTGCTACAGTTTTTTATTAAAGCTGTACTGCGCAAATGCCTGTTCGGCTACATTAAACCACTGCGCCTCCATATTCCGAAAGCGCCGATAGTCCTCATAAATGACTTTGAAGCGAGGATTTTTTGCAGACTCTTCGGCATAGGCCTCTTGGGTTGCTGTAAAGCATGCATCGAGTATTTGCGTATTGAACTTGCGCAATACGGCCCCGTTTTGCAGTAAGCGCTGCAGTGCTGGGGGATTGAGGGCATCGTACTTCGCACACATCTCGGTGTGCGCCTGAAAACATGCACTCTCCCATGCAGCTTGGTAAGCAGGGGGCAGTTCGTCCCACTTCTTTTTATTCACCAGAAAAGAGAGTGACGCACCACCTTCCCACCACGCAGGGTAGTAGTAATTTTTGGCTACCTTGGCAAGACCGAGCTTTTCGTCATCGTAAGGACCAACAAATTCAGCGGCATCGATTGTGCCTTTTTCTAAGGCGGAGTAAATCTCGCCAGCGGGCAACTGTTGCGGCACAACCCCCATTTTAGAGAGGATGCCGCCAGCAAACCCGGCAATCCGAAATTTAAGGCCTTTCAAATCAGCGACCGTTTTAATTTCTTTCCGAAACCAGCCGCCCATTTGGGTTCCGGTTTGGCCACCCATGAAATTCACAATATTGTAGGAAGCATAGAGCTCGCGCATGAGCTTCATACCATTACCATGCAGCATCCATGCAGTTTGCTGGCGCGCAGTCAAGCCAAAGGGTGCTGCAGTATCAAATATAAAAGCGCTATCTTTACCTAAGGCATAGTAGCCTGCGGTATGACCCACCTCGACCGTGCCATTTTGTACTGCATCCTGCACTTGTAAGGGTGGTACGATTTCACCGGCAGCAAATACCTTGATGTTGAACTTGCCGTCGGTTGCTTTACGTAGCGCATTGGCAAAAATCTCGGACGTGCCATACAAATTATCCAGTGACTTTGGAAAGCTTGAGACCAGACGCCAATTGAGGGTAGGCTGTGACTGCGCAATGGCAGGTGCCGCTAAACTAGCGGTGCCAACACCGGTTGCTATCGTTGCTTTTTTTAAAAATGATCTGCGTTCCACAAAGGCTTCCTTCTGGTGTTCGATGTATTGCCCAATCTAATCCGTATTTTTACTTTCCGCCAATGGTCATCGACCCAATCAGGATCGAACCTACTTCTTTGGTGCCGCGAACCAAGGTATCGCTACCAATCAGTTCAATGTTCATCAGCATGTCACGCAAGTTACCGGCAATGGTGATTTCTTCAACGGGGTACTGTATTTCCCCGCCTTCAACCCAGTAACCAAAAGCACCGCGAGAATAATCGCCGGTGACGTAATTGACACCCTGACCCATCAGCTCGGTAACGAGTAAGCCTGTACCCATTTCCTTCAGTAAGGCAGGCAAACCCCCTTTGGGCGTCCTTGAGCTACTGAGAGTGAGGTGATGCGAGCCCCCGGCATTACCGGTGGTTTTCATGCCAAGCTTGCGGGCGGAGTAAGTTGATAAAAAATAGCCTTCTAAAACCCCTTTTGACACCACGCTGCGTGCGCGGGTCTTGACGCCCTCTTCATCAAATGGCGAACTACCCGTCAGCCCTTTTAAGTGAGGACTCTCAATTAAGTCGATATGCGTTGGCAATACAGGCTTACCAAGGCTGTCTAACAAGAAACTTGAACGGCGATACAGAGCGCCCCCTGAAACTGCCTGCACTAAGGAGCCTATCAAGCCCGCAGCCAGTGGCGCTTCAAAGATAACGGGGCAACGGCGCGTGCTGAGTGATTTAGCATTGAGACGGGATAAGGCGCGCTGCGCTGCATAGCGGCCAATATCCGCTGGTTTGGCAAGGTCTTGTGCCCTGCGCGAACTGGAATACCAATCGTCGCGCTGCATGGCCGATTTCTTTTTACCACCACTGGCAATCGGCGCACAGGAAATAAAATGCCGCGAATATGGATAGCCGGCCATAAAGCCGTTGCTGGTGCCCATCATAAAATGCGCGTGGTGTGCCGACACTGAAGCACCGTCGCTATTCTTGATTTGCGAACTCACGCTAAATGCAGCAGCCTCTGCACGCTGCGCCAAGGCAATCGCCTCTTCTGATTCGATCATCCACGGATGAAAGAGGTCTAAATTTTTTGGCTTTTTTTCCAAGAGATCTGGATCGGGCAGGCCAGCACAATCGTCTTCCGCGGTATGGCGCGCGATGTGAAATGCAGCCTCGACGGTTTTACGCAAGGAGTCCGGTGAAAAATCACTGGTGCTCGCATTGCCACGGCGCTGACCAAGGTAGATGCTTAAACCAATTTGCTTATCTAGACTTTGCTCGATGGTTTCTACGGCCCCTTTGCGCACCGTTACCGAGAGGCCTTGGCCCTCAGAAACCTCAACTGCAGCATCTGAGGCGCCTAACTTACGGGCCTCGGAGAGCATAAATTCGACAATGACTTTGAATTGATTGGGGGTATATGTAAACATCCCTCAATGATAGCTAGAATAGAGCCATGAAGCATACAGAAAATCCCGAACGCAGTAATCCCGATGAAGTGCGGATTGGCCTGGTTTCGATCTCCGATCGAGCCAGCGCGGGCACCTACCAAGACGAGGGCATTCCAGCCCTCAAAAACTGGCTTGGCCTCGCAATTACCTCGCCCCTCAGTACCCATGAGCGTTTAATCCCAGACGATGCCGAGACCATTACCGAGACCCTGATTGAGCTCGTCGATGAGCTAGGCTGTGACTTGGTCCTTACCACCGGCGGAACCGGTCCTGGGCGACGGGATGTCACACCAGAGGCAACCGTAGAGGCGGGAACACGAGAAATGCCTGGCTTTGGGGAGCAGATGCGGCAAATTAGCCTGCGCTTTGTGCCCACTGCGATTTTGTCTAGGCAAGTCGCCGTATTGCGTGAAATTGAGGGGCATGCGGCCCTCATCATCAATCTGCCTGGACAACCCAAATCGATCCGGGAAATTCTGGAAGGCTTGAAAGATGCTGATGGAAAAGTGATTGCTGCTGGCATCTTTGCCTCTGTACCCTACTGCATTGATCTGATTGGCGGCCCCTACATTGAGGCTAATCCGGACATCATCTCCGTCTTTAGACCAAAAAATGCAATTAAGCCGCGCCCTTAGTCTGTGGCAGTTGGTGGTAGCGTTGCAGTTGTGCCGGGAATAAAAAAAGTATTACGGTAATAGCGCAACTCCTCAATCGATTCTTCGATATCGGCTAAAGCGGTATGGGCCTGCTTTTTGACAAAGCCCTTCATGATCTCCGGTTGCCAGCGGCGAGCCAGCTCCTTAATGGTCGACACATCCACATTGCGGTAATGAAAATACGCTTCTAACTTGGGCATATAGCGCGCCATAAAGCGGCGGTCCTGGCAAATGGAATTACCGCACATCGGTGAAATGCCCGCCTTCACGTACTGCTTTAAAAAAGCGATGCAAGCCTCCTCAACCTCACCTTCATTCAGCATTGAGGCCTTCACCCGATCAATCAAACCCGATTTACTATGGGTACCTTTGTTCCATGCATCCATGCCATCCAGTACAGCATCGTCTTGGTGAACCACCCAGACTGGGGCGGTGGCTATGGTATTGAGATTAGCATCGGTCACGATCAAGGCAATCTCCAGAATGCGATCACTGTCTGGCTTTAATCCAGACATTTCCATATCCAACCAAATTAAATGTTCGCTTGAAGAGATAATATTCTTTCTATTTAGTTAAATAAAAGCTACTCATACAACACAAGCCTGAAACACGATGATGCCCACTTTAAGTCATCATCCGAAATTAAATTTTTTCATCTCGTAACCAATACCACTTATACAAAATATGCTGGCCTATGCGCCTAAACGGCGCCAACAAAGCCGATTTAATGACGCCAAATAAATTAGGATACTCAAGCGGAGTCGAATAAATGGGCAAACTAAATACCGGGTTTGCAGCATCCTTGCCGGCAATCCGCTCCGCCAATCGTTTGCCTGCCCAGGTTGAAAAAGACACGCCATTTCCGCCATATCCGAGGGCATACCACACCGCTCGATCGGGATCGGGCCTTACAATTCTCGGCATCATATCGTGACTGACATCCACCCATCCCCACCAGGAGTACTCAATTGGAATGTTGGTAATAGCCGGAAATTTTCGAGCAATGCCGTCGGTTAACAACTTCAAATGGGATGGGCCTTCGGCATCGCGACCGCTTACAGCACTCCGGCTTCCAATTTGGAGGCGATTATCTTTTAACAGGCGGTAATAAAAACGCAGCGTGCGCGTATCAGTAATAAAAATATTGGATTTAAAGCCAGTTGCCTCAATTTCTTCTGGGCTAAGCGGCCTTGTCACTACGGAATTAGACAAAATGGGAAGAATTTTATTTTTGAGGGTGCGCTCCACTTTTTGCTCAATATATCCCCCGGTACAAAAAGCCACGCGCTTTGCGCGTACTATACCCCCAGGAGTATGTAGGATATTTATTCCATTTTCAGTCTCCGATCGTAATACCGGAGAAGAGGTGTGAATACCTACGCCCAAGGCACGGGCTTGGCGCATTAAACCAAAATTAAACTTCAGGGGATGAATACCCACGCCCTCTTTTTCCAGCAGAGCTCCATGAGCATCATGATCATCGCAATAGCGCTCTTTGATTTCTTCGGGCGAGAGAATCGCGTTATCGTATCCAAAAATAGTGCGGCGAACCTCAGCCTCGCGCCTCAAGTAATCCATTTTTTCTGGACGATGCGCGACATAAAGATGTCCAGTATCGGTTGCCTCACAATCAAGCTCTTGTGTTAGCCCTCTGAAATTCTCAAAGCCGAGCCGTATTTCCGCATCCAAACGCTTGGCTGTATCCATACCCCATCGCTGAATCCACTGGGAACGACTTAAACGACCACTGGCATTTTGACCTTGCCCGCCATTTCGACTGGAGCAGCCCCAGGCAACTTGATTTGCCTCTAAGATCACTGCCTTAATGCCATGTTCTTTTGCTAAATAAAGCGCAGTCGATAATCCAGTCGCCCCTGAACCAACAATGACGACATCGGCTTCCATGTCAGCCGAAACAGGGCCATCATCTTCAGGCGGCTCACCGGCTGTAGCAACCCAGTACGTCGGCGAATATGCTGTATTCGTTCCAATAGACTCGCCCGTAAGGGGGTCATACCTCGGATCGTATTCTCTTTTTTGTGGGGTGACGTGTTTGTGCATAGCTAAATCAGTTAAGAAACTACTTGCTTTCGAAAGACATTCTTTTTAAAAATTTTGCCATCTTTGAACGCAAACACATCGACACCATTTGCCTCAACTTTGACCCCCTTGAGGTCAGTACCGCAAAAACGCCATTCCGATATGCCATTGTCTCCGAAGACATAATGGTTTGCGTCAAGCCATTGCGCATCCGGAAACTGAATCCAAGCAGATTCAAACGCTTTTCTTACCTGCTCATGACCCGTGAATCGATTTCCGTAAACGTGGCCTCCTGCAGCCGTTTCAAAAATACAGTCATCCGTCATAAACGACATCAATGCGTCAATGTCATGCGCATTCCATGCGGCTGAAAAGTTTTCCAAGAACGTGATGTCGATTGTATTTTTCATGGTCTCCATTCATATAGTCAAAATACGGCTGTATTGCATGCCTCTATGGGCATTAAGGTCTGAGTTTAGCTCAAACTCACGACCGGGTTTTATATAAATTACAATCGAATCATGCTATTTACAACCACTTTCGTATTGTTTTTTATTTTGAGTTTTGGCGTGCGTCACTGGCTTGCCCAGCGGCAAATCCGCCATGTTGCCGCCCATCGTGAAACGGTGCCAGCAGAGTTTGCGCAGCGTATCTCTTTAAGCGAGCATCAAAAGGCTGCCGACTACACCGTTGCCAAACTAAAACTGGGCTTACTCGAAAACGCATTCAGCGCGGTTGTGCTCATCGCCTTTACCTTATTGGGCGGCCTAGAGTATCTTAATCACGCGCTAACCAATTTAATGGGTAACGGTATTCCCCAACAAATGGCATTGCTTTGCTCGATCTTTTTGATTTCCGGGATTTTGGATCTACCCTTCACCTGGCATAAGCAGTTTGGGATTGAAGCAGCGTATGGATTTAATCGTATGACCCCAAAACTGTTTGTATTGGATATGGCCAAGGGTGTTGCGCTTGGAGCGGCCTTAGGCTTACCTTTACTGTGGGTAGTGCTGAGCCTAATGGCGGAAGCCGGTAGCCTCTGGTGGCTATGGGCTTGGGTGGTGTGGACTGTGTTTAATGCCCTGCTGCTTTGGCTCTTTCCTACGTTTATTGCGCCCTTGTTTAATAAATTTAAAGCCTTGGAAGAAGGTCCGCTTAAAACTCAAATCGAGGGCCTACTGCAGCGCTGTGACTTCGCTAGTCAGGGCTTATTTGTAATGGATGGCAGTAAACGCAGTGCCCATGGCAACGCTTACTTCACTGGCATCGGTAAAGCCAAGCGCATTGTCTTCTTTGATACCTTAATTGAGAAGCTCAATCCAGGCGAAGTGGAGGCTGTACTGGCACACGAACTGGGGCACTACAAACGTAATCACATTCGCAAGCGTTTATTGGTTTCGTTTGCGATGAGCTTTGTGATGCTTGCGCTACTGGGTTGGGTCAGTACACAAGCCTGGTTTTACATTGACCTAGGCGTCACGCCCAGCTTAGAGGGATATAACGGCGGCTTAGCACTAGCGCTCTTTATGCTGGTCTCACCAGTATTTGGTTTTTTCTTTACGCCCCTCAGTAGCCTTGCCTCTCGCAAGCATGAATACGAAGCCGATGGTTTTGCGGCGGAGAAGGCATCAGCGCGCGATTTAATCTCGGCCCTCGTCAAACTGTACCAAGATAATGCGTCGACCCTTACCCCCGATCCGGTTTATACCGCGTTCTACAGTTCGCATCCGCCTGCGCCACTGCGCATCGCGAATCTGCAGCGCTTAAGTCAAGCTTAAACGAACTGCATGGAGCAATTTCGGGCCCTACTGACTGCATCCTATGGTCGGCATTACCTCGCCGAAAGAATAGCGGCCGATGGCTCGCATGGTGGACCTTTAATTCAGGTCAGTACTCCAGCTAAGCAGCACGTTGGCGCAGTCGGGGACTGCCTGCTTTTAGAGAGTACCTCACTCGATCAGGCGCGCATCATTCAAATTGAAGAGCGGCGCAATCTGCTTTACCGTTCAGATGCCTTTAAGAGCAAATTAATTGCATCGAACGTCGATCAAATATTGGTTGTGCTAGCAACCCAGCCCGCATTCTCGCCCGACCTTCTTGGCCGTGCGGTCGTAGCTGCTGAAGCCCACGACATTGGGCTCTACATCATTCTGAATAAATGCGACTTGCAGGATAGTCTACCGATCGCGCGCAAGCTCGTTGCGCCCTATGCACGCATGGGATACCCCGTAACCGAGGTCTCGGCTAAGTTTGATCCCGTGTCCATGGCATCCTTGCAATCCGCCTTGTGTGGAAAAGTATCGGTTTTGGTTGGTCAGTCTGGTATGGGCAAATCGACTTTACTGAACGCTTGGGTGCCGGATGCGGCGGCAGTCACGCAAGAATATTCGGTTCGACTCGATACCGGAAAGCACACCACCACGGCATGCCGCTACTACGATTTACCAGACTGGGGACGTGATCAGCAAGGTCGATTAGGTGCACTGATTGACTCACCCGGCTTTCAGGAGTTTGGCTTAGCCCACCTGTCGGTGAGTGAGCTGCAACATGCTTTTCGTGAGTTTAAAAGTGTATTAGGCCGGTGCCGCTTTAACAACTGCGCGCACTTGTCTGAGCCTGACTGTGCGATTCGAGAGGCGGTCGATCAAAATCAGATTACCGCCGAACGCCTCAATTTATTTCGTCAGTTGCGCTCGGATTCCAAGATTGCAGATGCGCAGCTCCAGGGAATTACCCAAGCCAAAGAGCGATGGTCAACATCGCCAACAAAACCATGCAAAAAATAATGGTGCGCCACACGAGGCCAATGGCAGAGCGCATGGTGCGTTCGCTTGGCTCTAGTCCCACCTCATAGACTGCGGATTCTCCTGCCTCAGCCATACGCAAGGCTTCATCACTGTCTGGCTCGCTCAAAGGCTCACCTAAGCGTACGCCCAAAGCACCACTTCCGGCTGCGAGGATCACTCCGTTTAACGAATCACTCCACTTTTGTGTAAGGTAGCGCCAAGCGTACACAGCACCCTCAAAATTACCCACAATGGCAAATGTCATTGCCGTCATGCGTGCTGGAACCCAATCCAACACGTAAAAGAAATGGCGTGCTGCCTGACTCAAATGAAAGTCACCTAACTGCGTCCAGCGCTGCGATGCGGTATCTGCAAAACGATATAGCACCACTCCAGCAGGGCCGATCGGCACCAGGAACCAAAAGAGCACCCCAAGAACATGGCGATGGGCGCCAATAATGGCTTTCTCCAAAGCATAGGAAATCACCTCAACCTCGCTCAACTGGGTCGTGTCAAGCTCAGGCCCATACCACTGTGCCAAGGCCTCACGCGCGGCTGGCAAGTCATGGTTTTGAATCGCAATGTGTACGGTAGTAAACGAATGACTAAATTGGCGAAAGCCAAAGAAGAGGTAGACGATGACTACGTTGAGTATGAATGCCAAAATGGGGTAGGTCAGCATGAATACCACATGCAATACAAAAATAATCACCGTAGGCAATATGAAGGCAATCAAGCAAGCCATGCGCGCGCCTACTGCAGATGCGCCTTGCTCACGCTTAGCGCCAAACTCCTTGGCAACCCAATCGAGCCAGCCAGAGCACATCCGCCGAACCCAATGGTTGGCAGTCACTGGCCGATATTGTTCGGCAATGAGGGCGAGAAGGATGGATAAAAAACTCATAATTTTAAGAAATGATATAGGTTTCTGAGCATGCCAGCCGTGGCGCCCCAAATAAAGCGGTCTTGATAGGGCATGGCATAGAAACGGCGACGCTCTTCGCCGTTCATATAAAGCCGAACCTGATGGTTTGCCGGATCCATCAAAAAGGGGAGCGGGACATCAAATACGTCAGCAACCTCAAACGCATCGACCGGATAGTGGGGCTGCGGATCAACTAAAGCGACCACCGGCGTAACGCGATACCCCGATACCGTCAGGTATTCCGGTAAGGTACCGATAATCTCCACGCGCCCGGATTCAAGGCCAATTTCTTCATGGCTCTCGCGCAGCGCCGTAGCCCGCAAATCCATATCCCCCACATCCATGCGGCCACCCGGAAAACTAATTTGGCCAGCATGGTCATGCAAATGATCGGTGCGCTGAGTTAGCAAAATGGACAAGCCCTCGGGCTTTTTTAAAACCGGTATCAATACTGCCGCATCGGTGGTCAGGCCTTTAGCCGATCGGGCGCTAATAATGTCCGCAGCCAAGGCATAGCGATTTTCATCGGTGATCTCGGGGGACCAGTCTAGGGTTTGCAAAAAACGATTGCGCAAAGAGTCGGGTAATAAGGCATGCTCCGCAATGCGCGGATCCGCATCACAACAACGCTCAATGGGCACAATCCGAGGATCAAAGCGGGATGGGGATGCATTAGCGGAGGGCATGGTTTATTTTAGGTGATCAAGATAGGTAATGCGCTTAAGAAAAAAGGCGACCAAGGCCGCCTTTTCTTGCAAGCAGATGATTGCTTACTCTGCGGCCGCCTGAGCGCTAGGCTTAGCGCGCGCTTGCAACTTTTCTTTAATACGCGCTGACTTGCCTGAACGGTCACGCAAGTAATAAAGTTTGGCACGGCGTACATCACCGCGGCGCTTCACTTCAATGCTGGCAATTAATGGTGAGTAAGTTTGGAAGGTACGCTCTACGCCCTCACCCGATGAAATCTTACGCACGATAAAACTGGAGTTCAGTCCGCGATTGCGTTTGGCAATCACTACGCCTTCGAATGCCTGGGTCCGCTTGCGTGTGCCCTCAACTACGTTAACACCCACAATCACGGTATCGCCAGGAGCAAAACTTGGAATCGTTTTGTTGGCGGTGAGACGAGCAATTTCTTCTTGCTCAATTTTTTCAATCAAATTCATTTTTTATCCTTAAACATCATGTCAGCGTTTATCCCGTTGCCAAGGCAATCGGACCAGACAGAGGATGCAGTTATTTCATTTTGTTTAATTCAGAAGTATTTTTTATTTCAACAACAATAAAAAACGTTCATCTTCTGCACTAAGCAACCCATTCTTGCGCGCATCCTCAATGAGGTCTGGGCGCAATTTTGATGTCAGCTTTAACGACTCTTGCCGACGCCAATCCAATATTTTAGCGTGATGTCCGCCTAAAAGCACGTCTGGCACCGGTATTTCTGCATATATTTCAGGGCGGGTGTAGTGCGGATGGTCCAAAAGGCCATTAATAAAGCTATCCTGGGCCGCAGAGTCTTCATCACCGAGCGCCCCTGGGATCAACCGAATGACCGCATCCATCATCGTCATCGCGGGTAATTCACCACCAGAAACCACAAAATCCCCGATGGATAGCTGTAAATCAACCCTCCGATCAACAAAACGTTGATCTACTGCCTCGTATCTACCGCAAATTAGGGTTAAATTTCCGTAACTGAGTATATCTTTCGCTATCTTTTGAGAAAAACGTTTGCCTTGGGGTGCGAGCAGGCAAATCGGGCCAGATTGGATACCGCTCGATTGGTGCTCGGCTTTAATGGCCTCAACGGTGTCTTCCAAAGGCTTTGCCATCATGACCATCCCAGGGCCGCCGCCGTAAGCACGGTCATCTACCGTTTTGCGGGGGTCATGGGCAAAGTCCCTAGGATTCCAAAGGCGCAGTGAAGTTAGGCCACGCTGATAGGCTCGGCCAGTGACGCCCCACGCTGTCAAGGCAGAGAACATCTCCGGAAAAAGACTTACGACATCAAAGCGCACACGTTCCCCCAAAAAAAACCATCACCAATTAGCATCCCACTGTACGGTTATCTGTTTTTTAGTCAAATCCACATCTTGGATGATCTCGGGAACAAAGGGAATTAAATGAATGCGGTCATCACCACCCTGCACCGTCATGATGGCATGGGCGCCATTCTCAGTCATCTCAGTGACAAGCCCAAGCGGTAACTGCCCGTGCCCCACAACCTGACAGCCCACCAAATCAACCCAGTAGTAAGAACTGGATTCTGCCTGCGGAAAAGCCGTACGGCTGAGCAAAAGCCTAGCTCCTTTGATGGCCAAGGCCTGATCACGGTCAACAATGCCTTCCAGTCCCATCACAACAAACCCGCTGTGGAGCTTGGCGCTGTTCACTGCATACTGCCTTGGGGCTTCTGGAATGCGAGCGCCACGACTCAGCTGTGGACTTAAGAGGGAAAGCCAGATGGATTTGGTCGCTAGCAGCGCAACAGGGTCAGATGAAAAAGGTCTTACTTTGATCTGGCCCCGCAGGCCTTGCGCATCTTGGATGAGACCTAGTTCGACTAAGTCTTGCGGGAGAGCTGAATTCATTCAACACCCTCCCTTAAAAAAACAATGCTATGTAAAACTGTCCTAATGCAAAGTGGACAGCAGTTTAGGCAGCAGGATGATCTTTAATCAAGCGTTTCACGGTTGGTGAAATTTGCGCACCAACGCCAGTCCAATAGGTCAGGCGATCTTGTGCAAACCGCATTGCCTGCTCTGACTCAGCAGCAGATGGGTTGAAATAACCAATGCGCTCAATAAAATTCGAGTCGCGACGGTTGCGCTTATCGGTTGCAACTATGCTGTAAAAAGGGCGTTTTTTTGAACCGCCACGTGCCAGTCGAATGACGACCATACTTATTCCTTAAAATCGGTAGTTAAAACAGGTTGAATACAACCCAGTGAAAACGGTGGTAAATCGTGAACTCTTACTGACACGATGATCAGCAGGAAACCATATATTCTAGACGAAAAGCCGCCCTTGATCCACCTTCAGTAGATGAAGTAAAGCAAGCAAAGCAGTAAATTGTATAAAATATCAATAAAAACAATGGGTTAAGTGAAAGTAATGGCACAAATACGAAATTTGCATTTTTCTCGCCTAGCCCGCATTTCTGGGCTTGGGGTCCTCAGCCTTCTGGTTGGCTGCGCCCATGTATTACCGCCCTGCAATGCACGAACCAGTCCACCGGCAATCGAACTGAGCGGCACTTGGACTCTGGAGCGCTGGAGTTTGGCGCCCAATAGCAAAGGCGAGGTTCGACCACGCCCCCTCCCTTCAGACGGCGCTATGCCAGCGATTGCAATTCAATTCGATGCCCGCACGAATTCAGTGAGCGGCTTTTCTGGATGCAATCGTTTCACAGCCCAGATTGCAGAAGATCCGCGCGGTATCAGCATTGACAAGATTGCGAGCACCCGCATGGCCTGTTCTGCGGATCGCATGGAACTGGAAAGTGCATTTTTATATCAACTCAATGACTACCAACGCCTAGTACGCGATGATGATCGCCTACTCCTGATTGGACGTGATCAAAATGTACTGCGTTTTGTGCAAAGTGGTAAATTGAAATAAGTATAAGGATGCAACACCATGATTCGGTCTAAATTATTATTTTGCGCATTGGGTTTCTTTTTCCCTGGCGCAGGTTTCAATTGCCTTTACTTGCAAGGCCTGAAATCCTATTGGGGTTGGTTGCAATTCGCAGCCATCATCGGCGGCATTAGCGGTTGGATCATCTTAAGCACAACTGAACTCGGCTCATTTGCTGGCTGGTTTTTATTGACCATCGGCTTTATCTCGATTGAAGCTAGCTTCTTAACCACCATTGCATATGGTCTTCGCAGTGGCGAGCGCTGGGATGCGGAATTCAATCCCGGAATTCCACCTGAAAAAGCAACGCAAACTGGCTGGTCGACGATTCTAATGGTGATTTTTTGTCTCGTAATTGGTGCCGCCTTAATGATGAGTTTTTTTGCGATTGCGTTTGAGCAATTCTTTATCTCGCAACTGATTGAAGCGCGCAAGTTATCGCAATAGAAAGCGGGGCTACTGTAGCCCCGCTGAAATCGGATTTACTTTTCTAAAGCCTTGGTTAACTCTGGCACGGCCGTAAACAAATCGGCAACCAAGCCGTAATCGGCGACACCGAAAATCGGTGCCTCGGCGTCTTTATTGATCGCCACGATGACTTTTGAGTCTTTCATGCCGGCCAAGTGCTGAATGGCGCCGGAGATTCCAACTGCAATATACAGGTCGGGGGCCACAATCTTGCCGGTCTGACCCACTTGATAGTCATTGGGAACGTAACCCGCATCGACTGCGGCGCGCGATGCGCCCAAAGCAGCTCCAAGTGTATCGGCCAGTGGCGCAATTAACTCTTGGTACTTTTCGCCCGAACCCAAACCCCGTCCGCCCGATACGATTATTTTTGCAGCGCTTAACTCAGGGCGATCCGACTTAGTTAAATCACGACCCACAAAAGTAGCGCTACCAGCAACAGGAGTAGCATCCCGCTTTTCAATTGCTGCATTTCCGCCAGTAGAACTGGCTGCATCAAATCCAGTGGTCCGTACTGTCAGCACTTTAGTCGCATCCAGTGATTGAACTGTAGCGATGGCATTCCCAGCGTAGATGGGCCGTGCAAACGTATCAGCGCTAATTACCTGCGTGATATCCGATGCCTGAGCCACATCTAATTTGGCGGCAACCCGTGGCATCACATTCTTGCCATGAGCGGTAGCCGCTGCTAAGAGATGCTCATACCTGCTCGCCAGAGCTAAAATTTGCGCCGCTACCGGTTCAGCCAGTTGATCCAGCAATGCTGCATCGTCAACCAAAATGACGTTGCGAATACCCGGAATCGTCGCTGCGGCAGTTGCAACGGAATCGGCATTGCTACCAGCAACCAAAATATCCACTTCTGGGCTGCACGCAAGAGCGGCTGTTACCGTGTTTAAAGTGGCCGCCTTGAGGGTCTGGTTATCGTGCTCTGCTAATACAAGTGCGGCCATTTAAATTACCTTCGCTTCATTTTTTAATTTATCCACCAGCGCAGCAACGTCTGCGACGAGGATGCCTGCAGTCCGTTTTGGCGGCTCTTCTACTTTGATGGTTTTCAAATGCGGAGTCACATCAACCCCCAACGCTTCGGGTTTGATGATTTCCAATTCTTTTTTCTTTGCCTTCATGATGTTGGGCAAGGTCACGTAACGCGGCTCATTCAGGCGCAAATCGGTGGTAATCACTGCCGGTAGACCCATAGAAATGGTTTCTAGACCACCGTCGACTTCGCGTGTCACACGCAGGGTGCCATCTACCAAAGCCACTTTCGATGCGAAGGTGGCTTGCGGAATGTCCATCAGGGCGGCCAACATTTGACCAGTCTGATTACTATCGTCATCAATGGCTTGCTTGCCTAAAATAATCAATTGGGGCTGCTCTTTGGCGCACACGGCCTGCAACAACTTGGCTACCGCTAAGGGCTGTAAATCAACATCGGTTTCAACCAAAATAGCGCGATCGGCACCAATCGCCAGTGCAGTTCGGAGCGTCTCCTGGCACTGCTGACTGCCTGCAGAGAAAACCACAATCTCGCTTGCAATACCAGCCTCTTTTAAACGAATGGCCTCTTCAACAGCAATTTCATCAAAGGGGTTCATGCTCATCTTCACATTCGCAGTGTCAACACCGGACTGGTCAGATTTGACTCGAATCTTGACGTTGTAATCAACAACGCGCTTCACCGCAACCAGAATTTTCATGGCACTTTCTTTGTCTTCTCTATGAGGTAGATACGTTCTATTTTACTCGCCCGCGGGGCATTCGGCTTGAGTGCCTAGAGGTCTGCTAGGGCCTTCACGTGGGCCACCACACTACGCCCTAAAGCAGACAGGTTATAGCCTCCCTCAAGGCAGCTCACAATGCGGCCGCCCGCGGATTCCTTGGCAACCTCTTTGAGGCGCTGGGTCATCCAAACGTAATCATCTTCTACTAAGCCCATTTGACCCAAATCATCCTCACGATGGGCATCAAAGCCTGCGGAGATCACGATTAATTCGGGCTTAAAGGCCCTTAAGCGTGGCAGCCAGGTTTCAGTAATCATCTTGCGCACCACATCCCCTTTGGTCGAGGCGGGCATCGGCATGTTCACCATATTATCGGAGTGATCTAAACCGCTGTATGGATAAAAGGGGTGTTGAAAAAAGCTGCACATCAGAATTTTAGGGTCGTCATAAAATGCCGCCTCAGTGCCATTGCCGTGGTGGACATCAAAATCAATAATGGCCACCCGCTCAATGCCGTATGCACTGATTGCGTAGCGCGCCGCAATCGCAACGTTGTTAAAAACACAGAAACCCATCGAGCGTGTTGGTTCAGCGTGGTGTCCAGGTGGGCGGATTGCACAAAATGCGTTTTCGACTTCGCCCTTCATGACCGCATCGACACCTGCAATTGCCGCGCCTGCGGCACGCAAGGACACGGTTAGGGTTGCGGGGTTCATGATGGTATCGCCGTCGAGCATAAAGTAACCCGATGTTGGCGAGTGGCCAGTGACATACTCCACATGATCGGCGCTATGAACCAGCTCGACTTGCTCGGTTGTAGCCAACGGCGGATCGATCCGCTTTAGAAAACCATCGACGCGACTCAGAATAAGTTGGTCTTCAATTGCCTGAATGCGCTCTGGGCACTCCGGGTGATGGCTGCCCATTTCATGCCTTAAAAAATCACTGTGGCTTATGTATGCTGTTGTCATTCTTCTCGCCTCTTTATATCGTCCATCCCATCGAATTTATCTATAAAATCAATTGGTGAACTTTAATTTAATTATTCCCTGCAATGGCGCTTGCATTACCAATAGGGGAATCTGCCTCCTGCTCGCCAGTATCGCCATCGCCCTCTTATCCGCCTGCGCCTCGGCTCCACCCAACCCAGAAGCAACGCTGCCTAGCAAAACCGCTCCTGACACTCCTATCGTAAACCAAGTGGGTGGAGAGGCGTCTGAGCGAGAGCTCAGCCAAAATCTCCAGGCCATGTTGGTACAGATTAGCAAAGCCGAGGGCATCCCACTCGGTACGCTAGAGACTGCATTTGCAGACAGCAAAAACCTAGCTCAAGTTCGTAAATTAGTCATGCCCGGCCCGCCTGGATTTAAAAAGAACTGGATTGCCTATCGTGGGCGCTTTATCGAGCCCATTCGAATCAAGGCAGGGATGGCCTTTATTGAACAAAATCGCCTCTACTTGGATCAAGTGGAGCGTGAAACTGGCGTACCCGGAACGGTGATCGCTTCGATCATTGGCGTAGAGACCATTTATGGGCGAAACATGGGTAGCTTCAAAGTCAAGGATGTTTTATCCACCCTTGCGTTTAATTACCCCGATACACCGAATCGTGCCACCCGTGAAGCGCTCTTTCAAGATCAGCTTAAACAACTCATCCTGCTTTGTTGGGCCGAAGCCGGTGGCAATGCAACGCGGAGTACTAAATCCGCCTCGATCAAAGCCAATGCATTTGACCGCTGCCTCAATCAGACTAGCTCCTATGCAGGTGCGATTGGGCTGCCGCAATTTATGCCCGGCAGCATCCGCAATTTCGCCAAGGATGGTGATGGCGATGGTGTGATAGATCTTCGGCAAAGCCGCTCTGATGCCATTGCCAGTGTGGCGCGCTTTTTACGGATGCATGGCTGGCAACCCGGGATGCCAATCTATTTTCCAATCACAGAAACAGAACAGAACCAGGCTGCTATTCGGCGCTTAGCCGATGGCCTGCCAGATGCAAAGCACACCGTACAAGAATTCATTGATTTGGGTATCTTAGATAGCCGCTACGGTGATCTTCAAGCGGGTGGCGTAGCACCCCAAAGCAAAGCCCTCATTATCGATCTTCCATTGATCAATGCGCAAGGCAATGATGAAGTGCGCTATGTTGTTGGCCTAGAGAACTTTATCAGTATTGTGCAATACAACCGCAGCTATTTTTATGCGCAGAGCGTCGCTGAGTTTGCCGAGGAACTAGGTTACGACAACCACAGTGCGGTCTTTAAACCACCTACAACGCCAATCACTAAAACCAAAAAACCGGCTGCAAAAAAGACGCAAAAGCCTAAAAAGCCCAAGGCCAACTAGGCCGGAAATACACCCGTGGAAAGATAGCGGTCACCGCGGTCACACACAATAAATACAATCGTGGCATTCTCTACTTCCCGCGCAATCCGTAAGGCGATAACGAGGGCTCCTGCTGCTGAAATGCCACAAAAAATACCCTCTTCTGCAGCCATGCGACGGGCCATTTCCTCGGCCTCACCTTGGCTAACATACTCAATGCGGTCCACTCGGTCTGCTTGATAAATTTTAGGTAGGTATTCTGGAGCCCATTTCCGAATGCCGGGAATCTGTGATCCTTCGGACGGCTGTGCGCCAATAATCTGAATTTCTGGATTCATTGACTTTAAATACGTAGAGACCCCGGTGATTGTTCCGGTAGTACCCATGGATGAAACAAAATGCGTAATCTGCCCATGGGTATCGCGCCAAATCTCCGGGCCGGTTGTCTCGAGGTGCGCACGGGGATTATCTAAATTGGAAAACTGATCCAATAAGCGACCACGCCCTTCTTTTTGTAACTGCAAGGCATAGTCACGCGCTAGCTCCATGCCTCCGGTTGCGGCCGTCAGAATCAGCTCAGCCCCATAGGCAGCCATGCTTTGGCGGCGCTCTAAACTTTGATTCTCGGGCATCACCAGCACCATTTTGTAACCCAACATCGCAGCAGTCATTGCCAATGCAATACCGGTGTTGCCGCTGGTAGCTTCAATTAAGGTATCGCCCGGCTGAATTTCGCCACGCTCTTGTGCACGCATAATCATCGATAGTGCAGGCCGATCCTTGACCGATCCCGCTGGATTATTGCCTTCAAGCTTGCCTAAAACAACATTGCCACGCGCAATGATGTCCGGACCCGGTATCCGCTGCAAACGCACTAAAGGTGTATTCCCCACCGTTTGGGAGATGGTCATGTAGGAGGAATGATTATTGGCGGGCGAGTTCATCAAACTATTTTAGCCACAAGCCCGCCAATCTGGTGAATTGAACTGCTATTTCGCTATTTCATATTGGGGCGGCGTTTATTCCCAGTTCTTTTGGCCTTTCCCCCTCTTAGATGTGGGGTACTGGTCATGCGCTTCCCGCGAGCGGCCTTGCGATCGGCTTGCGCGCGACGTCGGCTCGGCTTGTGCGCGTGAATTTGCTCTGGACCCATTGCGGGTTTCACGGTAGGCGCTGGGAGACTCAATGGTTAAGCCGTTATCAACCATCTTTTCAACTGACTTCATCCCGATGCCCCGCACCCGCTGCTGTAAGTCATTGGCGTCGCGATAAAAGCCACCATCCTCTCGCTCTGAAATAATGGCGCGTGCCTTTGAAGGACCTAAACCTTTAATACTTTCAAGCTCTGACTGGCTAGCACTATTGACGTTAACAGGCGATGCGTTTGCATCTGACAACCCCACCCCAATGACAGGCACCAACATAGACATCAGCGCTACTTGAAATGCATATTGACGCACATACGAACTCAACTTTTGAATCATATCAACCCCTTTTGATCGTTAAAAAATCCTTGGGCTAAATGAATAGCGCACAAGGACTTCTCATAACGGCCAAACGATGGAGCGGTTGACTATAAAAAGGCTGCTGACAGTGTGACTACACTGAAATCAGTAGTGCCTAGGGGTGGTGTAAATCGAGATTACGCTTGTGTCAATTTAGGCGCTCGGCCGACTCAGAAAATCAGCATTGGCAGAAAGCCAATCAATGTAACGCCCAACACCCTGCTCTACATTGAGGAAGGCATCTGCATAACCGGCTTGCCGGAGTTGGGTCTGGTCTGCCTGTGTAAAGCATTGGTATTTGCCACGCAAGGCATCCGGAAACGGAATGTATTCAATCAAGCCCTGTTTAACCAATTCCGATAGGCTAGCTGGTGCTTGGCCTGCAATGCGCCGCATCGAGTTGACAACGGCATGCGCAACATCATTAAAGGGTTGGGCTTTACCACTACCTAAATTAAAGATGCCGCTCTTTTCGGGGTGGTCATAAAAAAACAAATTGACTTTGACTACGTCTTCGACTGAGACAAAATCACGACTCTGCTCACCTGCAGCATAGCCGCCATACTCGCCAAAAAGCTTAACCACGCCGTGGTTTTTAAACTGATGGTATTGATGAAACGCAACTGATGCCATCCGGCCCTTATGGGACTCGCGCGGCCCATACACATTAAAGTAACGGAATCCAACTACCTGGGCTGTATTTGCCTTCTCAGCAAAGCGCTTGCGCATCACTTGATCAAATAGAAACTTGGAGTAGCCGTAGATATTTAATGGCTTTTCATGCTCCCGGCTTTCGATAAAGGTATCAGATCCACCATAGATAGCTGCAGAGGATGCATACAACAATGGCACGCCTTCTTCGGTACAAATATCCAGTAAATCCATGGAGTAGCGGTAGTTATTCGCCATCATAAAAATACCATCGGTTTCCATGGTGTCGGAGCAAGCCCCTTCATGAAAAACCGCTTTGACCTTGCCCAGCCTTCCACTTGCGAAAGCCTCAAGGAACTCATCCTTGTCCAAGTAATCAATAATGTCGAGGTCAGCTAGGTTGCGGTATTTATCCGCTGGGCGTAAATCATCTACCGCGATGATATTTTTTTCACCTCTAGCATTGAGGGCCTGCACTAAATTAGCACCGATAAATCCAGCGGCGCCCGTCACAATAATCGTCACTGCAATTCCTCCGAAGTTACGGTTGCGGTGCCTAGCTTGCCCACCACAATACCGCCGGCGCGGTTAGCAAGAGCCATTGCCCGGTCAAGCGGCCACTGCGCTGCAAGGGCCACTGCTAAGGTTGCAATCACGGTATCGCCCGCACCAGAGACATCAAATACCTCACGCGCCTGTGCACGCACATGCGAAACACCCTGATCGGTGAACAAGCTCATCCCCTCTTCCGATCGGGTGAGCAGTAAAGCGTCGATTCCAAGTGAACGCCGGAGGTCTTGCGCACGCCGTGTCAGGTCATCCTCATCCGCCCACCGCCCAATAACCTGACGTAACTCACTGCGATTGGGGGTAATAACGGTTGCACCTCGATATTTTTCATAGTCCTCGCCCTTAGGGTCGACCAAAATGACTTTGTTTTGTGCCCGCGCGTATTCAATCATCGCAGCAACCTGACTCAAGGCTCCTTTGCCGTAATCGGACAACACAAGTACATCGGCTGTGCCCAAGGCCTTTTCATACCGTGCTAGCTTTTGCTCCAATGCAGTTTGGCTGGGAGTTTCTTCAAAATCCAAACGGATCAATTGCTGTTGACGCGCAATCACCCGTAACTTCACGGTGGTTGGAACGTTGGGATCGACTTCTAATTGGCTATTCACCCCACTCTGCCTAAGCAGCTCACCAATCCGAGTGCCCGCCTCATCCTCGCCGATAACGCCAAGGATGGTTGTGTTGGCTCCGAGTGCCGCAACGTTGCGGGCCACGTTGGCAGCGCCACCCAAGCGTTCATCGACTTTAGCGACTTGCACAACAGGTACAGGGGCTTCCGGTGAAATCCGATCCGAATCCCCAAACCAATAGCGGTCGAGCATGACATCGCCAACCACCAGTAAATTGGTCTTAGCAAATTGCGCGCGGTTCGCTTTTTCTACAGTCATAGTGGTATTCAGTTATGGCGCCCAATGCCTTGATACTCAAAACCCAATTCTTGCATAGCTTGGGGCTCATAGAGGTTTCGGCCATCAAAAATGATGGGGGATTTGAGTTTTTGCTTAAGTAAATCAAAATCAGGACTACGGAAGGCCTTCCACTCGGTAACGATGACCAGGGCATCACAGCCATCCAACGCATCCATCGGCTGATCGACCATCGAGACACGCTTGCGTCCCTCCGGATTATTTGCAAAATCGACCTCAAAACAATGGGTCGCCTCAGGCATAGAAACCGGGTCATAGGCCACCACCGAGGCGCCGCGCTTGACTAGTTCGGTAATGATGACGCGACTGGGGGCTTCACGCATATCGTCGGTATTGGGCTTAAATGCTAAACCCCAAATGGCAAACTTCCTATTCTTTAGTTCTGCACCAAAGCGCTTTTCGATCTTTTCAACCAAAATGGTTTTCTGCGCCTCGTTTACAGCTTCAACTGCTTGCAGTATTTTCAAGTCGCGCCTATGCTCGAGTGCTGTTTTACTCAGCGCCGAAACGTCTTTTGGAAAGCAGGATCCGCCATAACCCGTACCGGAGTACAAAAACCCATAACCAATCCGAGAATCAGAACCAATACCTTGCCTTACCGCTTCAATATCGGCGCCCACAACGTCTGCAAGATTAGCCAACTCGTTCATGAATGAAATACGTGTTGCCAACATCGCGTTTGCTGCGTACTTGGTTAGCTCTGCGCTTTTCACGTCCATGTAATAGGTACGCTCATGATGGCGATTAAATGGCGCATACAGTTTACGCATCTGCTCTTTGGCACGCAATCCAGAAGGGTTACTGTCGGTACCAATGACGATGCGGTCAGGCCGCATAAAGTCCTCCACCGCGGCGCCCTCTTTTAAAAACTCCGGATTGGATACGACCGAACACAGCTCTGGTGAAAGGCCACGCTTACTTAATTCTTCTGTAATAGCTGCTGTAACTCGTTCTGCTGTGCCGACGGGAACCGTTGATTTATCAACCACTACTTTAGCTGTGGTCATATGGCGGCCAATATTACGCGCTGCGGCAACGACATACTGCAAGTCAGCCGAGCCATCTTCATCGGGCGGTGTGCCCACTGCAATAAATTGAATGTCGCCATGCGCTACCGATGCTGCAATATCGGTGGAGAATTGCAAACGTCCTGCTGCGCGGTTGCGCTCAATCATTTCTTTCAGACCAGGCTCATAAATGGGTACGCCGCCAGAATTCAGAATGGCGATTTTCTTGGGGTCTAAATCCAAGCAAAATACATTGTTGCCTTGCTCCGCTAAACAAGCGCCGGTAACTAATCCGACGTATCCGCTGCCAATGATGGTGACCTTCATAAGGTGTTAACCGTTCTTAAAAAAATAACTTACATGGATGGGCCACTTGCGGCGGCCCCTTCACTGCGTCTTGGGGAGTATGCCTCCCAATGATTACAACCTGGACATTGCCAGTAAAAGCGCCTTGCTCTAAAGCCGCAATTACCGCAGGTGTAGCGTGCCAATGTCGTGGTGCGTTGCTTTAAAAGGCCTAAAGTCGCTTGTAAATCGGCAACGCGCTCAGGGCTGCCATTGACTTCAGCTAAGGCCAAACGCGTTTCCGCTAACTTCGAAAGTGCTGTCAGGCTAGGGGTGTGCTGCATTACCCCAACCAACATGACCTCCGTTGCCGCAGGGCCACGAATTAACATCATGTGCTTGTGCACGATATCCAATAGCTCCCCAGCCGATTGAGTACGTAGCAAGGTGATAAGGTGATCCAAGCCGATATCGGTTTTGTCAACGGAAACATGGGCCGCCATCCAGCGATCAGCAACCAAATGCATGTAGGCAGGGTGTTTTTCTGCTACTTGACTCCACACCTCAATTGCTTGGCCTGGGCGATCCATTGCAACCAAATAGTCGCCCTGCAAAATCAATGCTCTGGCTTGGGCTGGAACTGCCTGTAAGGCCCGATCAATCGACTGTTCCGAGTGGGGCATGTCTTTGCGCCGCAAAGCCTCTTGAGCCAGTTCACAATAAAACTGCGCAATCTCGGTTTGGTGACTCTTATCCTGTAATGCCTCTAGTTCAGTAGCCGCGACGATGGCTTTTTTCCAATCACGCTCGACTTGGTACATCTCTAAAAGACTCTCTTTCGCTGGAACGCTGTACTTACCCTCACCCACTTGGTTTAAGGAGGCTTCCGCACGGTCGAGTAGACCTGCGCGCAAAAAATCCCGGCCTAACTCATAGGCTGCATGGTCACGGTCGCGCGGCTTGAGATCATTGCGACCAGCTAAATGCTGATGAATGCGGATCGCACGTTCGGTCTCACCACGGCGACGAAACAAATTTCCCAATGAGAAATGAAGGTCGACTGTTTCAGGATCCAGCTGGGCGACTTTAACCAGTGCTTCAATGGCTTGATCTGGCTGCTCGTTTAATAAAAGACTGAGTCCCTTAAACGTGGAGCGCTGTTGCAGCATCCGCTCGCGCTCATCCATTCGATTCTCAAGGCGTAGATCCCAACGCGAGGCAAGCCATCCCAGCCCAAATAGAACTGGGAGCAGCAGTAGCCACGCGGTTTCAATTTGAATCATGGGGTTCGTTTACATAAGGCAGTTTGGTATCAAACTCAGGTCGGTATTGACCCAAAGGCTTTTGCTCGCAAGCGAGGCAAATTAGCCTTCCTTCTTGCCAGACTGATTCTGGTTATGTGCTTGATTGAGGGGTTTATAGTCAACCCGCTCGCGCAACTCTTTACCTGGCTTGAAATGCGGTACACGTTTCTCAGGAATCATGACCTTTTCGCCCGATTTCGGGTTACGGCCAGTGCGTGCTGGTCGGTGATGCAATACAAAACTACCAACGCCGCGTAACTCGATGCGCTTACCTTCGGCAAGAGCTTGCGTCATGGTATCCAACAATGTTTTCACTGCCAACTCAACATCCCGCGGCAATAGCTGCGGAAACTGCTCCGCCAAGCTCTCGACTAACTCAGAGCGTGTAATCGCTTGTTGATCGTTTTCTGTCATGGTCTATCAGTAAAACCGCCACTCCCTTTACCAGGAGTGGCGATATTGATTTAGCCTTGATTGTCCATCTTCGCTTTGAGTAAAGCGCCCAGATTGGTGGTGCCCGACTGCGCATCACCTTGGAGCTTGCTCATTGCGTCATGTTGATCAGCACTGTCTTTGGCTTTAATCGATAGGTTGATATTGCGTGACTTGCGATCAATATTAATGATCATGGCCGTCACGGTATCGCCTTCTTTCAAGACATTACGAGCATCTTCAACACGATCGGTTGAGATTTCAGAAGCGCGCAGATATGCCTCTACCTCATCAGCCAAATGAATGGTTGCACCCTTCGCATCCACACTCTTCACTGTGCCAGTGACTAGGCTACCCTTGTCGCTAGTTGAGGTGTAGTTGTTGAATGGGTCACCCGACAATTGCTTGATGCCAAGCGAGATACGCTCTTTCTCAACATCAATAGCCAATACGGTAGCTTCGATTTCATCGCCCTTCTTGTATTTCTTAACGGCTTCTTCACCTGGCTCATTCCATGAGAGATCAGAGAGGTGAACCAGACCATCAATGCCGCCAGGCAAGCCAATGAAAACGCCAAAGTCAGTAATCGACTTGATTGCACCAGTGAGCTTATCGCCCTTCTGTTGTCCACGTGAGAACTCTTCCCATGGATTGGCTTTGCACTGCTTGATACCAAGGCTAATGCGGCGCTTGTCTTCATCAATGTCCAAAACCATCACTTCAACTTCAGTGCCTAGCGCAACGGCTTTGCTTGGAGCGACGTTCTTATTGGTCCAGTCCATCTCGGATACGTGTACCAAGCCTTCAATGCCGCTCTCGATTTCAACGAATGCGCCGTAATCGGTGAGGTTGGTTACTTTGCCGAATAAACGGGTATTGGGTGGGTAGCGGCGCGCGATACCAACCCATGGGTCGTCACCAAGCTGCTTCACACCAAGGGATACGCGATTCTTCTCTTGATCAAACTTCAAAATCTTCGCGGTTACTTCTTGGCCAACCGTCAGCATCTCGCTGGGGTGACGCACACGACGCCATGCCAAGTCGGTGATGTGCAAGAGGCCATCGATACCACCGAGGTCAACGAATGCGCCGTAGTCGGTAATGTTCTTAACCAGACCTTGAACAATGCTGCCCTCTTTGAGGTTCACCATTAACTTCGCACGCTCTTCACCTTGGCTGGCTTCAACTACAGCACGGCGGGAAAGAACCACGTTATTGCGCTTACGATCGAGCTTGATGACCTTGAACTCCATGGTCTTGCCTTCGTATGGGCTGGTATCTTTAATTGGACGGGTATCAACTAGCGAGCCGGGCAAGAATGCGCGGATGCCATTGACCATCACCGTTAAGCCACCTTTGACTTTGCCAGTCACTGTACCGGTCACGATTTCGGCTTGCTCAAGGGCTTTTTCCAGATTCATCCACGATGCCAAGCGCTTCGCTTTGTCACGGGAGAGGATGGTGTCGCCGTAGCCGTTTTCCAGTGCATCAATGGCAACCGAAACGAAATCGCCTGGATTGACTTCAATCTCACCGGCGTCGTTATGGAATTCTTCAACGGGAATAAACGCTTCGGACTTTAAACCGGCGTTCACCACTACGAAATTATGATCAATGCGAAGGACTTCAGCCGAGATAACTTGGCCGGTCTTCATATTCGATCGGGTTAGGGATTCTTCAAATAATTCTGCAAAAGATTCAGACATGTATATTCACTTTGTGCCGTCAGAAGGCCCGACGGGTTAGATTAAACACGTTCGACGAAACACGCATGGTTAGAAATTGCGTTGTAGCGTTTCACGAACACCAATACAGCAACTGCGCACTACATTTACTACTAACTTGATGCCGAAGACCGATACCAGCTTAATACTTGGCTTACCGCTTGATCAATCGATAACTCCGACGTATCTAGCACTATTGCACCTTCAGCCACTATTAATGGTGCGCTCCCACGACTACTGTCCCGTGCATCGCGCGCCGTTAAATCCTGCAATAAGTCGGTCATATTAGCAGAAATTCCCTTAGCGATCAATTGCTTATATCGCCGTTCTGCGCGAGCCGCAACGCTGGCCGTGAGGAACACCTTAAGCCCGGCATCCGGGAAAAGCACAATCGCCATGTCTCTGCCATCGGCTACTAGGCCTGGATTCTGGCGAAAACCGTGCTGTAAGCGCACCAATGCCTGCCGAACCTCGGGGTGTACGGCCAATTCAGAAGCCCTACGCCCAATCTTTTCAGCGCGAATGAGCTCAGAAACATCCTCATTGCCCAGCAGAATCTGCCCATCTTGAAAGGAAATCGGCATGGAGGCGGCAATTTTGCCTAAAAAAGAGGCATTTTCGGTGGAGACCCCCTCCCGCTCACTTGCCAATGCAACAAGGCGATAGAGGGCGCCGCTATCCAGATAGTGAAATCCCAATGCGTTTGCTACTAAAGCCGCAACCGTCCCCTTGCCTGAGGCAGTAGGACCATCGATCGCAATTACGGGAGGCTTGCTGGACTCACTCATGCGTTATTAAGCAGAAATCTGAGCAATCTGAGCAAACTCAGCAAAATAGTGTGGGAAGGTTTTTGCAACGCAATTGGGATCATTAATCAATATCGGATTAGGGCCAAAAGCGGCCAAAGAAAAACACATGGCCATGCGGTGATCATCGTAGGTATCAATGCCATTTGCTGGGGTTTGCCACACCAGGGGTGGACGAATCACCAAATAGTCTGAGCCCGCTTCGATGCTGGCACCTACTTTTTGCAGCTCCGTTGCCATTGCCGCAATCCGGTCAGTCTCTTTGACGCGCCAACTCGCAATCCCATTTAAACGGGTCACGCCCGTTGCAAACAGCGCAACGATTGCCAATGTCATTGCCGCATCGGGAATGGCCGTGCAATCGATGGTGATACCGCGCAGGGTTCCGCTTGCCGGAGCCGATGCTTCAATCCAATCATCGCCTTTGGTAATGGTCGCGCCCATTTGCGCTAAGGCATCAGCAAACGCAACATCGCCCTGAATGCTGTCCTGCCCAACACCCAAGACGCGAACGGGGCCGGCGCCAATCGCTCCCGCCGCTAAAAAATAAGAGGCCGATGAGGCATCGCCCTCCACCAATAGGTTTTTAGGGCTGCGATAAACAGACTCACCCTTTTGCAATGCAGGCTGCGCTGGAATCACAAAGGTTTGTGAATCAAGGCTATCCACCTGCACACCAAAGCGTTGCATCAGCTTGAGTGTGATTTCAATATAAGGCCGTGAAATTAATTCCCCAATGACTTCAATCCGAATCGCTTGTTTTGCAAGCAAAGGTAAGGCCATCAGCAGGGCTGTCAAAAATTGACTCGATACATCACCCCGAATGCGCACGACTTCCGGGATCGAGATGGTCGATGCATGGATTTGAATGGGTGGATAACCCTCTTCACCAAGGTAACTAATCACGGCGCCAATTTGACGTAAACCATCAACCAAATCCCGAATGGGTCTTTCATGCATGCGCGCTACACCCGATAGTCGGTAATCGCCTTGCTGCATCACCAGTGCGGCAGTCAGCGGACGAATCGCAGTACCGGCATTGCCCATAAACAAATCCGCTGCGCGAGCCGGAAAAAAACCACCACTTCCCGTGACCAAGCAGGTAGTCTCATTCTGGTCTTGAACCGTTAAACCGAGCTTAAGTAATGCGGCGCGCATGATTTGAGTATCGTCGGCATCGAGTAAATTATTTAGCGTGGTTTGGCCGGATGCCAATGCGGCAAGCAATAAACAGCGATTGGAAATGCTCTTTGATCCTGGAAGCGTAACTTGTCCTTGCGCCCGTTTAAATGGGCCAATCTTCATTTGCTCTACTTTGCTGCCCTGGTGGCTCATTGAGAGCCATCCCATGCTTGGCGCGCCTTACTGGCTTTTGCAAATGCTTTTTCTAAACCAGCAGCATCTTCATTTGCAATCAGTTCCCGCAAGTGTCCTGCTACCGATAAGTACTGATCTAGCTCTTTTAAAATTGCAGTCCGATTGGCGAGGCAAATGTCACGCCACATTTCTGGGCTAGAGGCAGCAATGCGGGTGAAGTCCCGAAAGCCAGCGCCAGCATGCTGGAGTTTTTCTTGCGCATCTTCAGAATTCAGGACGCTAACCATCAGCGCATACGAGAGCACATGTGGCAGGTGTGAGACTGCTGCAAAAATCGCATCGTGCTGAACGGCGCCAATCTTACGCACCCGAGCGCCCGTTGATTCCCAAAACTGGGTAATGAGTTCGACATCAACCTTGGCATTTTCTTGCAGCTGGCAAAGGATGGTTTGCTTACCATCAAACAAATCGGCTTTGGCTGCTGCAGCACCATGCTGAGCGCCGCCTGCAATCGGATGCGCCGGCACAAACTGGCAGGCTTTTTTTCCTAAGACTTCTTTTGCCGCCAAAATCACATCGCCCTTGGTGCTACCCGCATCCGTTATTAAGGTATGCGGCTCTAAAAAAGGCTCTAAGGCAGTAAATGTAGCGCGCATTTGCGCCACCGGCACGCACAGCACAATGACTTGGGATTGTTTTGCCGCCTCCTCTAGAGTAAGAACGCCATCAATGGCACCGATGGCCATCGCTTGATCTAGATTGGCTTTGCTGCGGCCTACACCATATACCGCATCAACCACGCCTGCACGTTTTAGCGCGAGGCCAAGGGAGGCGCCAATGAGACCAACACCCACAATAGTGACCTTACCAAAGTGGATGGATTTAGATTGAGTCATGAATAATGTGCTTAGTGTGGGCTTATTGTGTACGTGGTGCTTACTTAAAATTTAGGTCGACTTTAGAATGTCGCGCAGAGCATGAATGAATGCGGCATTTTCTTCTGGCAAGCCAATCGAGATGCGCAGCCACTCCGGCAAACCGTAATTGCCCACCGGCCGAACAATAATGCCGCGCTTGAGTAGTTCTAAATTGATGCGCGCACCTGCACCACTATCGTCGCCTACCTTGACCAGCACAAAGTTACCAGCGGATGGTAAGAATCGTAGTCCAAGCTCCTTAAATGCATCGGTTAATTGCGCATACCCGGCTTGATTTAATGCAAAGCCAGCTTGTAAAAAGGCATCGTCCTGAAAGGCAGCAATGGCTGCGGCCTGAGCGAGGCTATTGACATTAAAGGGTTGCCGAATGCGATTGAGCAAATCAGTCAGTCCGGGCTGTGCTACACCATAGCCAATCCGTAGACCGGCCAAGCCGTAGGCCTTAGAAAAACTGCGGGAAAGAATCATATTCGGATAGCGCTTGACCCAGGCAATCGCATCGTAGCGCTGCTCTGGTGTCAAATATTCGTTGTACGCTTCATCGAGCACGACCACCACATTGCTTGGCACTTTCGATAAAAATGCTTCGATTTCTTTAGGCTCTAGGTAGCTACCAGTGGGATTATTCGGATTGGCCACAAACACTAGCTTGGCTTTATTGCCCGATTGCTTAATCGCTTCGAGCATCGCCGGCAAATCGTGGCCGTATTGCGGTGTTGGCGCCACCTCAACCGCGACAGCGCCGACTGCCTGCGTGGCAAGCGGATACACCGCAAACGCATGCTTTGAAAAAATGATTTCATCGCCCGCTTGCGCAACGGCTCTAGCGGCTAATTCCAAAATATCATTACTGCCGTTACCCAGAGTGATCCAATCGGCAGGAACACCCAAGCGATCCGATAAGACTTTCTTGAGCTCGAAGCCATTGGAATCGGGATAACGTCCGAGGTCAGTTGCAGCACGCAGCATCGCCTCTTGCGCTGACTTGGGCATACCGAGCGGGTTTTCATTGGAGGCAAGCTTCACAATCTTGCTTTCATCCAGCCCGTATTCACGCGCTACTTCGCTGATTGGCCTGCCGCCGACGTAAGGTGCAATTGCTTGAATGTGCTTAAGACCGAGTGGCGTGCTCATCATTAACCCAATGCACGCGGGTAGGAACCCAGTTTTTTATAAAAGGCAGCCGTGTCTTGCAACTCCATTAATGCCTTGGCCACATTGACATCCTCGGCATGACCAGCGACATCAATATAGAAGTGGTATTCCCAGGTACCTTTGCGCGCCGGACGCGATTCAAAACGTGTCATCGAAACACCATGCTTAGCTAAGGGCGCCAATAAAGAATGGACCGCACCGGGCTTATTTGCAACCGACAGGACCAGGGCAGTTTGATCATTGCCAGTAGGCTGGCATTGATAGCTTCCGACCACCACAAAACGCGTGCGATTGTGTGGGTCATCCTGAATTTGACTAGCGACTGCCTGTAAACCATATGCCACTTGCGCCGGGTCACCTGCAATTGCTGCAATCGTGGGATCGGCAGCCGCCATGCGCGCAGCTTCTGCATTACTGCTAACCGCTTGGCGCTGCAACTGGGGAGCATGCACGCTGAGCCACTGTTGGCACTGAGCCAAGGCTTGTGCGTGTGCGCACACCGTCGTTACACCATCCAAGCTTCCGGATTTTGTTAGCAGGTGATGGCGTATCGATAAAACCACTTCACCGCTAATGTGCAATGGGGAATCGAGTAATAAATCCAGTGTGCGCGAAACCGCGCCCTCACTGGAGTTTTCGACTGGCACAATTCCAAATTGCGCGGCGCCTTTTTCAACCGATTTAAATACTTCATCCAAACTGGCGCACGGCAACCCGCTAATCGAGTGCCCAAAATAACTTTGTGCCGCTAGCTCAGAAAAGGTTCCCACTGGACCCAAGTAGGCAATGGTTTGCCTAGCCTCTAATGCGCGGCAAGCCGACATCACCTCCCGCCAAATCGCTGCGATGCCATCGTTATGCAAAGGGCCTTGATTGAGTTTGACTAAATTCGCGACCACCTGACGCTCGCGCTCAGGACGGAAGACTGGCGATACAAAATCCCCTTTGATGTGACCCACCTCTTGTGCCGCTTTTGCGCGCTTGGATAAGAGCTCGAGTATTTCAGCATCGATGGCATCGATGCGCGCTCGCAAAGGAGCTAAACGCTGATCTTCGGTCGTCATTACGCTCGCCTTTCAAATTCACGCATAAATTCCACTAAGGTTTGAACACCCTCCAGTGGCATCGCATTGTAAATACTGGCACGCATTCCGCCAGCCGCTTTATGACCACGCAATGCAGCCAAGCCAGCACTACTGGATTGCGCTAAAAATGCCGCATTTAAGGTTTCGTCTTTTAAGAAGAAGGTGACGTTGGTTCGCGAACGGTAACGTGGATCGACCCGATTCTCATACAGACTACTTTGATCGATGTAGTTATACAGCAAGGTGGATTTTTCAAGGTTGATGCGCTCCATCTCCGCAACCCCACCCCGCTTCAATAGCCACTTAAAAACTAGCCCAGACAAATAGATGGCAAATGTGGGAGGCGTATTGAACATCGACTGCGTAGCCTCTTCTTTCGCCCAATCCCAAATGGACGGGGTGATTGCCATTTGATGACCCATTAAATCCCTGCGCACAATCACGAAGGTAACGCCGGCCGGGCCAATGTTTTTCTGTGCCCCAGCAAACCAGACGCCGCATTGCGACACATCCATTTTGCGCGACAAAATATTGCTGGAAATATCGGCTACTAAAATACGGTCGCCGACATCGGGCACTTCTTGAAACTCGACACCGCCAATCGTTTCATTCGCGCAGTAATGGAAGTAAGCAGCATCATCGGATAAATGCCAGCTACTTCGCGCTGGAATGGTTGTGAAATGATCCTCTTTCGAGCTCGCAACCAAATGGGCTTGTCCGTATTTTTGTGCCTCTAAAAAGGATTTCTCCGACCAAATCCCAGTAACCAAAAAATCCGCTTTAGGTCCGTTTTTGGCCAGCGGCATCAAGTTCATCGGCACCGCGGCATTTTGACCAATACCGCCGCCTTGCAACATCAAAATCGCATAGCTGTCGGGTATGTTCATCAGCACGCGCATATCGCGTAGGGCTTCCTCATAGAGAGCCATGAACTCCGGACTGCGATGGCTAATCTCCATCACACTGCAACCCATACCCCGCCAGTTGAGCATCTCTTCGGATGCCTGCTGTAAAACATCGGCTGGCAAGGTGGCAGGGCCCGCTGCGAAATTAAAAATGCGGCGGTCGAAAGTCATAATGGAGTTAAGGGGTGCGGGATCAAATAACTACATTACGCATCGGGCGCAGATTCACCGCTAGCTTCATCAACTTCGTCTCCAGACTCATCCGCATCGTCATCGGAGTCGCTCTCTGCAATCCGCTGTAGGCCCGATAAGCGCGTACCTTCGTCGACGCTAATTAAAGTGACGCCTTGGGTTGCCCGGCCCATCTCCCGAATCTCAGAAACCCGCGTGCGAACCAACACGCCGCCGGTCGTAATCAACATAATTTGATCTTCTGGCGATACTAAAGATGCCGCTACTACCTTACCGTTACGCTCGCTGGTCTGAATTGCAATCATGCCTTTCGTGCCGCGACCATGGCGGGTGTATTCCGCGATAGGGGTGCGCTTACCAAAACCATTTTCCGTAGCGGTTAATACGCTACTTGGTGCGGCCACACCATCTTCTGTAGATGCTGCGCCATCAGCGGCTTCTGCAGGGGCGACCAGCATGGCAATCACGTTTTGCGCTGCGGCTAAATTCATGCCGCGCACGCCGCGCGCCGTTCTGCCCATCGGACGGACATCGTTCTCATCAAAGCGGACTGCCTTACCCGCATCGGAGAACAGCATCACATCGTGTTTGCCGTCGGTAATCGCAGCTCCGACCAAGAAGTCGTTCTCGTTTAAGTCAACTGCGATGATGCCGGCCTTGCGTGGATTAGAAAAATCCGAGAGGCGCGTCTTTTTGACTGTCCCGAGGCTCGTTGCCATAAAGACATACTGATCGTCTTGATAGCCTTTAATTGGCAGTATCACCGTGATTTTTTCACCGTCGATGAGCGGGAACATATTCACAATCGGCTTACCGCGCGATGTGCGACTGCCTTGCGGCACTTCCCAGACTTTGAGCCAGTACATCCGGCCACGGTCAGAGAAACACAAAATCGTGTCATGGGTGTTTGCCACAAACAGGGTGTCGATCCAATCTTCATCCTTGGTTGCAGCCGCTTGCTTGCCACGACCACCGCGTTTTTGCGCGCGGTATTCGCTGAGGGGCTGGCTCTTCATGTAGCCTGAGTGCGATAAGGTCACCACCATGTCTTGCGGCGTGATCAGATCTTCCGTGAAGAGTTCGGTGGCATTCATTTCAATAAATGAGCGACGGCCAGTATCACCGCCTTCTTTGCCGTAATCGGCTTGCACTTCTTTTAGTTCGGCCTCAATCACTTGCGTTACGCGTTCTGGCTTAGCCAGCAGGTCAAGTAAGTCTGAAATCTCATTCATGACTTCTTTGTATTCAGAAACAATCTTGTCTTGCTCAAGTCCAGTTAAGCGCTGCAAACGCATCTGCAGAATTTCTTGTGCCTGGCTATCGGATAGGCAATAGAGGCCTGTAGCTTGCATGCCGTATTCGGGCAGCAACCCTTCTGGACGGTAGGCATTGCGCCCGCCCGGTGTATCGGTCTCGGCACGCGCTAACATTTCGCGCACCATGGACGAATCCCATGACTTGCCCATCAATTCTTGTTTTGCAACGACCGGATTTGCAGCCGCTTTGATGATCGCAATGAACTCATCAATGTTCGCCAGCGCAACCGCTAGGCCTTCTAATACATGGCCGCGATCACGGGCTTTGCGTAATTCAAAAATGGTTCGACGCGTCACAACCTCGCGGCGATGCTGCAAGAAATACTCCAGCATTTGCTTGAGGTTTAAGAGGCGCGGCTGGTTATCTACCAGCGCCACCATATTCATACCAAAGTTGTCTTGCAGTTGCGTGCTCTTGTATAAATTGTTCAGCACCACCTCAGGCACTTCACCGCGCTTGAGCTCGATGACAACGCGCATTCCAGATTTATCGGACTCATCCCGCAAATCAGAAATGCCTTCAATCTTTTTCTCATTCACCAGCTCGGCAATGCGCTCAAGCAAGTTTTTCTTATTTACTTGATATGGCAGCTCATCGACGATGATGGACTGGCGTGAGCCCTTATCCAAATCCTCAAAATGCGTCTTGGCACGCATCACCACACGGCCACGGCCGGTGCGATACCCTTCGCGCACGCCTTGAACGCCATAAATGATTCCGGCAGTTGGAAAATCCGGTGCCGGAATAATCTCGATT
Organism: Polynucleobacter sp.; assembly: GCA_964203875.1. Lineage (GTDB taxonomy): Bacteria > Pseudomonadota > Gammaproteobacteria > Burkholderiales > Burkholderiaceae > Polynucleobacter. Next base: position 313,251 of record CAXNNS010000002.1, read on the forward strand.
AATTCATCAATCGTGCACTCAGGGTTATGCAGGACATGCAGGCAAGCCTGCACAACTTCATCTAAGTTGTGCGGCGGAATATTGGTGGCCATACCCACCGCAATGCCGGAAGAGCCATTAATCAGCAAATTAGGTACTTTGGCCGGCAAAATGAGGGGTTCTTTTTCGCTACCGTCGTAGTTCGGCCCGAAATCCACCGTTTCTTTGTCCAAATCGGCCAAAAGGTCGTGGGCGATCTTGCGTAAGCGAATTTCCGTATAACGCATTGCCGCGGCGTTATCGCCGTCAACCGAGCCAAAGTTGCCCTGTCCGTCCACCAACATATAGCGCAAAGAGAAGTCCTGGGCCATACGAACAATGGTGTCGTAGACCGCAGAATCGCCATGGGGATGGTATTTACCGATGACATCGCCAACTATACGGGCAGATTTCTTGTAAGGGCGGTTCCAATCGTTGTTTAATTCATACATCGCGAAAAGGACCCGCCTGTGGACTGGCTTTAGGCCATCACGCACGTCTGGTAGGGCTCTGCCGACGATAACGCTCATGGCGTAGTCCAAATAGGACCGCCGCATTTCGTCTTCGAGGGATATTGGTAGTGTTTCTTTAGCGGCTTGTTCCATCTCGAAATAATATCATTTTGATGGCAGACAGCCCCTGTGCTAAGATTCTGTCAGTTTGTACGAATTGAGAAGTATCGCTTTGCGCTTTTTGCAGTTATGTGGGGCGACATACATACAAGTTTGAATTTAATTAAAAAAGTGAATTTGAGGACTAAAAATGAATAAAACCCTAAAACTGGTACTCGCTGGTGTTGTTACTGTTGCTGCCGGCGCTACTTCCGCTCAATCCGTTGACAACTGGGTCAACTCAACCGGCACTCCATGGAGAAACGGCGATGGCACATTGTGCTGGCGTGATGCTAGCTGGACCCCAGCTACAGCCGCTAAGGGTTGCGATGGCTTTTTAGCCCCTAAAGCAGCTGCTAAGAAGCCTGCTGCTAAGAAAAAAGTAACGCAAACCAAGATCACCCTGCAAGCCGATACCTTGTATGACTTCGACAAAGCTACTTTGAAGCCACAAGGCAAAGCGACTTTAGATAAAGTTGCTGCTGACCTGAAGAAGATCCGCTTAGAAGTGGTTATCGCCGTTGGTAACACCGACAGCGTTGGTACAGATGCATACAACATGGCCTTGGGTCAGCGTCGTGCGCAGTCTGTTAAGGCGTATTTGATTAGCAAAGGTGTTGACGGTGGCCGTATTTACACCGAAAGCAAAGGCAAGAGCAATCCAGTAGCTACCAACGCTACTGCTGAAGGCCGCGCCAAGAACCGCCGTACCGACATCGAAGTAGTTGGTACTGTTGCTCTCAAGTAATCCTTAGCATTCTCGAAAAAGCCCGGTTCTGCCGGGCTTTTTTATTTCCATTACAGTCTTGGTATGAACACTTCCAGTAACGTTGACCCCTCAGAAATCAGCAAATTTAGTGCCCTAGCGCACCGCTGGTGGGACCCCAATAGTGAATTCAAACCCTTGCACGCGATTAATCCGCTGCGCCTGGGGTGGATTCAGACCTTTGTTCCCCTTAAAGGCAAAAAGACCCTTGATATCGGTTGTGGCGGCGGCATTCTGGCGGAATCGATGTCAAACCTGGGCGCTGATACCCTGGGAATTGATTTATCTGACAAAGCCCTCAAAGTCGCTGAATTGCACGCCCTCGAGACCGGCGCCAGTGTGCGCTATCGCTCCATCTCCGCCGAGTCCTTGGCCTTAGAACAAGCAGCCCAATTTGATGTGGTGACCTGCATGGAAATGCTCGAGCACGTACCTGATCCAGCGTCCGTGGTTCAAGCCTGCGCTGACCTGGCCAAACCAGGCGCCACGCTCTTTTTTAGCACGCTCAATCGCAACCTCAAATCCTACGTATTCGCCATTGTTGGCGCCGAATATATCCTGCGTTTACTGCCTAAAGGGACGCATCAATACGCCAAATTTATCAAGCCGTCTGAGCTCGCACGCTACATTCGTCAAGCGAATTTAGAGGTGATTGGCATGAAGGGATTAACGTACAACCCCATTACCCAAGTCTATCGTTTAAGCGATGACACCGACGTCAATTACATGATTGCCGTCCGCAAGCCTTTGGAATAAAAGCGATGTCCTTGCGCAGTCCTTACCATGGCGTTTTTTTTGATCTCGATGGCACGCTAGCCGATACCGCGCCAGACTTGGTGGCAGCGGCAAACCAGCTGCTGGTAAAACGCAATCTCAGCCCAAAACCCTATGAAGAGCTGAGACCACGTGCATCAGCTGGAGCACGCGGTTTAATTCAAGGGGCGTTTGGCTACGGTACCGATCACCCTGAATTTATCCCCTTGCGCGATGAATTTTTTACCTATTATGAAAACGCACTGCTGGTACATAGCACCTTGTTTGATGGTGTCGAGTCCCTCCTCGATCAACTGGACTTGGCGAAGATGCCCTGGGGAATTGTGACCAATAAGAGTGAGCGCTTCACGCATCCCCTTACAGAACAAATGGGGTTGCGGCAACGCGCGATCTCCACTGTCTCCGGTGATACAACACCCCACTCCAAGCCCCATCCCGAACCGATTTTGCATGCAGCTAAATTAGCCAATATCGATCCAGCATTTTCACTTTATGTGGGCGATGATCTGCGCGATGTGATTGCTGGCAAAGCAGCTGGTATGAAAACCGTCGCTGCAGCCTATGGCTATTGCGGCTGCGCAGAGCCGCCGCAAGAATGGGGTGCCGACTACCTCATCCACTCCCCTTTAGAGCTATTGGAAATCATCTTTCCACGATAGTTCTGCGCTATCTGGTAATCGGTCGTAAAATAGAAGTTCTTTAATGCAATGCAATTGGGGTCGACATGGTTTCGACGTGGATTACAAAGCATCAAGGGCATACCGAGGACCCGTTATCTCGTAAATCAATGGGAATGTAATAACTGCTAACGACGAACGTTACGCACTAGCCGCTTAAATGCGGTTGCCCCTGAACTGATTCTCTCTTGGGTCAGGTAGCGAAAGCTACATCAGGGTCATTTACAAGAGATAAGGCTGTTTCGTGTCACGAGGAATAGCTCGAAAATTCAGTGAATCGCCAGCGTGGAACGTGTCAGTCCGTGACTAGCCGGCTAAATTAAATGACATGACTAAGTATGTAGAACTTGTTGTAGAGGATTTGCGGACGCGGGTTCGATTCCCGCCGACTCCACCACGAAGTAAGACGTAATAAGCAAAACGCCATCCCTTCGGTGGCGTTTTGCTTTAGTGCAGCAGCAGGAATTAACTATTACGTAACGCTGCAATACGTTCGTCGAGCGGAGGATGGCTCATAAACAAACGCTTCAAACCATCTGCTATGCCGCCCGAGATACCAAAGGCCTCTAACTGCTCTGGTAAGTGTGGCTGATTAGCTGACTTTTGCAGGCGCTCTAAAGCAGCAATCATCTTATGCTTACCTTCTAAATAAGCAGCTCCTGCATCGGCGCGGTATTCGCGATGGCGACTAAACCACATTACGATCGCGCTCGCCAAAATACCGAGGACGAGTTGCGCAATGATTGTCGTTACCCAATACGCTGGCCCATGATCCCGTTCCGTCTTAAAGACGGTGCGATCAATAATGTTGCCTATGACCCTCGACAAGAAGAATACAAAGGTATTAACAACACCCTGAATCAACGCCAAGGTAACCATATCGCCATTAGCAACGTGACTAACTTCGTGCGCCAAAACAGCTTCCGCCTCGTCGCGGGTCATGCCGTAGAGCAGCCCGGTACTAACTGCAACGAGAGAGTCATTTCGGAACATCCCAGTGGCAAACGCATTGATATCAGGCGCGTCATAAATAGCCACTTCAGGCATCCCAATGCCTGCCGCAGTAGCTTGACGCTCGACCGTGCTGAGCAACCAACGCTCCTGGTCATTGCGTGGCTCTTGTATGACATAGGCGCCCACGGAGTGCTTGGCCATCGATTTGGACATGGCAAGGGAAATAAATGAACCCGTCATACCCACTACTGCAGAAAGCATCAAGAGTGACATCAAGTCAATGTGCACACCATTCTGATCCAGGATTTGACCCAGTCCAAATACACTGATGACGATCGAAATCACCAACATGATGGCGATGTTGGTCAGTAAAAATAAAAAGATCCGTTTCATATTCATAACTCCTTAAGGCGAGGCACAAGCTAGCTCGATACGTAATACGCTATCAGGAAAGCCCTCGTTTTGCTGGGCTTATATTTATCGTCATTTTATAGGGTATTTGGACCTAGACTAGCCCTCGGAAAAACCCATGGAGGCGAGCCTTCGCGCTCGATTACATCCAGCTGAATCTGGTACAAAGCAGCCAAATCTGACATTGCACCCATCCCAGCAGCGTGATCACCCACAATCTTTCCTTCTTTTACTAAGATCAGTCGGTCAAAATGGTGCATCGCCTGATTGATGTCGTGCAAGATCGCCACAATGGCATGATTACGCGCATCGGCATACTGCTTCATGCTTTCCAAAAGCTCGATTTGCAGGCCGGGATCCAATGAGGCCAAAGGCTCATCCACCAAGATCAGGCTATTTTGCTCATCCCATAACTGCGCAAACACCCTAGCAAGATGAATGCGTGCCTTTTCGCCGCCGGAGAGAGTATCAAAACTCCGATTGAGCAGATGCTCGCAGGAACTCAGGCGCGCTGCCTGGCGAACAGTCTCATCGCGCCTCAAATCACCCGTAATCGAAATTCTTCCCAGGCCAATCACCAGGTGAGCTTCTAAGCCAAAGGCTACCTCACTCGACTGTGGCAGCACTGCTCGGACTCTACTTAGCGACCGTAAAGGCCATGTTTGTATTGCTGCGCCTTTGAGCTCATACAACCCTGCATGCGGCCGCAAATCACTGGATATCAATTTAAGTAATGTTGTTTTTCCTGCGCCACTCGGGCCCAGTATGGCAATGCGCTCGCCCGGAGCAATGGTGAATGAAAAGGGACCAAATGCAATTTCACCGAGCGTGATCTCCAAAGCCTGAAGTTGGTATAGCGCGTTCATTAGGTCAGTTGACGGCGCGACAAGCGCAATAACAGGATGAAAAACGGTGCCCCTAAAAGGGCAGTAAAGATCCCTACAGGGACTTCTGCTGGGATTGCAATCGTACGCGCACATGTATCAGCCAGTAATAACAAAACACCACCCAATAACATTGAGGCCGGGACTACCACCCTCTGATCACCTCCGAGCCAAGCGCGTGCAAAATTGGGTGCAATTAAACCAACAAAGCCAATCATTCCACACCACGCAACTGCAAATCCAGAGAGCAAAGCCACCCAAAAAATGATTTCCATACGGATGCGTGTAATTTCAATACCGATATGGGCTGCGACCGACTCGCCAAGGGCAAAGACATTCATTACGGGAATCAGTGCACGCAAACGCCACCAAGCGAACGCGAAGAGTACGGTAATCGCCATCACCAAAAGCCAATTGGATCCAGAAAGCGAGCCCATTGTCCAAAATGTCAAATTGCGTAACTGTTCATCCGTCGCTAAATAAGTACATAAACCAATAATGGCAGCGGCAAGCGCATTTAAAGCGATGCCTGTTAGAAGCAGACCAGAAATCGAGCCGGGCGTAATCCAGCGCGCAATACGATCCAAAGCAAAACACACCAGAATTGCCCCTGAAAACGCCAATGCGGGTATCGTCCAAAATCGCCACTGCGGCACAAGTGGGATATTTAAATCATTCAAGATAACAATACCCAAGGCAACTGCACATGCCGCTCCGGCAGATACGCCCAGTAGCCCAGGATCGGCAAGCGGATTACGAAATAGCCCCTGCGTCAAGGCGCCCGAGAGCCCTAGGGCAGCGCCAATCAAAAGAGCAAACATGATTCTGGGTAAACGCAAGTGCCACAAAACATAGCTGCTACCTGATTGGATATCCCCGCCTTGATTAATCAGTGAGACCCAATCATCCAGACGAATGGGGACTGCGCCCCACTGCGCAGCAAAGAGCAGCAAAAAAATAAGAAGTAACACGGAAAATAAGCTGGTAAAAATTGTATTAGCTCTTAACCCAGCAGAAATGAAAACCCTCATGTAAAGCTTGTAACTTAAGCCATGGCCTGCTGTAAAAGCAGATTGAGTTCAGCCACCGCCAATGGCATGCGCGGCCCAAAGCCCAATAGGTACATGGCCTCAAGCGAAATAATGTTCTGTTCTTTTCCAGCTCGCGTTTGCTTGACCCCGGGAAAGCGCAGCACCCCGCTAATCCCGCCAACGGCTTTCATACCTTGATCCGTCAGCAAGATGACATCGGGATTGGCGGCAATAACTGCTTCCGGAGTGAGCGGCTTAAATCCACTCAACCCCGAGATGGCATTGCGCGCACCCGCATACGAAATCATGGCATCCGCACTGGTTTTTTCGCCGCCAACCATGAGCTGACTTGGATTTTGCGACAGGATAAATAAAACGCGTGTGTTGTTTATTTTCGAATTCGCAACACGCTGTTGAGTATTGTTCCACTCTAAAACCAATCGGCCTGTAAGCGCTTTAGCAGCATCCGTTTTATGCACAAGCTCTCCGATGGTGCGCACACGATTAATGACATCAATAAATTGATGGTTCGATGGCAAGATAGACAAGGGAATGCCTGCATCGCCAATCTGCTTTAAGACGATTGGCGGTCCTGCATCCACAGCAGCAATCAATTGAGTGGGACGCAGAGCCAAGATGCCCTCAGCAGAAAGACTACGGGCATATCCAACCTTGGGCAAGCGGGTGGCTGCTGTAGGGTAAATCGACGTTGTATCCACTCCTACTAATTCAGTATCTGCTTTCAGTAAATAAATGATTTCGGTTAATGCACCGCCTATGCTGATCAAACGCATCGCGCTAGAAGATATAACGGGACGTTCGTTTGCAAAGGCCTCTAAACCAAGGCCCATCCATCCTGCTGCCGATGCGGATTTAAGTAAGATGTTCCGACGATCATGATTCATGTTAGGCCTCTACCGCCGTTGACCGTGCAAGCAAGTCGTCTGCTAAAGCGCGCCAGGTACCTAACTCAGGCTTACCTGGCTTGCGCTCTCCAAAGAACATGGCAATTGCCTCACCGTCATCGTTAAACAACTCTACTGAGGTCACGATGCCATCATCGGTTGGTTTACGTACAAGCCAAGCCTGGGCTACGGAATCCATTTGCAGATGGAGATTAAAGCGGGGATCCATGACATTAATCCAGGATCCGACCGACATCACCTTATGAATCGGCCCACTGTGAATCTGCAGCATGCCATGATTGCCTACAAATACCATCAGCGGAGTACCCGTGCTTGCCGCAGTCTCCAATAGGTCTTTTACGCAAGTGACTGGCAGCGCTTGTACAAACGCAGGCTCAGCAAGGCGCAATCCTTGTGTCCTTGTAACCTTAAAGCGCCTTAGTAAAATGAAAAAGTCGTGGGTATCCTTCATCGCACGCCATGCCTGACGCCAGGCTGTCACATCAATCTCCAGATCTGGCAATTCGGCAGGAGGCTTATCTAGCTCAGTAACTTGTATTGCTGGTGCCTGATCATGACTCTGAAATTGCGCTAGCAATGCATCGTAGTTCGCAACACTACTTTGCGCCCTCAAATGAATTTTATGAATGGCAACGCCAGCCTTGTCAAAGAATTGTAGACTTCGCTGCAGACCGTCTTTGCTCATTTCGCGAACCGCAAATCCATATTCCCAAGCGCGATAGAAAAGACGTAAGTCAATCTCGCCCACCATAAGCCCCACAGGCCCTTCTTGTGAGGCATTTTTGTAAATACCAACCTTTTCATGCACACAGGAAGCATTGCGGGTCAGCGCCATAACCTCACCTAAGGACTTAATGGACGCCATGATCTCGGCCCATTTTGGAAGCAGTCGAACTGCCTGCATTGCACCGACAGCTAAAGGAGGAGTATCAATGCCCAGAAACGCAGCAATCAACTCACCTTCGGACATACCCAGTTGCTTTGCTATTTCACGATGGCGCATTTGCTCATTCGCACGAAATGCTGCGAAGGATTGACGAGTAGAGTGAATGGATTGAATCATGTTTTCTCCTTAGAAGTCATAGCGCAGTGAAATTTGAGCATTGCGTGGAGCTGCAGTAGCGGCTTGCTGAGCAGCTGCAGCGTTATACATTGGCGAACTCACTGTAGTAACTGAGCCCTGCGCCCCTGCCCAGTTCCAGTAGGTACTATTGAATACGTTGTTTAGATTGAAATTCAATGAGATGTGCTTCGTGGGTTTCCAATAACCCGTCAGATTCAGGATGGTCGATGCGGGAGTCAAAAACTGATTGGCCGTTCCGCCTGTGTTGGAATTAAAGTTGACATTGCTTGCCGCTTTACCTTGATTCCAGATGAGATTGGCAAACGTGCCCCATTCGATTGCGTCATACCGCAACCCCAAAACTGCACGGAGTGGCTGAATCGTATTTAAGGGCGCAGTAACTCCATCTTGTGTCTGCTGGCCATGGCTATACGCCATGGCTGCATTAGCTTGCCAGCGCTCTGCAAACGCCCAATCGGTCCTGACATCCCAACCTCGGATCGATACGCTGTTTAGATTTTGGTATTGCAAAATAGCAGGGTTGGCTGGATTCAGCAAAGAGCCTTGTGTTGTCACTTGTGCAATAAAGTGATCGTAATGATTGGCATAGGCTGATGCCTGATATCGCCAAGCGCCTACCCTGCCGCGCGATCCCAGTTCGAAACCGCTACCGGTTTGGGGCTTTAAATTGGGATTGGCAATAACACGGTAGTTTGAACCAGGGCCAGTATTGGCATGGGTTGCTAAGGCCTGATCTGGGGTAGGCGCGCCAAATGCCCTACCCCAATTGATAAATGGCCGCAATGCAGTCGCCCAATTCCATACTGCTCCAAGCGCAGGAGAAACTGCAGAGCCACTATTGGAATTGGTTAAGCCGGTTTGCGGCTGGATGGAATAACTGTCATAGCGAATCGCCGGTATTAGCGTAAGGTCGCCAAACTCCATTTCACTCTGCAGAAATGCACCGCCCAAGTCATATTTTGATGATGGCGCAGGTGTAATTGATGTGCCATTCCCAGCTGCATTGATACGACTGGATATGTCAGCAGAGCTCCAATCCAGACCATAAGTGAAACGTTGATTGATGAAATTGGTAGTACTGCTCTCGAAGCTGGTATTGATTCCTTTAGTGTTTTGACTATAGGTATTCGTCCTCGACCGCCAGGGGTAGGACCTGCCGCCTCCAACAGCGGATTCTTGATACGATTTTTGGGTTACCGATGCATCTTGAAGGTAAAGCATGACTCTTGCCGCCTGAATCACCTCATTTGCATAATCCCGATAGTGATATTCGCCCGATACCCGATCTCGGGATGTGGTGTCCGATGCAGTTGATGTGGCTACAGCCCTTGATAGATCCGATAGATTATTGACATTTTGCGTCAGGTTTTGCGATTCATAGGTAATTCCTATGCTGCTTGCGGAATTAATGCGTGCCAACGCCTTTGACAGTACATACCAATTGCGATAATCAGCTGGGTTTGGCGCGCTTCGATTAATTCCTGTGGAGTAGTTGGATCCTTGATTTTCGAGTTGATGACCGGATTGAATATTGCCCAGCACCATGCCCTGTATATCCTGCCCTTTACCAGCATAAGCGAATGTCGTATTAGACGAGTTATCAATACTGGAGTAGCCAGTCCGAGCAAATCCACCTTTATCCGCATCCTTTTGAATAAAGTCACTTGGATTAAAGGTTTGAAAATGAACAATGCCAGCAAGGCTATCACTGCCATATTGGGTTGATGATGGTCCACGAACGACTTCAATCTTTCGAAAGCCATCGACATCCAAAAAATTTCCCCGGCCCGACGATAGACTACCAAATGAAAATTGATTGGGTACGCGGATGCCATCAACCAGAAGCAGGACATTATTGCCCTGCAGACCCCGAATATTGATGCTTTCTTGTCCGCCACGACCCTGTGAACCGATGGCAAGGCTAAATCGTCCCGTTTGCTGAGGTACGGTAACATCCGGCGAATCTTTAAAGACATCGCCTACGTTTCGAGCCCCCAACTCCTGAATTTCTTCGGCCGTCGTAACGGTAACGATTCGCGGCACATTATCGGTTTTACGTTCAGATCGCGTGGCAGATACTGTAACCTCTTTGAGGTCTTTATTATCTAAACCCCTAGCCTGGGATTGATTGATCACCTCTCCACTTTCGCCTGTAGCAATGCTCGCCTTTGCTGCCAGCGGTGTAATTGACAATGGCATGAGGAATGCAACTGCCCATTTCTTTAACCCACGTTTCATATATCCCCTAGTTTGTTGAAACACTAGCTAGCGGCGGCGGGCTGTGGCATTGATGCAGTGAATGATTTACTGCATCAGTTAAACTAAATGATAATCATTATTAATTAGATTGTCAATCGATCTTCCAACCATCTTTAATTAGGCAAGCGCTGCAAGCAAAGCGGATGAAGATAGAAGGAAGCGAATCGGCAGGCGGTAGCACATCGGAATTGATTTGCCACTTTCTTGCGCGGGCCGAAAACTCCAATGGCGAACGGTGTTGAGGGCGGATCGATCCAAAGCCGGATGGCCGGAGCTTTGAGCTAAATCCAGTCGCTCTACTTTGCCATGATCCGTAATGCAGGCATATAGCATTACTGCTCCCTGCTCTCCATTCTCTCTGCTCGAAATCGGATAAGGCGGCTTCGGGTTAAGTGGCGCATACGCATCAGCGGAAGGTGGTGTCATTGGCGCCGACATTAACATCGATGTATTGCCTTGATCTGCGATGGAAATGCCATCACCAGGTGCCGATGGATTATGAATGGCTCCCTGAGACTTTGTGAGGGGACGCTCAGCTACGGGCAGACTAGTAATTTTGTTTACAGGGGCGATCGATTTCGATTCGACCAATTGAATCGGTAGCATTGACCGAGTACCGTAATCCAGTGGCTCCAATCCAAACCGAGCAATGCAAGCAAATATGATCACGTGCAGCAAACAAACAAATAGGCTTAGTCTCCAGGGGATGATTTGCATCGAAACACCCTTACTTGGTTAGTATCAGCTTGCCAAGCTGCGTAATCCTCAAGGTGTAACAAACGCCATAGTGGTTAATGATGACCGAATTGCTGGCCCCAAATAAATCCAAGCTGGAATAGATTTTGGCTGGGCCATTTACTGAGATACCACTCCATTGGGCATTGACTTTCAGATTGTTTTTATTCATCTACAGAATCTGCTGTGATTATTTACTTATAACCAACACGGTCCAGAATCTTCTGGGCCGCTATTTGATTTAATCCAATCGAGGCGACAGAAACCTTCTCTACCTGATAAGGTCCGAGCTCCTTGAGCGCAGGATTATCTACGCGCACGGTAGCAATAGCCGGCCATTCATTATTTCCATCTGCTAAATACGTTTGTGCAGCATCGCTGGCCAAGTACTCTAGAAATTGCACTGCTGCTGCAGGGTGAGGGGCATTTTTGGCTACACCACCACCCGCGATATTGATGTGGACTCCACCCGCATTCTGATTAGGCCAAACAAAGCCAATCTTGGACATGACTGCAATATCTTCCGGCTTAGTAGAGCGCATTAAGCGAGCCAAGTAATACGAATTAGTTAATGCAACACCACACTCACCCGATGCTACTGCCCTGATCTGATCAGTATCGCCGCCCTTGGGGCTACGCGCCATATTAGCTACCATGCCACTTGCCCAAGCCTCGGTGGCCTTTTCGCCATTTCGCTCTATTAAGGCACCCAACAAAGAAAGCATATAGGGATGCGATCCCGAGCGCGTACATACCTTGCCTTTATTCATCGGCTCAGCCAATTTTTCATAGGTGTTCACATCGCCAGGCTTAACGGTGTTTTTGTTGTAGACCACAATCCGCGCACGGGTTGAAAAACCAAACCACGTTGTACCATCGGTATCCGCTTTAGCCCGAAGATTGACTGGAATACGTTCGTTCAGGTATTTGGATTGGATGGGCTTAAAAAAGCCATTGACCTGGGCGCGCCATAATCGTGCTGCGTCAACCAAGAGAATCACGTCAGCCGGGCTTTTACTGCCTTCACTATTTAAGCGCTCAATCAATGCATTGTCATCTGCCTCAATGCGATTAATCTTGATCCCAGTCGATTTGGTGAAGTTCGCATACAAGGCCTCATCGGTTTGATAGTGACGCGCCGAATACAGATTAAGGACTTTCTCATTGCTGGGCTGTGCGTTTGCGTGTACTGGAAATCCAAGCAGTAAGGCCAATGGCAATGCGATCAGTTTATTTTTCATCATTATTCGTTCCAGCAGAGCAGGTTTTTGTATTAGTCTCCACTATATCATAATAAGAATCATTATCAATAAGATTGAAAAGGTACTGCTTGAATATGCAACCTGCATTGATTTACGTCCTCATGCCCCCCTTAATTCCAATAAAAAAGCCCCGATTGGGGCTTTGTATTTCTAGAAGGCAGTTACCTTCAGACTTATTCCAAAATACTACGCAGCATCCAAGCGGTTTTTTCATGGATTTCGATACGCTGAGTTAAAAGATCCGCTGTAGGTTGGTCATTAGCCTTATCTACCAGCGGAAATAAATTTCGCGCCGTTCGCGCAGTTGCTTCTTGGGCTATAACCAGGTGACGCACCATCTCCTCAGCCTTAGGAACACCATTCACTTCTTTGATGGAAGCCAATTTATGAAATTCAGTATAAGTGGCTGGTGCAGCATGACCCAGCGCTCGAATGCGTTCTGCAATTTGATCTAGCGCAGTCCACTGCTCAGTGTATTGCGTCATAAATAATTGATGCAAACTGGTAAATTGAGGGCCCGTGACATTCCAATGAAAGTTGTGTGTCATGAGATATAGAGTATAGCTATCGGCCAAAAATGCCGATAAGCCCTGCGTAATTTTTTTTCGATCGGCCGCACTAATTCCAATATTGATGGCGGGAGGGGTCATATTGCTTGGCTTAATCTTCGTTTTCATATTGAATCCTTGTATTAGTGGCGTCAACTTGAGCATGAAACAACGCCACGTACCACCCTAACACTATTTAGCGATAATCAGTTGCGATCTACACGAAAAAAATATTAGGGCGATAATTTGCTTAGAGTTTACTTTAGATGAAAGGTGCTTATGCAAGTTTATGTGATTAATCCAAGCTTAAAAACCGTGTCTGCCAGCGATATTCCAGGCTCACTCGATGATGTTCGGGGGATTATTGGTTTTGCATCGATTGATTCCGACGAAATTGACAACAATGGCGACCGGCTGTTTTTTGATGAGGAGTGCTTTATTCGCCAACAAGATGGCGTGGGTCGCTTCAAGGTCGATAACTTAGCGCCAGTAGCTGGTATTGGCGTGATTGCCAATAGCCGCGATGAAGCGAAAAGCATTCAAGCGCCCGAGGTATCGTTGCAGGACTTAACGAAGCGCATTACCTTCATCTAAAAGCCCATGCCCAATCCCGCTGACTACCAGATCGAAATTGCAGATGGGATTGTTGTAATCAAAAATCAAAACACCACCATCGGCTATAGCCGATTTACTAGTGCAGGAGATGTGGAGTACATCTACGTCAACCCCATGTACCGCCGTCAAGGTTATGGCACCCTCTTGCTCGATGAAATACGCAGCATTGCTGGGCAGATTGGTGCAATCCACACGCCAGTATCACCGCTTGGAACCGCATTCTTCGGAGCCTTGGACATTGCCCTGCCCGATCCAGCTATACCGCAGCTAGGCGCCAAAGCGAGGTAACTTCGGCCTTTCGAGCTTGATGTAAGGGATCGCTTGCATCGCTCACTTTAGGATGATTCGGTCTAGCATCCCTTTTCTCAATCACCCTTAAGCCGCCCGCCGCAATCCAGGACAGTAATTCCTCGCGTGAACGCAATTGCAAATGCTCCGCTAAGTCCGACAAAATGAGCCAGCCCTCTCCCTCTGGTAGCAGGTGCTCTTTTAACTGGGATAAAAAACCATTGAGCATCATGCTGTCCAGGTCGTAAATAGCTCGTTCAATTGGTGAGCTGGGTCTAGCGGGCAGCCAAGGGGGATTGCAGACAATTAAGGCAGCCTTTTCTGGAGGAAAGAGATCGGCATTCAGAATTGCAACCTGTTGCCCAAGGCCTAATTGCTGCATATTTTCGGTAGCGCAGGCGAGTGCCCGCAGATCTTGATCGGTACCGATAATCTGCTCTATACCGCGCTGCGCCAGTACTGCAGCCAGCACGCCCGTTCCTGTACCAATATCAAAGGCTAATGAGTTGACTTTTAGTGCGGGCGGAAGTGGCGCCATTGCCACTAGTTCGACGTATTCGCCGCGTATGGGTGAGAAGACGCCGTAATGGGGAAATAGGCGTTGTGCACCTTCCTTAAGCGATGGAATCACCACCCCTTTTTTGCGCCACTCATGGGCGCTGATGATGCCAAGTAATTCGCGCAAGGAAAGCACGTAATCGTCCGCCCTGTTTCCAAATACCTCGAGGCAGGCCTTCGTTACCTCCGGTGCCCGTCGCAGTGGAATAACATGGTCAGCCGATACCGGAATCAAAATTGCATCCAAAATTCTGGCGCGCTGCGCCTGGGCTTGCCGGTGCTGATTAAACATAGCTGTCGGCTCCAGCACATTGACTGCATCTGGATTTAGCTTAGCCTGACTCGCTACCTTTTTTCGCTTGCGCTTAACGGGTCGCTCAGCCCGCCGAGCTAAGGCCTGCAATAGTTGTTTGGCATTTTGGTAATCACCGCGCCATAAAAAAGCGCTGCCCTCGGAAGCAAGGCGATATGCCGCATCGGCCGTTAGCATGTCATCTGCAATCACTACTTTTTTAGGTGGCGGCAGCCCTTTTTCTGACTGCCATCGCACATCATGAACAGTATCGTCTTCTGTCCAGCGCATGCGATTATCACTGTCAATCATTGCTGGCCTGCAGTAAAGCGGCCTTGAAATGTTCTACCGGTTGCGCGCCCTGAATGAGGATACGGTCATTCAAAATCACGGCTGGCACCGAATGAATTCCGGCATCCAGATAGAATTTCTGCTGCTCACGTACCGCTTCTTTAAATTCATCACTAGCGAGTACCTCTGCAGCGTGCTGGCGATCCAAGCCGGCCCTATCAACGGCATCCAGCACATTTGCGGGCTCATCTAAATTAACGGCAAGCGTGAAATACGTCCCCAATAATTCTTTTTTGAGGCGGTGCTGCGCATCACTCCCAAATTCAAGCCCAGCCCAATGCAATAGTCGGTGGCAGTCAAAGGTGTTGTAGACCCACTTACGCCCTTCTGGGTGAAAAGGAAAGCCGACTTCTGCTGCACGCTTGCGAATCTGCTCTTGATTTTCTCGAACTTGCTTTGGGCCAACGCCGTACTTTTCAACCAGATGTTCAATCACATCCTGTCCGCCAACAGGCATTTGCGGATTTAACTCAAACGGCTGAAAGTGCAACTCCACTTGCACCTGATCACCGAGCTCCGATAAGGCTTGCTCGAGGGCGCCCAAACCCACAGCGCACCAGGGGCATGCAATATCCGATACAAAATCAATCTTGACTGTTTTCATTGTTTTTTCTATGTTGCCTGCGTTAAGCGGGTGGATGATCTTCTGGGCCCACTTTGAGCGCAATCAAAAAACGGGAAACCATGTTGTAGGCGGCGATCACGGTGACTAACTCGACCGTACACGTATTGCCTAAAGCATCGCGTAAACGCACCATAAGCTGATCATCTACTTGAATATTTCGGGTCATCTGCAGCGTGAGCTCGGCAGCATCACGCTCGACTGAACTAAAGCAGGCTGCTGGAAATTGCGGCGTACCCAACAAACGCAAGGCCTCGACCTGTTCTTCAGTACCGCCCGCTTTTCTGAAGGGCGGCGCATGATGAAAAAATTCATACTCAGCGCCATTTAAAACCGCAACCCCGCACATCGCCAGCTCCCGTAACTTGGGATCTAAAGCCAAGTTGTTTCGAATCTCGCCGATAAAGTGATTCCAGCCCTCTGCAATCGGAATGCTGTGCAAGAGCATGCGATCTAAATTAATAAAGCTTCCACCGCGGCGCTTGCGGATTGCGGCAACCAAGTCAGCAGGTTCAGCCAAATCAATCGGAATGTAAGGAATTGGGCGATTTTGAGGGGTTTCAGACATGGTGAGAATTTCGTAAAGAAAGAGGATTAATTAAGGACAAAGACTACCACCCAATGGCCGTGTGTTTGATAATAGAGGATGTTATGGAACACCTACCGCCAATGAAGCCGATTCTCAATATTGCCGCCTACCAATTTGTTCGCCTTGAGGAGCTCGTTGAACTGCGCCAACAGATGCTTGATGCCCTGAATGCACGCCAACTGAAGGGCACTGTTCTACTGGCCGGAGAAGGCATTAACCTATTTTTGGCCGGCACTGAACCCATGTTGCGGGAATTTTTAGCCTGGCTACGCAGCGATCAGCGCTTTGCGCCCATTGAAGTCAAAGAAAGCTGGTCAGACAATCAGCCCTTTAAGAAAGCGCTGGTCAAAATCAAGAATGAAATCATTCGCATGAATCACCCGGCCATTCAACCTGAAACGGGCAGAGCCCACTTCATTACACCCACCAAACTGGCAGAGTGGCTCGATCGCGGTACCGACGACTTAGGGCGAGAGGTTGTGATGGTTGATACCCGCAACCAATTTGAGGTGGAATACGGCACCTTTGAAAATGCCGTACATTTCAATATTCAAAAGTTCAGTGAATTTCCAGAGGCCATTAAGGCGCATCAAGCCGAGTTAGCAGATAAAACTCTAATTAGCTTTTGTACTGGCGGGATCCGCTGTGAAAAATCAGGTCTTTATATGCGCGAGATCGGCATAGAGAACAGCTACCAACTCGAGGGTGGCATCCTCAAGTACTTTGAGGATGTAGGTTCAGCACACTATCAGGGCAGTTGCTTTGTCTTTGATGAACGTGAAGCGCTAGAGCCCACCCTCGAATCAATTGGGATAGAACAATCGATTCGTAAAAAGCAGGCGTAACTAAGTCAACCAACTAAGTCGATTTACCAACCAACTCAAAATGCTCCATAACGGGGGGCTTAGTAAAGTAAGGACCGACAATCGCACGCCAATCGGTAAAGAGTGAAGACTCTCTAAAATCAACCATATGGTTTTCAAGTGTGTCCCAATAAATCATGAGTAGGTAACGTGCGGGTGACTCCACGCAGTGATTTACCTTATATCCACGAAAGCCTTTTGATTTGGAAACTACCGTCTCTAAGCCGTGAATAATGGCCTCATTAAATTCTGCTTGCTTGATGGGATCAATTTGAATATCGACGTGCTCTAAAATCATGGTGCATTTCCTCTTAAACAGTTTGCAATCACGCTATAGTAACCCCCAATAAACCCTCGTTCACAAAATGCGTAATTAATGCAACCTAAACAAGAACCCTCTAATGCCATAACGCTTTCTGCGTGGGAGCTCTTTATTGGGTTTACCAAGATTAGCCTATCGGGTTTTGGCGGTGTATTACCTTGGGCACGGCGTACGATTGTGGAACAAAAGCATTGGATCACTGCCGCAGAATTCAATGCCATTTTAGGAATCTGTCAGCTTGTTCCTGGACCCAATATTGTCAATCTTGCTGTGTGCGTTGGCTCCCGTTTTGGCGGGGCAAAAGGCGCACTCGCAGCGTTAATGGGCCTATTGCTGGCACCGATTGGTGTGGTCCTGCTATTGGCTATGTTGTACGACCACTTCAGTTACCTTGCCGCAGTTCAGGGCATGCTCCGCGGCATATCCGCCGTTGGCGTTGGCTTAATTGCAGCCACTGGCTTAAAGATGCTGCGTGAAGAATTACGCTTCCCACGGATGTTGCTGGTTGTTGTGGTAACCCTATTCATTGCTACTTGGCTTCGCCTGCCACTCGGGTGGGTCGTTTTAATTGCTTCGCCGCTCGCCCTATTTATTGCTTGGCATAAAACAGAGGGGGTCGCATGATCCTACTGAGTTTATTTATCACCTTATCTGCATTCTCATTGATTGCCTTTGGCGGCGTCAATGCCTTGTTGCCAACGCTCTTTGCGATTGCAGTCGAACAAAAACAGTGGATTGATGCCGAGACCTTTGCGCATTATTTTGCGATTGCCCAAGCCGCCCCTGGTCCAAATTTAATGACAGTCACACTGATTGGATGGCATGTGAGTGGCGTAGTAGGTGCGCTGATCGCAACGCTGGCCATTTGCTGGCCCTCTTCTATTCTGATCTTTTGGCTGCAGCGTTTGATTAGTACCATGCGGCATGAGCGAGCCAAGCAAACCATTCAATTTGCGGCAGCAGCGCTTGCAGTTGGACTCATTCTTGCCTCGGCCTGGCAGATTGCCCTGCAGATTAATACCAATTGGGTTGCGTATGCTCTAACGATCGGTACAGCATGCATTGCTACCGCAACCCGCTGGCATCCGATGTACCTCATTCTCATTGGTGCCGTTTTGGGTTTGCTGGGCCTGATCTAAGCTTACTTTAGGGCTTGGTAGGTCATGATGCCAAGGAAGGTCAGTACAAGCGAACCAATCACATGCAGCAACGCAGTACCCACTGCCCAAGTATATTCGCCACGCTGCATCATCTCAACTACGTCTGCAGAGAAACTCGAGAATGTGGTCAGCCCACCTAAGAAACCGGTAATGATAAATAAACGCCATTCAGGTCCGATGGCCGCATTGTTGCCAAAAAAGGCAACGGCAATGCCAATCAAATAACCGCCAAACAAATTAGCCAACAAGGTACCCATCGGAAAACCCGAAACCATCCCCGCGCCCACGACATTAAAGCCAGCACGCAATAGCGCACCGAAGCCCGCTCCACAAAAAATCGCTACCAATGATGTCCCCATATTCCGATTGTAGTTAATGAATGAGGAAGGACAGCATACTAATTGAGCCCATTTCAATACCATTGGTGATAATTTCAACCTGCTCGCCACTGTCTTGCAACGCTAGGGGGTATAAAGCAGGCCAATAGTGCTCTGGGGTCGGGATCGAGAGACGAGCCGCATCGCCTGCCCCCTGCCAGTCCAGCAGAGGCGAATGCTGATTCGCCAAAATCTGACTCTTAAAAAATTGATTGAACTCCGTTGCCCATGGCAGCGGTACTGCGTCTGTGCCCCAATCGATTAAGCGCAAATTATGGACAATGTTTCCGCTACCCAGAATCAGGATGTTGTCATCGCGCAAGGGCGCTAATTGTTTGGCTAGCGTGTAGTGCTCATCGGCACTAAGCGATCCATCTAAGCTGAGTTGCACTACCGGCACATCGGCATGCGGATACAGGTAGCGCAATACCGACCATGCCCCATGATCGATTCCCCATTCGTGTTCTTCTAAAACCACCGCTTGCTTTAACAAGGACTGGACGCGCTGCGCGAGGGCTGGACTACCCGGAGCTGGATATTGAATTTGAAATAGGGCTTCGGGAAAACCGCCAAAATCATGAATGGTTTTAGGTTGTGGCATTGCCGTCAGCCAAACGCCCCGCGTCAGCCAATGGGCTGAGATCACGAGAATGGCATCCGGTTTATGAAGACGCTTACCGAGCGCAGCCCATGCATCTGTGTGGCGGTTGGGCTCTAAAGCGAACATCGGGCTACCATGCCCAATAAAAACTGCGGGCTGGCGGTGTTTGCTCATTTCCGGTAGGAAGCTAGCTTCAACCGAAAACTAAAAGCATGGTTAATGAACTGCACTATGGCAATTAAGCAAATACGTAACCAATGTGAGCAGCAACCAACGCAAACAATATGGCTAAGCTTGTCGCAACTGCCAACATCACGATCAAGGTGATGATCTTTTTATTGATCTCGTCTTTACTTTCCTTGTGCCACTCATTCATAACTCATCCTTCAACAGTGCGTATTCAAGTGCAAATTGCAATACCGCAATTATCCACCATCCGGCTAGCGACTAGCGGGATTGCCGGGCTGTTTAACGGCCGCGGCCTGCTTTTCGCATCATGCCTTTGCCGCCGCCAAAGCCACTGGGGGGCTTCCCACCAGCACCCTGAGGGCCTTTTCCGGCAGGAGGACGAACAGGCGGTTTAGCGATCACTGGGCGGGCTGGGGTCTTCGCAGCGGGTTTTTTTTCTTCAGTCACGATGGGCTCCTGTGGATATCATGTTGTCATGATAAGTGCCTTTTCGATAGAAGCAATAGCCATCAATGCGATTCCGCTCATTTTGGCCATTACCATTCATGAGGCGGCGCACGGTTATATTGCCAAACGGTTGGGGGACAATACCGCCTACCTGCTCGGTAGGGTGACATTAAATCCCCTCAAACACATTGATTTGGTGGGTACCCTCCTCATTCCATTGGCCTTAATTCTGCTAAATTCAGGCTTTTTAATCGGCTACGCCAAGCCGGTCCCGGTGCGCTTTGATCGACTGAAAAACCCCAAAATCGACATGATTTGGGTTGCCTTAGCAGGGCCTGGATCTAACTTTATTCAAGCGATTATCTGGGCCACACTCTGGTTTATGCCCCAACTGCTGGGGATCGATGAGCCCTATTTGGGGGTGGTTGCTAAGGCGGGAGTGATGTGGAACATCAGCCTCCTCGTATTTAATCTGCTGCCGATTCCGCCGATGGACGGTGGGCGAGTCCTAACCGGCCTATTGCCTTACCGCCAAGCGGTGACTTTTAGCCGAATTGAACCTTGGGGCTTTTTTATCGTCTTGGGCCTAGCCCTCAGCGGATTGATTGGTGTTTGGTGGATGCAGCCTTTAAGCAGCTTCTTTTTATCGATCATCCGTTTCTTGATGTGGCCCCTGCAGCACTTACTCTAAAAAAGTAGCTTGGCTTGCTTAAAAAGCGGCGATGTGGGTTATGCTAATCCGGTATTTACCCTTTCTATTTATAAGGAGTTGACATGTCCACTCATTCATTTACTACCACCACTGGCCTGCGCATGTTGGCAGCATCGATCATCCTGATTACATCCAGCCCCGCTTTTGCACAGTTTCAAAAAACAGAAGATGCAATCAAATACCGTCAAAGCGCATTCAGCCTGATCGGAACCCACTTCGGGCGGATTGCTGCGGTTGTCAAAGGAGAAGTGCCATACAACAAAGATGATGTTGCTAAGAATGCAGCCATCATTGCAACCTTATCCACCCTGCCATGGCAAGGCTTTGGCGCTGGCACTGAGGGTGGTAAGGCTCAACCAGCAATTTGGACTGAGGCTGCTAAATTTAAAGCAGGTTCAGAGAAAATGCAGACTGCTATTGCTGAACTCAATCAAGCAGCGCAGTCAGGCAATCTGGAGAACATCAAAAAGGCATTTAGCGCTGCAGGGCAAACGTGTAAAGCCTGCCACGATGACTTTAGAAAGAAATAATTCCTAGGGCATAGAGCAGCAGTAAAGCGATTGCACACAGCGATACCAATGCGGTGAGGCGCTGCGGCGCACCGTCTTTGGAAGCATGGAGTGCGGAAGCAGGCAGACCACTGCCATCGCGCTCCACATCCACCTCTTTATCGCCCTGAATCATCGGCATCACAATCGATGCGCGCTTGACCCATTGGTAATACGCAATAGCTAAGAGATGCAAGCCAATTAATCCAAATAGAATATTCGAGTTCAATGCATGAATGCTGCTGAGTAAACTCACAGTAGCATTCGATACATACTTGGCAAGCGGCCCTTGAAAGGCAATGTCATCGTCGGTAAATAAACCGGTACTAGCTTGAATACCAACCACCAGCAAGAGGGCAATAACCGATAGGCTGCCTAAGGGATTATGGCCCAGGCCACTACCCTCCTTGCCCCTGAGAAAGGCAATCAAACGCTGTGGGCTGGGAACAAAGGTCGTGAAACGCGAGTGCAGCGCGCCAATAAATCCCCATAGCACCCGAAATAAAACTAAGCTCAATGCGGCGTAGCCACAGTAAGCGTGCCACTGCATCCAATAGCCGCCGATATTGACGCAGATCACCGCGCCCACAATGCAGATAACCAGAAGCCAATGAAACAGCCTGGTGGGTAAATCCCAAATGCGCAGGGTTTTTTTCATAAAGAAAAGAATAAAGTAATCCCACAGCCATTACTAGCCATGAGGTCGGTAGCGTAATGCCTTAATCGATCTTTGGTAACTCTTTTTGGATGATCTTTAAGCCCTCGCGCAAAATAGAGTCATAGCGGTTGCGCTCAGCACGAATGGTCTCTGGATTCCATTCAAAAAAGCCTTCGCCAGTTTTCATGCCCAGCTTGCCGCTTTTAACGCGATCACCTAAACTTTTTGCGATATTGGGTGAGTTATTCAGCGAAGGATAAATACTCGCCCCTGCTGCAGCATGAATCTCTAAGCCTGCATGGTCGCGCTGCATTACTGGGCCAGCTGCGAGGTAGCGGAAACCAAATCCAAAGCGGACGGCTTTATCGATATCCTCTGGCGTAGCAATACCTTCGTCGATTAGATAAAACGCCTCGCGTGAGAGCGCATGCTGCAAGCGGTTAGCCAAAAATCCATGCAAGTCTTTTTTCACCATCACCGGTACCATGCCGCAGGCCGTCATCAAACGCGACAAACTCTCGGCCACCATCTTGGCGGTCTTCTCGCCACAAACAACTTCAACGCAGGGCACGATGTGCGCGGGCATAAAGAAATGCAAGCCAATCATGCGCGCTGCCGTTTTGAGGCCAACTGCAATCTCGCTAATCGGAAAGCTTGAGCTATTGCTCGCTAATACCGTTTCAGGTTTAGACCGCTTTTCCAGTTCAGCAAATAACGATTGCTTTAAGTCAAGGCGCTCGGGTATGCACTCAATCACCAAATCGACATCAGCCCAATCGACTTCGTCAAGCGAGCCGGCCACGGTTAATAAATGAATGCGATGTTCATAACCCAAATCGGTCATGGCATTGGCAAAGTAATTAGGTAAGTGCGCGCGGCGCTCGGTGGTCAACTCAACTACTTGCGTGGCACAGCCGCCACGCGCGCACACGGCCGCAACATCGGCGCCCATGGTGCCGCCACCGATAATGACAACCTTGGTTTCAGCTGGAGTAAACAGCATCTTATTTTCCTTTTAGTAATGGTGCGGAACGCGTTGCTGCTGGCACCATAAAATCAAAATCACACCCAACATCAGCTTGGGTAACGGTGGTTTGGTAAAGGCGCCGATACCCTGTTGCAGGAATATTCAAGCGCACGGCGGGCGGAGCTAATTCAGCAAGGCGGCGCGCAATTTCGGCATCATCTACTAACAATTCAATACGGCGTGCATCCACATCCAATTCAATCAAATCGCCATTACGCACAATCGCTAGCGGGCCATTTTCGGCCGACTCGGGGGTAATGTGCAGCACGATCGTGCCAAATGCCGTACCACTCATGCGCGCATCGGAGATCCGCACCATGTCTTTGACTCCCGCCTGCGCGAGCTTTTTAGGGATCGGCAAATAGCCTGCCTCTGGCATGCCGGGCGCCCCTTTTGGACCGGCGTTTTGTAATACCAACACATCATCCGCTTTGACATCCAAATCATCTCGATCAATGCGCAGGGCCAAATCTTCTAGTGAACTAAACACCACTGCACGACCTCGGTGCTTGAGCAGCGAAGGTGAGGCTGCAGAATGTTTAATCACGGCACCACGCGGCGCTAAATTGCCTTTTAATACAGCTAAACCGCCAACCGGGAAAATCGGCTCTTGCGCAATCCGTATCACTTTACGGTTGCGTATCACGGGGGCGGCATCAATCTCTTCGCCTAAGGTTCTGCCACTGACGGTCATGCAATCCAAATACAAAAGAGGTTTGAGTTCGCGCAACACCGCCATGAGTCCACCATCTTCATTGAGGTGTTCCATGTAATGCATGCCGCTGGGTTTTAAGTCCACCAGTACCGGCACATTACGACCTAAACGATCAAATGCCTCAAGGTCAATTTTGACACCCAGGCGAGCAGCAATCGCTGTGAAATGAATTAAGGCATTGGTTGATCCGCCAATCGCATGCAGTACCGTCAAGGCATTCGTCAGCGACTCCAGTGTCAAGATGCGTGCCGGTGTTAAAGCCTGCTCGGATGGCATCTGCGCCAATTCCACTGCCCGGCGCCCCGTTAACTCCGCTAAGCGAAAGCGCTCAGCCATTACTGCGGGTACTGCTGCCGTTCCCGGCAGACTCATGCCCGCTGCCTCGACCATGCAAGCGATGGTACTGGCGGTGCCCATCACCATGCAGGTGCCGGTAGTGGGGGCGAGTTTTTCATTCACCGCATCGATTTCAGTCTGATCGATTTCCTTAGCGCGGAACTTAGCCCAATAGCGACGGCAGTCGGTGCAAGCACCCAAACGATCGCCTTGATAGGTAGTGGTCAACATCGGTCCGGTTGGAATCGAGATGACGGGTACATCCACACTGGCCGCGCCCATCAGTTGCGCCGGTATGGTCTTATCGCAACCGCCAATCAAGATGACGGCATCAACGGGTTGAGCGCGCATCATCTCTTCGGTATCGAGCGCCATCAAATTACGCAAATACATGCTGGTTGGAAATGCAAAGGACTCATGCACCGATATGGTTGGAAAAACCATGGGCATGCCTCCGGCTTGCATCACGCCGCGTTTGGCGGCTTCAATCATTTGCGGGACATTGCCATGGCATGGATTGAAATCGCTGAAAGTGTTCGTAATGCCAATAATCGGTCGATCGAGCGCGCTATCGCTAAAGCCCATGGCTTTAATAAATGCTTTGCGCATGAATAATGAAAATTCAGCATCGCCGTAGCGGGTTAAGCCCTTACGTATGCCGCTGGGGTTGTCATTGGAGTTGGCTGAATTGCTCAAGGGGGGCTTCCTGTTGATGTAGGTCCGAGAAAGTGGTGAATTTGTTAAATCCACTTACAATAGCGCATTATTTCAATAAAAATAGTAGTGAGACATGATCCCCGTCAATTCGGTGTTGCAGGTCGGTTCGTTTCCAGAAATTATGCAAGCGGAAATCAACCGAAGCCTGAAAACAGTGCATTTAACTAACCCCCAAGAATCGGTTCCGGCCGGCTCCTATGAGGCGATCCTAACGCGCTCCAACACCCCGATTCCAGTCAGCTTGCTCGAGCAAATTCCAAACTTGAAGGTAATCGCCTGTTGCGGAGTTGGCTATGACAATCTCCCTTTGGATTACCTCAAAGCCCACGGTATTCAGGCAAGCACCACCCCCGGCGTTCTTAATGATGCCGTGTGCGAGCTGGGCATCGGCCTCCTCTTCGCTTTGCTGCGTCGCCTACCTGCAGCTGATCTATTTGCCCGTTCTGGTGCATGGCAACAGCAAGCCTTCCCCATTACAAGCACCTTAGCCAGCAAAACGGTTGGCATTGTAGGCTTAGGGCGAATTGGCCAGGACTTAGCCAAACGCCTCGAGCCGTTTGGTGTCACCATTGCTTATACCGGGCCTAGTGCTAAAAATAGCCCCTACCCGTTTTATGGCAGTGTGCTTGCGCTCGCCGAGGCAGTCGATGTACTGATATTGACTTGCCCAGGCGGTCCTGAAACCGAGCGCATGATTGATGCCAGCGTCTTAAACGCCCTTGGCCCGAATGGATATTTAGTGAATATTGCCCGCGGTAGTGTCGTGGACGAATCCGCACTAATTTCTGCATTGCAGCAAAATCGCATCGCTGGGGCAGCGCTCGACGTGTTTGAAAACGAGCCCCAGTTGAATTCCGCCTTCATCCCGCTACATAATGTGGTGCTGAGCCCCCACATCGGCAGCGCTACACGTGAAACGCGCCAAGCCATGACCCGATTAGCAATTGATAACTTAGAAGCCTTTTTTAACCACCGTTCTTTATTAACACCGATCCACTAGAAACCGGAGATCCTATGTTGACCCCCAAGCCTTCCTCACTGTCCGCAGTTCTCTCACCTGTTATCACTCCATTTAATGCGGATGGCAGTCCCAATATTCAAAAGCTTCTGAAACAATGCAAATGGCTTGAGGCCAACGGCGTTGGTCATGCCGTCTTTGGCACTAACTCTGAAGCCAATTCGATTTCTACCTTACAAAAGCTGCACGTACTCGATGAGCTCATTCGCGGCGGACTAGATCCCGCGCACATGATGCCCGGTACTGGCGCTTGCTCGATTGATGCGGCTGTGCAAATGACCAAGGCAGCCGTAGACGCCAAATGCGGCGGCGTCTTGATGCTGCCGCCCTTCTATTACAAAGACATTTGCGATGATGGCTTATTTGCCTATTTTGCAGAGGTAATTGAAAAGGTGGGCGATCCAAAATTACAAATTTACATCTACAACATTCCACCCGTCACCAAGATTTCATTAAGCCTGGCACTGCTAGAGCGCCTTGTTAAGACCTATCCCAATACCGTTATTGGCATGAAAGATAGCTCAGGCGATTGGGCTTATACCGAGTCGGTAATTAAGGTATTGGCTCCAGAAGGGTTTCGAGTCTATGCTGGCAGTGAAGTATTTTTAATGCGCACGATGCGCGCTGGCGGTGTCGGCTGTATCTCCGCAACGGCGAACGTAAACCCCAAGGCCATTGCTACTTTGACTGCCAACTGGCAAGCTGCTGGCGCAGACCAGCATCAAGCGGAATTGGATCAAGTACGCGCCATCTTCCAAAAGTATCAGATGATTGCCGCCCTTAAAACGGCAGTAGCGCACTACAGCAAAGATGCCGACTGGTTGCGGGTACGCCCACCTTTGGTGCCTTTAGGTGCCGATCAGCAAAAGAAATTGATCGCCGAATTGGAGCAAATTCACTTCTCCATGCCAGGTCTTTAACGGATCAGTTGGATTTTTGCCAAATATAATGTTTACTTGCTACACCCTTTAACAAAACGTACTAGGAGATTACAAAAAATGAAGTTCTTTAAAATCCTTGCACTGACGCTCAGCCTAGGCTGCATCAGCGTTCAAGCGCAAAACTTATCCATTGCCACTGGTGGTACTGGCGGTGTTTATTACCCCATGGGCGGCGGCTTGGCAGCAGTATTGTCAAAGCACGTTTCTGGTATGTCAGCGACTGCCGAAGTTACCGGCGGTTCTGTTGATAATTTGAAATTAATTGGTACTGGTAAACCCTATGTTGGTTTCTCGATGGCCGATGCTGCAAAAGACGCTATCTCTGGTGAAGACAAATTTAAGGGCAAGCCAATTGATCTGCGCACCTTATTGATTCTGTATCCAAACTTGATGCACGTTGCAACAGTGGAATCCACTGGCATTAAAACCATGCAAGACCTCAAAGGCAAGCGCGTTAGCACTGGCTCACCCGGCAGTGCTACCGAAGTGATGGCCTTCCGTCTCTTAGCAGCGGCTGGCTTAGACCCAAACAAAGACGTGAAACGTGAGCGCTTGAGCGTTGCTGAATCGGTAAATGCCGTAAAAGATCGCAAGATTGATGCATTCTTTTGGGTTGGCGGCTTACCAACTGCAGCGGTCACCGATTTAGCCAACAGCCCTGGCATGAAGATTGTCATGGTTGATACGTCCGCTGAAGTCCCTGCGATGAATAAAAAGTATGGCAACCTGTACTTCCCATCGACCATCTCAAAGCAAACTTATAGTGGCATGGTAAAAGACAACAGCGTTGCTGCCGTTGCCAATATTTTGGTTGTGAGCTCAGCCATGTCGGATGCCGAAGCCTACAAAATCGTCAAGGCTATTTTTGATAACCAGTTGGAACTCGTTCGTTCCCATGCAGAGTATCGCAATGTGAAGCTCGAGAATCAAAATTCAGGCTCAACACCGGTTGCATATCACCCAGGTGCCTTGAAGTACTTTAAGGAAAAAGGCATCAAAGTAAATTAATTTGCCTAACCGGTAAGGTAGTTTGAATTTAAGACAGAAAATTAGGCAGGGACATGACGCAAGCTGCAATTGATTTAGCAACACAAGAGAAGTTAGAGGCCTTCATTAAGCAGGAAGAAGGTGACTCCAATAACTACAAAGGCCTATTAGCTAAATTTATAGTCCTAGTTGCTGTAGGCATGTCCTTGTTTCATTTATATGCTGCGTATTACATCGTGCCAACCCACCAGCTACGGGTTGTGCACGTTGCTTTAGTGCTGTTTTTGGTTTTCCTGAGCTTTCCGATTTCGAATCGATTTAAAAATCGATTGATGTGGTGGGACATTATCTTTAGTCTCTTGGCGGTCTACATTTCGTATTACGTTCTAAGTGGCGGCGATGACTTCACCGATCGCAACACCGCCCCCGACCCCAAAGACGTTTACCTCGGTGTTGCCTTAATTCTCCTTATTTTGGAAAGCGTACGCCGGACGAACGGCATGATTCTCGTTGGTGTAACCGTTTGTTTTTTGCTGTACGCTCTTTTCGGCAATTATTTACCAGCGCCATGGACCCACAAAGGCTATGACTTAGATCGCCTCGTTGGCTTCATGTACATGACCTTAGAGGGTATTTATGGGACCGCGGTTGATGTGTCGGCGACCCTCATTATTTTATTTACGATCTTTGGCGCCTTTTTACAATTCACGGGCGCCGGCAAGTTCTTCATTGATTTTTCCTTTGCTGCCATGGGAGGCAAATCCTCCGGCGTAGGTCGCACGATTGTGCTCTCGTCTTTCTTGCTCGGTGGCCCCTCTGGCTCCGGTGTTGCAACAACCGTTACCGTTGGATCGGTTGCCGCACCCATGCTCGAAAAAGTCGGTTACGAAAAAAATGCCGCTGGTGGCTTGCTAGCAGCAGGTGGCCTGGGTGCAATTATTTCTCCGCCAGTGCTCGGTGCTGCCGCCTTCTTAATTGCTGACTTTTTAAAGATCTCCTACCTTGATGTACTGCTGATGGCATGCATTCCGACCATCTTGTTTTACCTTGGCCTATTTGTCATGGTTGAAATTGATGTCCGCAAATACAAAATGAAGAGTATTCATTTTGAATCTGCGGAGAGCGCTTGGCAGCTGACCAAAAAATATTGGTTCCACTTTTTCTCCCTGATTTCCATCGTTGTATTTATGTTGATGGGCTTTTCTCCCGTCTTATCCGTGTTTGCTGCAACCGTGGTTTCTGCTCTGACCAGCATGTTGCGCGAAGATACTGCCATCATTCCGTATGCTTGGTTTAAGGGCAAGATGCCGATTCTGTCTGGCCTGTACAACTCCAACCTCACTAAATCCTTAGCTGCAGGCTCGACTGGCGTCTTAGCAATTGCAGTCACCTGCGCAGGCGCCGGCCTGATCGTGGGTACCGTTACCCTTACCGGCCTTGGGCTGAAGTTTAGTTCGATTGTGATTCAGTATGCGGACGGCTCGTTGCTGCTTACCGCCATCTTTACTGCCTTAGTGGTATGGGTTGTTGGATTAGCTGTACCGGTTACGGCGTCGTACATTATTTGCGCTGTGATTGCAGCCCCCGCCCTGATTAACTTAGGTGTGCCAGCATTTGCGGCGCACATGTTTATTTTCTATTACGCCGTCCTCTCCGAAGTATCGCCACCGACTGCCCTCTCGCCGTTTGCGGCTGCAGCGATCTGCAAGGGTGATCCCTACAAAACGACGTTGCAATCTTGGAAGTACGTTGCGCCGGCGATTTTGGTGCCCTTTATGTTTGTGCTGGATAAGTCGGGGGTTAGTTTGCTGCTCATGGGCTCGACCTCGGCGCTTGAACAAGCCAATTGGAGCGAGATCGCCTGGATTACATTCACTGCCATTGCCGGCATTATTTGCCTTGCGGGCGGCTTGCAAGGCTGGTTTATTGAGAAGACCAATCGCGTAGAGCGCATTGTCATGATTGCATCCGGTGTAGCGCTGGCCTACCCATCGAATGAGGCGGATGTAGGTGGCTTTATCGGCTTTGGCTTGGTTCTGCTCTCCCAAATCATTCGCAACCGCCGTCAGCGACCGCCGGCAATTGCCTAAGGCCTTTTACATTCGGTCTTCGCTCTTCAGATCAAAATAATGCCCTGCTCATGCGGGGCATTTTCTTTTGTTGGACGAACTTGCTTCATTCAATTAACATATGTACACTGTACATATGACTTTATTAAGATTTGAATGGGAGCCCAGAAAAGCTTCAGCCAACCTAAAGAAACACGGCATTTCGTTTGAAGAGGCGAAATCGGTGTTTTATGATGAAAGTGCTAAGTTAATTTCCGATCCAGATCATTCGGAGGATGAAGACAGATTTATCTTGCTGGGAGTAAGTCATTCTCTTCGCGTAATTTTAGTTTGCCATTGTTATCGAAGCGAGGGTAATGTCGTTCGTATTATTTCGGCTCGTAAGGCAACTGCCAAAGAGTCAAAAGCTTATTAAAGGTGATGAAGATGCGTAAAGAATATGATTTCTCAAAAGCACGTAAAAACCCATATGCTTCTATGCTCAAGAAGCCTATAACCATTCGATTGGATGAGGATTCAGTGAGCTACTTTAAATCGGTATCAGAAGAGGTGGGCATTCCTTATCAAAGCCTTATTAATCTCTATTTAAGAGATTGTGCGGCCACTCATAAGAAATTAAATCTTAGCTGGAAGTAGTCTAGGGAGAGAGTCAGAATCTCCTGAGGCCCTGGTTCGACTCGACTCCGGGCCACCAAGAAGTACTAAAATCACCTTCGGGTGGTTATTTTTTGGATGTCTGCTTAGGGTCTTGGATTCAACTGGTCAACGCAACAGATTGGGCAAAACGTTCTGCCGGTGTTTGATAGTTTAGTGTTTTTCTAGGGCGTTCATTGAGTTTCCTGGCTATGGCATTGAGCTTAGCCTGTGAGTAATTGGCCAGGCTCATTCCTTTAGGGAAGTATTGTCTTAATAACCCATTGGTATTTTCATTCGAGCCTCGTTGCCAAGGATGCTGGGGATCACAAAAGTAAACCTGAACATCCGTGGCTAAGGTAAAACGTTTGTGCTCAGACATCTCTTTGCCTCGATCCCAAGTGAGCGACTTATACAACTCGTCTGGTAATTTTCTGGCATGCTTAATCAAGGCATTGACAACCGTTTGACTATCTTTGCGGGCAACCTTGACTAGCATCACATAGCGAGTTTGCCGTTCTACCAAAGTAGCAATCTGGCTATTAGCATCTCCATACAAAAGATCCCCTTCCCAATGTCCAGGGACCGCACGATCTTCTGCTTCTGCTGGTCGCTCTCTAATGGATATGGCGCCTTTAATACTGCCCAAAGCTCGATCTTTGAGCGTGTGATGGCGTGAGCGGCGCATCACCCGAGTGCGTCGTAAGTGCGCCACGAGCTCTTTCTTTAAGGCTCCACGGGCTTGGATAAAGAGGCTGCGATAAATTGTCTCGTGTGACACCTGATAGCGCTCCTGATCTGGATACGTTTGCTTTAACCATCCGGCAATCTGTTGTGGCGACCACTGCAAGAGCTGTAGCTTATCTGTCACGATAGTTGCCAAGGGCTTGTTCAAGACCAGTTTACAAGTCTTAGGGCGAAGTGCTCGATCCCAGGCTGAACTATCAGCCCGAGCTGATCGGTAGTCTTTGGTGCCACCATTACGCTTCACTTCGCGACTAACCGTAGAGGGCGATCTGCCTAAAAGCTGTGCGATAGAACGAAGGGATTGTCCCGTTGCCAGGCCACGGGAGATCTCTTCTCGCTCAGCCAAAGTCAGCGCTAAAACGGATCGAGATCGCTCTGGTGGTCTAATACCGCCACTCTCAGCCAAAATACGCTGGATAGAGGAGTGGCCCCGATCAAATAACTGCGCTATCTGATGCAGGTTATCGCCTTTTTGCCAGCGTTCCCACATTAAAGCCTTTTGGGTAGCCGTGTAATAGATTCGAGGTCGTTGTTTCATGAGCAACACTCCTTTTGCTTACGCAGTTAGTAGTGTGTTGCATCGATCAGTTGAATTCAAGGTCGGTTGCGGACATTAAAAGACCAGCGGATAGGTAAGATGATTACTTGCTGATTTTGCTCCATGCCGATTTACCGGCATACTTTTGAATCGCTTTTTCATCGAACTCAAATCCTAATCCTGGAGTTTTGTGCAAAATCAAATCGCCGTTCTTAAATGCCAACTGTTTGTTAATTAAGTTACGGAAATTAAGTACCTGATCGTCCAGGAAAAACTCCACAAAGCGCGCATTGGGTGTTGCTGCAACCAGCGGTGCGTGCAAGTCATGCATCCAGTGCGGACAGACCGTTACACCCTTGCAGTCGGCGTACGCTGATATGCGGCGCCACTCGGTAATCCCTCCGCAGACCGCAGCGTCTGATTGCAGGATCGATGCGCCGCCAGCCTCAATTAATTCTCTGAAACGCCACCGCCCCGCTTCCATTTCACCGGTAGCCACATTGATGGTGGTGCGCTGCGCGAGAGCAGCATGTAAATCAATCGCATCGGGCGAGAACGGCTCTTCAATCCAGTATGGGTTGTAGTCTTCAAAGCGGCGTATGTACTCGAGGGCAGTGGGTAGATCGCGCCAGGCGTTATTCGCATCCAGCGTTAGTAAAACATCATCACCCACGGCAATGCGCGCTGCCCGAACCCGCTCCTCTTCCTCCCTTGGAGAAAGGCGACCCACTTTCATTTTGACGGCCTTAAAACCCTGCTTTACATAGGACTCCATTTCCTTGCCGAGCTTAGCGGGGGTTTTGCCTTCCAGGTAATAGCCGCCGCTGGCGTAAGCAGGAACTCGATCGTCCACCACCGATCCTAAATAGTGGTGCAGCGGTAAGCCGGCTGAGCGGGCATTTAAATCCCATAAAGCCGTATCTAAAATCGAGATGGCGCGCATCACTGAACCAGCACGGCCCTGCAGAATGGATTCATCGTACATCTCCATCCATAAACCCTCGGAGCGATGGCTATTTTGACCAATCAGTTTTTTGGCGAGCAATTGCTCAACCGCTACTTTGGCAATCGCGCCGCCCGCACTCCCCACATAACAAAAGCCAATGCCCTCAATGCCTTCTTTACTGCGTACCTTGACGATGCAGTAGTGGCGCTCTGAAACGGTGCGCGTTGAAAATGAGGTGACTTTATCCAATGGGACGCTTACCGCGGCTACCTGGACAGATTCAATAATGGGCATGGCAGATCCTTGTCAGAAAAAAAGATTGTAGACACAATCAGACCAACTTAATTTGACCGCGCGCAATTGGCTAATAATGTTGCACTGCAAAATCATAATCTGACACTAGGGGCACAATATTAGATAATCAGGGGGTGAATCTGTTTTTGATCTCCCTTCTGCGTACCTTTAAAGCGTATGGCACTCCTTTCGGGGTAGCGCTGGCCGTAGGCGGATATCTCAACCTACCCATTACCGTATCCGACGTCCCTGCCCAAACCCAAACCAATCGGACGAAGGTAGTCGTGCAAAGTGGCGCAAAGCAGCCTGGAATTAAAGCGCCTCGTACCCAAAGCCAATCGCTTGCACCCAAAAATTCCAGCTTGGTTGATATCAGCAAAGAAGGTGAATTAAATCAAGATGGGGGTGGCAACTTGGATTTTCGGGTACAGCGTGGCTGCATTAAAACCGATTCGCTGGATGGCAATTTACCCACACAACTCGGCATCAATGATCCGATTTTTTTTGAATTCTTTCAAAATCAAACGCGCAGTTTCTTTTCTGGGCTGCGTGGCAATTGCATTCCCTACGCAGTGGCATTTGGCAAACGTAATCGCTTTGATTCCCTCAGCATCATGAATGGACCGATACGCGACGCCCGCACCCAAATCCTGACGTTCACCCCATCAGCCTTTGGTGGATTCTTAACCCAAGAGGATCGCCTGCAGTCCCAGTCGCCCAACCTAGTTGAGGTAGAGCTATCCCTATCGGATGTCTTGTATGACGCCAAAAAAGTGGGCGATATTTTGCCCGTCGAATTAGTCTGGGAACTGAACTCGATCGTTAAACAACTCTATCCCGAAGATAGTTCAACTGCTGCGATTGATGCTAACCAAGTTCGATTGATTGTGGATTTTGGTGATCGTGATCGCTGGGCTCAAATCTGGGCCGTTGAAATTATGAATACCCTGAGTCAAGAGGTACTTGCAAGTGCATTCTGGGTTGATCGCAACGATATTCCGGGCGGATTTTTTACCGCTTCGGGCGAGTCGATTGAGCGCTCCTTCTGGACTAATCCACTGAGCTACCGTCGCATATCGCGGGGCGTGGGTAGCGTTCGAGCAGGCCGCGCCAAAGTACCGGCCAAGCAAGCGGGTCAGTCTCCAGTGACCGTGCAGCGCTGGCGTACCCATATGGGCATTGATTACGCAGCTCCGACCGGAACCCCGGTCTTTAGCGTTGCTAACGGCAAAATCGCTTACCTTGGCTACAACGGGGCATTTGGCAATCTGATTATTGTCGAGCACCCAGGCAACTACCGCACGTACTATGCTCATTTAAGCAATTACAACGTTGAACTCAGCGTTGGCAACGACGTGCGTCGTGGTCTCGAGATTGGTTACGTCGGTTCCACTGGTCGCTCCAGCGGACCCCATCTGCATTACGAGCTGCGTCGGGATGGCACCTATATTGACCCCTATAGCCCATCCGCGCAGCTTGATCTTTGGTCGATGCGGGATAGCGATAGCGGTCAGTTCACACGCCAACTGCTACTCTTAGGCAGCCTACCAAATAATGAGTAATACTCCCGCCATGAATCCGTCTGCGCTGCATTTGCAAAACCTGGCCTGCATGCGGGGTGGCAAAACCCTGTTTACTGATCTTTCGGTTGTGCTCGAACCCGGCCATCTCTTGCGCATCACCGGCAGCAACGGCGCCGGAAAATCAAGTTTATTGCGCATGCTCTGCGGCCTATTAACACCCAGCATGGGGAGCATTCAGTGGGGTGAAAGTTCAATCGATGCCGATCGGGATTCTTTTCATACGCAACTGATTTACTTGGGCCACACTCCAGCGCTCAAAGGCGATCTCAGTGCCGAAGAAAACATCATAGCGGCGGGCAGTCTCAGCGGCGATGCGATTACCAGCAGCATGGCCCGCGCCGCCTTAGTTAATTCGGGCTTGGGTCACCTGGCAAGCAGATTAGCGCGAACCTTCTCACAAGGGCAAAAGCAACGGGTTGCGTTAGCCCGGCTGCAGTTGGCAAAAGACAAACCACTCTGGTTACTCGACGAGCCATTTAATGCACTGGATCAGGATGCCAATGAGGCGCTACAAGCATTGCTACAGGGGCATTTAACTCGCGGTGGCATGGTCGCCTTAAGTAGCCATCAAACGGTTGCCCTCGACCAGATCGACCGCGTCGTTCGAGTGAACTTATGAGCGCGCACCTATCCATCCCAAAAGTCATGCTCGCCATTGTGCGGCGTGACCTTAGCCTTGCTCTGCGTCGCAAAAACGATAGCCTATCTGCCTTGTTTTTCTTTGTGGTGGTAGCCAGTTTATTTCCCTTGGGCATTGGACCAGAACCAACGCTGCTCGCCAAAATTGCGCCAGGGATGCTGTGGATCGCAGCCTTATTAGCAGCCATGCTATCACTGGGGCGCTTGTTTGCAGATGACTTCCAAGATGGCACCCTGGATCAATTGGTGCTCACTGCCATCCCATTGCCACTGGCTGTGCTGTCGAAAACTGCAGCACACTGGATTAGCTCTGGGTTAATACTCACCATCGCCTCCCCCATTTTGGCCATCCAATTTAATCTGGATGCTCAAAGCACAGGTATTTTGGTGCTCTCGCTCTTGATTGGCACACCCTTGCTCAGCTTAATTGGCTCCATTGGCGCAGCCTTAACCTTGGCAACGCGTGGCGGCGGTATGTTGCTGTCCTTACTCGTTTTGCCGCTGGTCATTCCAGTCCTTATTTTTGGGGCAGGCGCAGTCGATGCCCACCACGCTGGCTTGCCAGTCGATGGTCACTTTTACCTCTTGGGTGCGATGCTGGCAATTGCCCTGTTTTTTGCCCCCATTGCTACCGCAGCTAGCTTACGAATCGCTGTGGAATAAGCCGGCTAAGCTAAAATCAGGCACACTAACGCATTCTCTAACTACCTTTAAATAAAGACTATTTCCTGTGTTCTCCTCTAGCATCAATTGGTTTAAGTACGCTGCGCCACAACGCTTTTATGCCTTAACTGGCTCGCTGATTCCGTATTGCGTTGCTGTTGCCGTGATTGCCACGGTCATTGGCTTAACCATTGGTCTTTTAATTGCGCCAAGCGATCACCAACAAGGTGAGTCATACCGCATTATTTTTATCCATGTGCCTGCCGCATGGATGTCGATGATTATTTATTTGGCGGTGGCATTCTGGGCGGCAATTGGGCTCATTTTTAATGCGCGCCTGGCTAGCATGTTTGCACTCGCTTTAGCGCCAACCGGCGCGCTTATGACCTTCATTGCGCTGTGGACCGGGTCCCTGTGGGGTAAGCCCACCTGGGGCACCTACTGGGTGTGGGACGCACGCCTGACCTCCGAACTCATTTTGCTTTTCTTGTACCTGGGATTCCTATCCCTCCATGCATCAATTGAAGATACTCGCAAAGCCGATCGTAGCGCTGCTGTTTTGGCCATTGTTGGTGTGGTGAATATTCCGATCATCTACTTTTCAGTCAAATGGTGGAATACCTTGCATCAAGGAGCCTCGGTTAGCCTGACTAAAGCTCCCACCATGGCAACCCAAATGTTGACCGGCATGCTCATCATGACGGCGGCGTTTTGGGCCTACTCCTTTGCGATGAGCTTTTACCGTTGCCGTACCCTCATTTTGGAGCGGGAACGCCATACCGCATGGGCCCAGGAGGCAGTGAAATGATTTACTGGAATAGCCTTAGTGATTTTCTGCAAATGGGCGGCCACGGCCCCTTTGTATGGGGGTCCTTTGCGGTGACTGCCCTGGTTTTTGCCATTGAAATCAGGCAGATCCGCCGGCAGCGTCGCCTGACCGAAGCCAGTATTCGGGATGAGTCGTACGCCACTGAAAAAAATTAGGCAAAATAAGGACTTATGAAACCCCGCACAAAACGCGGTCTGGTAATCCTTGGTGGCGTAACCTGCATTGCATTTGCTACTTACATGGTATTTCAGACCTTCCAAAGCAATTTGGTGTTCTTCTACAGTCCGAGTCAAATTGCGGCCAATGAGGCGCCTAAAGACCGCGCATTTCGGGTTGGTGGCATGGTTGAAGAAAATTCCATCAAGCGGGATGCGGGCGGACTCAAAGTGAGCTTTGTAGTGACGGATTTTGCACACCGCATTGAAGTGAGCTATGAGGGCTTATTGCCCGATTTGTTTAAAGAAGGTAAAGGGGTGGTTGCAGAAGGTCGCCTCAATTCCACGGGCTCTTTTACTGCAAGCCAAGTTTTGGCTAAACACGATGAAAACTACATGCCGCCCGAAGCGGCAGATGCCTTAGCTAAAGCGAAAAAACCATGATTCCTGAAATTGGCCAAGTTGCTTTAATTCTGGCATTGATGACAGCGCTGGTATTGGGTATTGCTCCGCTCGTTGGCGCGCAAACCAATCGACCTGCCTTGATGAATTTAGCGAGACCGTCAGCCATTGCGCTCTTTTTGTGGGTGACCTTCGCGTATGTCTGCCTCGTTATCTCATTTATCAACAATGACTTCAGTGTGCTCAATGTGGCACAAAACTCCAACTCTGCGCTTCCCTTGATGTATCGGATTGGGGCTTCGTGGGGCAGCCATGAGGGCTCGATTTTATTGTGGTGCTTCATGATGGCTGGCTGGACGCTTGCGGTCGCCATTTTTTCAAAGCACCTACCAATCAAAATGATTTCGCGCATCCTCGGCGTGCTGGGCCTCTTGAATATCGGTGTGCTCTTGTTTACCTTGCTTACATCCAATCCGCTAGATCGGATGCTGCCGGCAGCATTGAAGGGCAAGGACCTCAATCCCCTACTGCAAGATCCCGGCATGATTATTCATCCGCCCTTTTTGTACATGGGCTACGTTGGCTCTGCAGTTGCCTTTGCGTTTGCGATTGCAGCCCTACTCTCCGGCAGGCTGGATGCCGCATGGGCAAGGTGGTCAAGGCCATGGGTGACGTCGGCCTGGTGTTTTTTAACTATCGGCATTGCACTCGGTAGCGCCTGGGCTTATTACGAACTGGGTTGGGGTGGTTGGTGGTTTTGGGATCCCGTCGAGAATGCCTCCTTTATGCCTTGGCTGGTCGGTACCGCACTAATCCACTCGCTAGCGGTGACTGAAAAACGTGGCGGCTTCAAGATGTGGACTGCGCTCTTGGCAATCCTGGCTTTTTCGCTTTCGCTTCTGGGCACCTTTTTGGTTCGCTCCGGAGTCATTACTTCCGTTCACGCGTTTGCAACCGATCCGAAGCGCGGTATTTTCATTCTCGGTTTCCTGGCTCTAGTGGTTGGCGGCTCACTATTGCTGTTTGCATGGCGCGCGCCCAAAGCCAATATTGGCGGCGATTTTGGTACCGTGTCACGCGAGAGTATGTTGCTGGGTAATAACGTCTTGCTTTTAGTGGCAACTGCGGCAGTGCTGCTCGGCACGTTGTATCCGATGCTGCTCGATGCCCTTGACCTCGGAAAAATCTCGGTGGGCGTTCCTTACTTTGAGGCAGTATTTGTTCCGCTGATGACGCCGGCACTCTTCTTAATTGGCATTGGCCCCATCTCACGCTGGCGTCAATCTCCCGTGATTGATTTAGCGCATAAATTAAAGTGGGCTGCCGCGGTGAGCGTGATTAGCG
The DNA here is from genome assembly GCA_964203875.1 of Polynucleobacter sp. Lineage (GTDB taxonomy): Bacteria > Pseudomonadota > Gammaproteobacteria > Burkholderiales > Burkholderiaceae > Polynucleobacter. Next base: position 351,966 of record CAXNNS010000002.1, read on the forward strand.
CCATCCTTGCTCCACTGGTACTGCGCAGCTGGACTCCACTGGTTGGCTTTGGCCTGTTTTTGGCGATCTGGATTATTGCGACGACTTGTACCCAATTGCTTGAGCGCGCCTTTAGTAATCGGGAGCGGGGCGTGATTAAAAATCTCGCCGCTCAGCCGGCAAGTTATTACGGTATGTTCCTCGCGCACATCGGGGTTGCGGTTTTTATTATTGGCGTAACCGGCGTTCGTGGCTTTGAGTCAGAAAAAGACGTGCGCATGGCCATTGGCAGCAGCATCGAAGCCGGTGGATATAACTTCCAATTTTTAGGCGTTCAAGCCATACAGGGGCCCAATTACCAAGGCATTCGGGGTGTATTTGATGTCAGCCAGGGCGGCAAAGTTATAACGCGCATGGCACCGGAAAAACGGGTCTATACCGCCAGTCAAATGCCAATGACCGAAGCAGCGATTGATCCCGGCTTTACGCGCGACCTTTATGTCTCCCTGGGGGAGCCCATTAATGCCAATGAGTGGACGGTACGCATTCACATCAAACCATTTGTGGACTGGATTTGGGGTGGCTGTCTATTTATGGCCCTGGGTGGTTTTTTAGCGATTACGGATCGCCGCTATCGGAAACGCAAATGAAACGCTACTTGATTCCCATCGGAATCTTTGTCGTCTTTTTTGGCTTCTTGGCTGCCGGACTCCAGCTTAATCCGCGTGAAGTTCCTTCCCCGTTAATTAATAAGAGTGCCCCCACCTTTACATTGCCAGTGCTGGGCAAAGACAACACTACCTTCTCTCCTGAAGACATGCGGGGCAAAGTGTGGGTTCTGAATGTATGGGCATCGTGGTGTGCGGCCTGCCGTGAAGAACACCCTCACTTAATTCAGTTTGCGAAAACCCAAACCACACCCCTATTAGGGCTCGATTACAAAGATAAGCCCGATGATGCCGTGCGCTGGCTAAAAGAGCATGGCAATCCTTATGCCTTATCCGTTGTCGACCTCAAGGGACAAGTTGGTATTGACTATGGCGTCTACGGCGTGCCAGAAACCTTTGTGATTGATAAAACGGGGTTGATCCGTTTAAAACACATTGGTCCATTAACTCCTCAGGCGATTGAAGAAAAAATTCTGCCGCTGATTCAGAAGCTCAATAGCTAAAGCATGAAGTTAGCCCTATCCCCTACCTCAACCGTGCGTATTAATTTAGCGCAGATTTGGCTTAGTGGCATTTGCTTGGCTTTGGTGTTCTTGACCCATTCAACATCGTCCCATGCTCAATCGGCCAAACCCGTTGCAGAAGATCCAGTCCTAGAGAAAAAAGTGATTACCCTATCCAATGAATTGCGCTGCTTAGTTTGCCAAAATCAAACCATCGCCGACTCCAATGCGGAATTAGCGGTTGATCTGCGCAATCAAGTACGCAAACAACTTAGCGAAGGAAAGTCGGATCGCGAGATTTTGGATTACATGGTGCAGCGCTATGGTGAGTTTGTTTTGTATCGCCCACCCCTGAGCTACAAAACCATTTTGTTGTGGGCCGGCCCATTTGTGCTTTTGCTGATTGCTATGTTTATTTTGATTCAGCAAATTCGGCTGCGACACAAACGCCTTGCCTCGGAAGAATTCGATCAAACGGATTTATCCCGAGCCCGCAAACTGCTTGATTCTTCATCGGGAAATCGCTCATGATGACTTTCTTAGCCATTGCCATCGGCATGATTGCGATTGCGACCGTCCTCTTGGTCTTGCCCTTGCGCAAAAAAACGGTCGCCGCCACGGGCGAACAAGAAGAGAACATTGTTATTTTGCGTGACCAACTCAGTCAACTCGATGTCGATTTTGCAGAAGGCCGTATTGCCGCTGATCAACTGCAAGAGGCGCAGCGTGATATTGAAAAACGTTTGCTACTGGAAGAGCGGGCGATTGCTGCTGATCAGGCCCCAGTAGGCGCCAAACCCAAGCGCATTTTATTTCCAGCGCTTCTCATTGGTATTGGCGTACCCGTTTGTAGCGTACTGCTCTACCTTTGGATTGGTAATCCTGTAGCGACCGACCCCCTAGTCAAGAGTCAACAGCCTGCTCTGACACAGCAAGACATTCAAAATATGGTTGAGCAATTGGCCTCTCGCCTCGAAAAAGACCCCAATAATCCGGAGGGCTGGCAAATGCTGGCGCGCTCTTACGCCGCAATGCAGCGCTTTCCCGAAGCCGCCAAAGCCTATAAGAAAGCCTTGGAACTCAATCCAAATAATGCCCAATTAACCATCGATTACGCTGACTTTTTAGCCTATCAAAACCAAAGCGTCAAGGGTGAGCCGATGCGCCTGATCATGAAAGCGCTTGAGCTGGACCCCAATAATATTAAAGCGCTAGCACTTGCTGGCACCGCCTACTATGAAGAAGGTCAGTTTGCCAAAGCAGAGCAATACTGGGCAAGAGGCCTAAAGTTAGTTCCGCCCGATGGCGAAGTAGCCAAGGCCTTTACCGACAATATTGCCGATGCCCGGCAGGCAGCAAGCGCAAAGAAAAAGTAAGCTTTAGCCGAGCACGATCACAGGCAAGCTGGAGTGCACAATCACTTCATTGGTTTGGCTGCCCAATAGCACTCCTTTGATCCCCGTGCGCTTGTGTGAGGCCATCACAATCACATCAGCCTTGGCTTTTTTGGCCGCAGCCAATACACCACCAGCCAAACTAGGGCTAAAGGTATGCAGTGTTTTTACTGCTACGCCGTTACCCAAAACTGCCAGGGCATTTTTGAAGAGGTTTTTAGCAAAGGCATCACAGGCTTTTTTATGGTCATTCTGCGAATAGCCATATCCCAAGCTACTATCGGAGTAGACAATTGGCGGCATTGGATCGGAGACATAGACCAAGGTAATGCTTGCATCATCTTTTTTGGCAAGGTCCAATACGTTTTTGAGGGATTTTTTGGTCACATCGGACCCATCAATCGGCACTAACAAATGCTTAAACATGACTCTTCCTTTTCAGTTAAATGAATACTTCATCCTACTCCTGATTTCAGGACATGGATACTTATGGCTCATAATGAGTGGAAATCATTCTATCCCACAAAGGTAAGTAAATTGATAAAGTACCTAGCCATCTATGCAAGTTTCTTAATCACGTTCCTAGTGATGGATTTTATTTGGCTGCTTGGCATTGCCAAAAACCTCTACCGTACTGAAATGGGCGCACTGATGGCTGCAGAGCCACGGCTTTGGGTCGCTCTGGCGTTTTATCTACTGTATGCCCTGGGCACAACGATCTTTGTCATTAGCCCAGCCATCGCAAAACAGTCCCTCATCTATGCACTGGGCTTTGGTGCCCTCTTTGGTTTCTTTTGCTACATGACTTACGACTTAACCAATCTGGCAGTTATTGAAGGTTTTCCGGCAAGGCTCGCTGTGATTGATATTGTGTGGGGCGCCTTCGTTACGGCAATCAGTGCTTCAGTCGCGTATGCGGTTGGTAGCCGCATTGGTTAAGTCCATGAAAATTATTTAGTTCATGTTTTTTCAGCCCAAGATCTTGGAATGCTTTCAGGGCTATAACCAAAAGCGCTTCGTTCGCGATATTTTTGCTGGCATTACAGTAGGAATCGTTGCCCTACCGCTAGCGATGGCATTTGCCATTGCGAGCGGACTAAAGCCAGAGGCTGGTATTTTTACCGCCATTATTGCGGGCAGTTTAATTTCATTACTGGGTGGTAGCCGCGTTCAAATTGGTGGACCGGCCGGCGCTTTCATCATTATTGTTTTTGGAATTGTTGATCGCTTTGGGGTTGCTAATCTCTTACTAGCTACCGCCATGTCTGGCGTATTTCTTTTTCTAATGGGTTTATTTCGACTTGGCACCTTAGTTCGCTTTATTCCAATCGCGGTCATTATTGGCTTCACCAATGGCATTGCAGTATTAATTGGAATGACCCAAATAAAGGATTTTTTTGGGCTCTCAATGGAAAAAATCCCTGCATCCTTTTTTGATTTAATGCCTGCGCTATTTCATGCCGCAAACACCATTAATCCAGCAGCGCTTTGCATTTCCCTTGGAAGCTTAGCGCTCCTCATTGCATGGAAGCGACTTCAAGCTCGCATTGCATTCAGTATGTACCTCCCTGGCACGGTGGTTGCCATGGGATGTGCAACTCTTATTACAGCGATCGTTGGCTTACCCATTGAAACCATTGGCAGCCGTTTCGGCGGTATACCTGCCGCACTTCCTTCATTTGAGTGGATACCCATCACCTGGTCTAGCGCCCAATTTATGATCGTACCAGCGCTTACTCTCGCTACTCTTGGCGCAATTGAGTCCCTCATATGCGCTCGGATTGCAGATGGACTGATTCATGATCGCCATAAACCCAATCAAGAATTGATGGCGCAAGGATTTGCTAATTTTATTACGCCCTTTTTTGGTGGTATGCCAGCTACTGGCACCATTGCCAGAACGGTGACCAATGTCGATAGTGGCGCCACTACACCCCTCTCTGGCTTAGTGCATGCTCTGACTTTATTGCTATTTGTTTTAGTTGCAGCGCCGCTTGCAGCCAATATCCCCTTAGCTTCGCTGGCTGCTATTTTGATTTACATCGCATGGAATATGGGTGAGTGGCGTAAATTAACCAAACTCAAGCATTTCAAGTTACCGTATCGCGTGACACTACTGAGTGTCTTTATTCTGACCATTGTGGTTGACTTAACCGTGGCGTTTCAGGTTGGATTAATTCTGGCGTTTATTACGTTTATCTATCGGATATCCAATCTCTCTCGCTGTGAGCCTGCCTCCCCAAACATCTATCCAGAGTTGCATTCGCATGCAGGTGATATCAGTGCCTATCGCTTATACGGTGCTCTATTTTTTGGGGCAGTTCGCATACTCGATACCATTGAAAATCAGCTTCCCAATAAAGCCCTTGTATTGGACATGAAAAACGTCATTTATATTGACTCTTCAGGAATCGATGCCATGGACGATCTGCACCGGCAATGCACTTCATCCGGCCTCACGCTGATTGTGTGCGGCCTCTCCCATCAACCCCTGGAAACCCTGAAACGAAGCGGCCTACTTGCGCGCATCAGTCCAGAGTGTATTTGCGAAGACCTGCGTGCTGGCATCTCTGCCGCACTTCACCAAAAAGCATCCTCAGGAAATACAAAAGCCACCCTCGAGTAGGGCTTGAGGTAGTGTCCAGGCGCGGTACAGGCCATATATACCTGAGCTCATGAGTAAGGCAACGGCTAAATAACGTACCCAGGCGTAATGACTGAACTGTACCAAGCTTGCCGAGAAGCGAGAGATCAACAGCAAGTTAGGTAAGGTCCCCAGGCCAAAGGCCAACATGAGGCTAGCCCCCGAAAGTGGACTGCCGGATAAAAATGCCAAAGGCAAAACACTGTAAACCAAGCCGCATGGAACAAGACCCCAGAGCATGCCACTAAACCAACGTGCTGGCCCGCTAGCCAGACTGCCAATGTACTTTGACCAAACTTCTGCTACCTTAAGTCCTAGCCATGACGAAGACGGTTTGGGTTGTTGCTGGCGCCACAAGCGAATGGCCATTGCAATCAAAATCAATGCGCTCATAGCGAATAAGGGTCGTTGAATTGGTACTACGTTTTGTTGCCATACGATCACGCCAATTTGCCCAGCTGCAGCCCCTAATAGGACATAGGTAGTTAATCGGCCAAGGTGCATGATCAGTTGCTGATAAAACAGCACTGATTTGGAGACTAAGGCTATTTCAGAACCACGTGGGCGCTCAATTGCTGCGGCAATGCCACCGCACATCAAAGCGCAATGCCAGCCACTAACGAGGGTACTCAAAAAAAGAGTGGCAAATAAACTGGTTGTAACCATGATTCCATTCAAAATGCATCAAAAATAGTGTTCATCGATATAGAATAGGCCTTAATGACCAAATGTAAAGCATGAATCCCATTCCAAAAACAAGCCCACTCAACAAGTGCTCCACTTGCGTATTGGGTCAATTTTGCTTACCGGTGGGTTTAAGTCACTCGGATCTTGATAAGGTTGATGCGCTGGTAAAAGAACGAATCGCCTTAAAAAAGGGAGACAGCCTCTACCGCCATGGCAACCCAATGACCTCGGTCTACAGCATCCGCTTTGGCACCCTCAAAACAGAACATGGCCTTTCCGATGGGCGCTCACAAATTATCGGGTTTCATCTGCCCGGAGAAATTCTGGGGCTGGATGCCATCGGCGATGGCATCCATCAATCCGATGCCATTGCACTCGAAGACAGCGAAGCCTGCATTATTCGCTTTACTGAGTTTGAGTCTCTTGCCAGTCAAATACCCACCTTACAAAATCAATTCCACCGCATTCTGAGCCGAGAGCTAACCCAAGATCAACGCCACTTACTTTCTCTTGGAAGCATGAGAGCAGAGGAGCGCTTAGCTGGTTTTTTACTCAATCTATCTGAACGACTGACTGCTAGGGGCTACACCAATCATGAATTTGACTTAAGAATGAGCCGCGAGGAAATGGGTAGCTATTTAGGCATTCAGATTGAAACTGTCAGTCGTATGCTCTCCCGCTTCGTTGAGGCTGGTTTAATTCAAATCAAACAGCGCCACGTTAAGTTAATTGATATTGGTGGTCTCTATGAATTAGCCGGACTTCCCAATCCAGAAAACAGAGGCTCCCTACAGGCTTGCCTCTAATTCAAATCGGCCTCGTCAGAGCCAAGCTTAGGAATTTCTCCCGATTTTGGCAAAACAAATACAGTCAGTGCACTAGATGACGCACAAAACCCCCATATAACAAAAAAACCTAAGGTATAAATACCTTCATTTGAAAGGGCCAAAGGCGCACCAAAGAGCAGAATTTCTTCAGGGTGAATGGCGGTAAATAAAACCGCTTCGGCAATCGCAGCGATCAAGAACGAAGGCCAGAGCACCCAAATGAATAGGCGTAATTTCATTTAGAAACAGCCTCGATTTTTAGGCCTCGCTTTGTAACTCCATCCCGAATCGGCTGATCAGCATGGTGCGTAAACGCAAGCCAAATAGTAATTGCGCATCCGACTGCTGCGAGCGCAGGCCCGCTAATGAGTAGCCATGGCCATAATTGCTTCCACCAGGGTTTCACTTCCGATTCAGCTAGCATCATCATCTCCCTTCCCTTATTTGCACTTAACGCGGCACGATAAACGTCGATTTTTCGTCTCGAACTCGAACAGTAGTAGTGGCACCCGAATGAATCTCAACGCCTTCAACTCCAAAATGAATCGGGTAATTGCCAGGTGCTACCTCACCCAATACTGAACTAACACGAATCGGAATCAATTGATTGCTAGAAGGTTCCACCAACACATCAGTCAAAGCCTTTCCTTGCGAAGTCAGAATTTGTAAATCAGGTAAGCCCGTCACCTTAAAATTGACGCGCATTGTATTCTCCGAAGCATTCATCACCTGAATACGGTATACATTCTCGATGCGAGCGCCATCCACTTCTCGCGCCAAGGCGCCTCGATCCCGCATCACATCTGCACGCAAGGGATTGCGGGTGGCAAGAGAGATTAAAAATGCGGTTGCTAAAACAAGGATTACCGAGGTATAAAAAATAATCCGTGGACGAAAAATTTGACGTATTGCTTTTTCTGTAGGCGCGCGCTCAAGCATGGCTCGCTCCGTTGTATACCGTATTAGACCTTTGGGGTAGTGCATCTTATCCATCACCTGATCACAGGCATCAATACATGCACCACAGCCAATACACATGTACTGCAAGCCATCACGAATATCAATGCCTGTCGGGCACACTTGGACACAAATACTGCAATCAACGCAATCGCCTAAGCCCTGTGCGGCATGGTTTTCTGATTTGTTGCGACTGCCACGCGGCTCGCCACGAAGGGTATCGTAAGTGACAACAAAAGTATCTTTATCCACCATCACGCTCTGAAAACGTGCATAGGGACACATATATTTACAAACCTGCTCGCGCATGAAGCCAGCATTACCCCACGTTGCAAAGCTATAGAAAAATAGCCAAAATGCCTGCCATGGACCTAAGCTTGCTGTAAGAACCTCGCCTGCTAAAGTATGAATCGGCGTGAAATACCCGACAAAGGTAAATCCGGTTAAAAAAGCCACCATCAACCACAGCCCATGCTTTGTGATTTTGATACGCCACTTAGCAAACTTCCAAGGCCATTCTTGCCCGTCTAAACGAATACGCGCGAAGCGATCGCCCTCGACTTTGCGCTCGATCCACATAAATAATTCGGTATACACCGTTTGAGGGCAGGCATAACCACAAAAGAGTCGACCTGCAACGGCAGTAAATAAAAATAAACTTAGTGCAGAGAGTATTAATAGCAGCGTGAGGTAAATCACATCTTGAGGCCACAGCACTAAGCCGAAGATATAAAACTTCCGCTGCACTAAATCAAATAGTACGGCTTGGCGACTATTCCAGCTGAGCCACGGCAAACCATAAAATACGATTTGGGTAAGAAATACAAATACAATGCGCCAGCGTGCAAAAATACCGGATACCGATCTGGGATAAATCTTACGGCGTACCTCGTACAGCGATTCCTCAACGGATTGAATCGGAATCACTTTTGGATTGGGCAATGCTTCAAGCACTATTTTTTTGCCTGATCGACGCGAATATTCGTTAGACTCCAAACGTATGCGGAGATCAACTGCACTTTTTCAGGGGTTAAGATGGCATCGTGGGCTGGCATTTGGCCATTGCGGCCCTTTGCAATCGACTCCGTTACTGCAGCATCCGTACTACCGTATAGCCAGATCTTATCGGTTAAATTCGGCGCTCCTATTGCCGTATTGCCCTTGCCATCAACTGCATGGCAAGCAACGCAATTCGTAGCAAATAATGCGCTACCCCGTTCTGCCTTTATCGGATCCACAGACAGTCCTGATAGGCTGCGCACATAACTAGTTAAGTCGGTAACATCTGCTTTACTGAGATGTGTAAATGCGGGCATCACCCCACTTCGACCTTGCAAAATAGCCGTCTTAATCATCTCGGGGCTACCACCATATAGCCAATCATTATCGGTGAGATTAGGAAAGCCTTTCGAGCCTCCAGCATCGGATCCGTGGCACTGAGCGCAGTAATTTAAATAGAGTCGCTGCCCCATTTCACGGGCCCTGGGATCCGCAGCCACTTGCTGCACATCAATCTCCATATACTTTGCGTAAATGGGTTTCAGTTCTTCATTGACCTTTACAACTGATGTGGTGTATGCAGTATCGGAGGTATAACCCAGTAGACCCGGGTAAGATCCAAGGCCGGGATACAGCACGAGGTAAATTAGGCTAAAAACGCACGATAACAGGAACATCCAAGCCCACCAGCGTGGCAGAGGGTTATTGAGTTCGCGTAAATCACCATCCCAAACGTGCCCGGTATCGGCAACACTGCCATCTGCATTTTGCTCTACCGTTACCTTGCGCTGAGACCCCAGTAACCAGACACACCACACAATACCAATTAAGGTAATAGCAGCAATGAATATGCTCCAGTAGGAATCGATAAAGTCACTCATTTCTTTTCCTTAGTAAATTCATCGGGTAGATCAAAAGGCAGCTCGGCGGACTCTTGATTGGCTGGCTGCCGCTTAGCTGACCATGCCCACCAAATAATGAGTAGAAAAGCCGTTAAACCCAATACAGTTGAAATGGCAGATAGATAGGGGGCAATGATTTCGATCATGTCTTTTCCCTTTATTTGCCAATGCTCACAGGAGAAGTGGTGGTGGCTGCTGCGTTGGTTGATCTGCGATGAATACCCAAACCTTGCATATAGGCAATTAATGCATCCTCTTCTGTTTTAGACTCCAGCTCCTTAGGTGCATTCGCAATTTCCTCTTCGGTATAGGGGACTCCAAGTCGACGCAAAGCGCGCATATGCGCCTGAATGCTGCCTGCATTGGCTGCTGCATATTGAAGATAGGGATAGGCAGGCATATTCGATTCTGGAACGACATCCCGCGGGTTGCGAAAATGAATGCGATGCCACTCATCCGAATAACGCCCACCCACGCGGGCTAGATCCGGTCCGGTACGCTTACTGCCCCACAAGAAAGGGTGATCGTAGACCGACTCACCTGCCAATGAATACGGACCATAGCGCTCGGTCTCGGAGCGCAGCGTACGAATTTGTTGCGAGTGACAGCCCACACAGCCCTCACGTTGATAGATATCACGACCTGCAAGACTGAGGGCCGGGAATGGGACGATGCCTGGCGATGGCTGGGTGGTGGAGTGCTGAAAAAACAGGGGCACAATTTGTACCAAACCAGCAATCGATACAACAATAATCGTTGCAATGATTAACCAACCGACATTGCGTTCAAAGGTTTCATGGGAAAAGAATTTATATGGCTTAGACATGGCTTTTCTTCTCCTTAATGTGCCATCACTAACGGCGCAGGTATAGGCGCGTCAATGAACGTTTTGTTTTGCAAGGTTTTATAGACGTTATAGGCCATCAGCAGCATGCCGCCGAGATAGCATAAGCCCCCAATCAAACGAATGACGTAGAAGGGATAAGTTGCTTTCACGGACTCAACAAAGCTGTAAGTCAGGGTGCCGTCTGATTCAAATGCACGCCACATCAGTCCTTGCATCACACCCGCGATCCACATGGCTGCAATGTAGATAACCACACCCAAGGTTGCAATCCAAAAATGCAACTCAATCATTCGAGTGCTATACATCTCCTTTTGGCCTACTAAACGGGGTATTAAATAATAGAGTGAGCCAATCGTAATCATGGCCACCCAGCCTAGTGCTCCAGAGTGCACGTGCCCAATAGTCCAATCGGTGTAATGGGACAAGCTATTCACTGTCTTAATTGACATCATCGAGCCTTCAAAAGTCGACATGCCGTAGAAGGACAATGCAACTACAAGAAACTTGAGGATGGGGTCTGTGCGCAATTTATGCCAAGCCCCCGAAAGCGTCATAATGCCGTTAATCATGCCGCCCCAGGATGGCGCAAGCAGGATAATTGAAAAGACCATACCTAAAGACTGTGTCCAGTCAGGCAATGCAGTGTGCTGCAAGTGGTGTGGGCCAGCCCACATATAAGTAAAGTTCAAGGCCCAAAAGTGAACAATCGATAAACGATAGGAATAGATTGGGCGCTCCGCTTGCTTTGGAATAAAGTAATACATCATTCCCAAAAAGCTCGTGGTCAAGAAAAAACCAACCGCATTATGGCCATACCACCATTGAATCATGGCATCTTGCGTACCTGAATAAGCGGAATAAGACTTAAACAGGCTTGCCGGCATTTCAATATTATTGACAATGTGCAAGAGCGCAATCGTTAGGATATACGCACCAAAGAACCAGTTCGATACATAAATGTGTTTCGTCTTGCGTTGCATGATGGTGCCAAAGAAGACCACCGCATAGGCAACCCACACTACCGTAATGAGAATATCAATTGGCCACTCAAGCTCGGCGTATTCTTTCGAGGTACTAATGCCCAAGGGTAAGGTAATTGCAGCAGCAACAATCACAGCCTGCCAACCCCAGAAGGTGAAAGCCGCTAATTTATCGGAAAACAAGCGCACCTGACAGGTGCGCTGGACAATGTAATAGGAGGTCGCAAACAGCGCACTGCCACCGAATGCAAAGATAACCGCATTGGTATGCAGTGGGCGCAAACGTCCGTAACTCAGCCACGCGATGTTAAAGGTAATTTCCGGCCAAACCAATTGCGCCGCCAGTATCACCCCAACCAGCATACCCACAATGCCCCAGATGATCGTCGCAATGGCGAATTGACTAACCACCTTGTAATTGAAGTGATCCTGGTAACTACCCACGGTGCCGCCCATGGCTTCTCCCTTATGCAAATCATGGCGATAAGCTGCTCTAAATCGTACTCAACAGTGCAATTGATTATCGATTTAAGGGTGTATTGATGATTTGATCTATATCAAACGAGGCGAGCCTAATTGCTCTGGCGAGCTAACTTATTCGCTGCAACTAGGAATTGCTAGCGGGATTTAGGTTTTGACTTGAGATCAGGAAGCGGATTTAATTTTTCTGCTTTAGGCGCGTCATCGTCCATCAGAATGGCTTCGCCTGGACCATTTAAATCATCAAACTGCCCGGTTTTTACGGCCCAATAAAAGAGATAGGCTAAAAAGGCAATGAGCAGCAACGACAGTGGTATTAAAAGGAACAGGCTTTCCATTACTGCAGTCTAGCGTAACCCGCCTGCTATACGGAAAATACGCTAGCAAACTACACTTTGCGCAGCCGCCACGCATTTAGGGTAACGGCCAGTGAGGATAAAGCCATGCCAATACCGGCAACCCATGGATTAACCCAGCCCATCATCGCCACTGGAATTGCTACAACGTTGTAAATGAAGGCCCACAATAGGCTTTGCTGAATGACGGCTTTTGTACGATCTGCCATCAAGAGTGCTTTGGCTAGTGGCGCCAAGGAGGTCGCCATGAGGATGGCATCGGCACTAGCAGAGGCCAGCGGTGAGCCCGAGCCAATCGCTACCGAAACATTGGACTTCGCTAGTAGGGGTGCGTCATTAATACCATCGCCAATTGCTAAACAGATTCTGCCATCGGCCTGAAGGGCTTCAATAAATGCATACTTGCCTTCGGGTGAGACGGTACTGTGAAACTGTGTCATTCCAAAATGGCTTGCCCACCAACTTACCGTCGCGGCGTCATCACCGGATACCATATGAACGGTAATGCCGCGGCGCTTAGCCATAGCAAGTAATTCACTGACGCCAGCCCTTGGCGTATCTAAAAATACGAAGCGGGCAATTAAGCCTTGTTCATCGGCCAAAAAAACAGCGCTGTACTCACCAGAATGTGGATGCATAGCCTCCTTCATGTGACCGAGTGACCGCATCCAAGATTGACTACCTAAAACAAAGTTACCAGCGCGCACTCCAGAACCTAGCTGATTATTGACAAGGATCCCAGGTGAATTGGGGGTAAGCCCCGCTTGATGGGCGGCACGAATAAATGCCATTGCTAACGGGTGGGATTGCCCTTCCTCCAGTCCCGCAGCAATCACAAGCGCCATCGAACGATCAATATCGGCACGAAACAATTCAACTTCTGTTAACTCAGGCTCCCCCATGGTCAAGGTGCCGGTCTTATCTAAAACAATGTCTGTAACCTTAGCCAAACTTTCCATCACATGACCCCGTACGATCAGTAGCCCCAGTTTAGTGACGGCCCCTTGGGATGCTGCCATGGCAGTGGGCACCGCGAGGGAGAGTGCGCATGGGCAGCTTGCTACTAATACGGCAACTAGAACTGTCCAGGCTTTAGTGGGATCAATCGCAAGCCAAACAGCCGTCGATAGAACGGCGCTGCCAATTAAAAAGAGAACAAACTGACCTGCCCATTTTTCAGCCAAGCCAAGCAGAGCAGGCTTGGCTTGCAAGGCGTTATCCAACAAAGCGGCAATACCGGCAATGCGAGTGGATTGCCCTACTGCGGTGATTTGCATTACAAATGGATTTTGAATATTGTGCGTCCCTGCATACAAGGTATCACCAATCTTCTTTTGAATGGGCTTGGATTCACCCGTCAGCAAGGATTCATCTAGACTACAGTCACCCGCAACGAGACTGCCGTCAGCCGGAATCACCGCGCCTGCTGGTACGCGCAAATAGTCGCCGATTTGGCATTTAACGACAGGCACTGATTTCAGCTCGGTCGATTCGGGGTAATGCGTAAAACGCTCACAAGTCGCAGGTAACTGCTTAGCAAGCGCCTCTGCCCCGCCCTGCGCATCCTGGCGTGCTAGTAATTCGATATAACGTGCGCCCAGAATAAAAGCAATGAACATGGTGATCGAATCAAAATAATGTTCACCTGAACCATTGACTAAGTTAATGGTGCCCGCAATAAATGCGAGCGCTAATGCCAAGGCAATCGGTACATCCATACCCAACATCTTGCTCGATCTAAAGAGCCGCATACTATGCCATGCAGATTGAAAGATAGGGCCTGCCGAATAGACTATCACCGGTATGGTTAATGCCCAACTTGCCCAATTGAGCAGCAGCTCGGATTCCGCACTGATGTCACTATCGCCCAGATAAGTAGGCCACGCATACATCATGACCTGCATCATGCCCAATAGAGCAACTCCCAAACGGGTGAGTAATTGCCGCCGCTCTTTCCTGGCTTTTTCAATCGCCAGCGAAGGTTCAAATGGCCAAGCGCCATAACCAATGCGCTCTATTGCATGCAATAAACCAGCTAAGCTAGCTTGCCTTGGATCAAACTGGATGCGAGCCTTTTGCGTTACATAATTAATTTGGACATCGTGCACACCCGGTATGCGCCTGACAAAATGTTCGCAGAGCCATACACACGCAGCGCAGCGAATCTTTTCTAGTTTTAAGGTAGTTTCTAGCTGGGTATCGCTGATGGATTTAGTAAAACGTGCGAGTAAGAGCGGGTCATCATAGGGCAGCAGTCGCTCTGGTATTGCCTCACTAATACCATCCGCATTCGGCTTATCGCCCGGCACTCGGCGAGCATAAAAAACTTCCAGTCCCTCACCATGAATGGTTTGAGCAATCGCCATACAGCCGGAGCAACAAAAAGATCGGTAGGTACCACCAAGCTCTATCTTTAGATATGTATTCGCAGCAACATCACTGCCACAGTGATAGCACACCTGCGCCATATTCACCTCAGCGCGAGGGTGGGCTGGGTTTTCGCTTGGACCACCCATTACGGCGCTCAAAGAGTACAAAGAGTACTCCCCAAATCACAATTGAGAAGTAGGCCCATACCCAGGCTGACTGCGATTCCTGCGATCCAGATAGATCCAAAACAAAGCCAAAGATGGCAGGTCCTAGCAAGCCACCACCAAAACCCATCAGGGAATGTAGGCCCATTGCAGCGCCTTTGATCTGTGGCTGTGCGCTGGTTACTAGACCCGCAGTCAAGGTGGCAGAATCTGCCATAATAAAAGTCGAATGGCCCGTAGCTAGCAGAGCGATCACCCACCAGCCCTGACCGGTGACTGCAGCCAATGCAATACCCAAGATCGCGCTGGTGAGCATGACAAAACAAATCCAATTCTGTCTACCTATTTTGAGCGCCATTTCATTGCCCAGAATCGATGCAGGCACGCCAAAGAAATTAATCACGCCAGCCAAGGTCGTCGCAGCCAAGAAAAAAGCTTCACCGGTATACGCAGTACAGAACATGAAGAAAGCCACCAACCAGCTGCGTGATGCAAACAGCTCTAGAGAATGCGCGGTGTATCCAAAAATATAGCCAGATGCCTCTTTATTTTGCAGCACCATCTGCCATTTTTTTAAGGGAAAGACATCACTTAATTGAATCTGAACGGGGCCATGCCATTCGGGCTTATCTAAGGCTGGAATCAAAAGCCAGACAATTAAGAATGCGAGTAATGGTCCGATGGCAATCCACTCGAACACAGCCTCCCATCCGAAGGCCTCTAAGATCCAGCCTGAGATGAGATAAGACAAACCCGCACCAATTCCAAAAAATGCGGTGTAAAACGAGATATGCCGTGTGACCTCACCGTGCTGCACGCGATCAGACAATACCTTCAAACCTGGCATATACGTCCCCGCCAGGCCGGCGCCATTTAAAGCCATAAAGAAAAAAGCAGAATAAAAACCACTCGCAAAAAGGCCCATACCCAATAGGCCTGTAACGCTAAATAAGCCACCCAAGAAATAAATATTTCGCGCATCGATGCGATCAGTTAACACGGTAGCTAGGGGCACCACAACGATGTAGCCAAAGAAATAGGCACTAGCAATTAACCCCGCCTCAAAATTACTCAGCGCCCACTCAGATTGCAAGGTGGTGAGCGTCACTGCATAACAGGCAAAGCCGAGCAAGGTACAAACTTGCGCCATTAGCATCAGCGGAGTACATCCTATTTTTTTTGAAATCGTGCTCACCTATTCTGTTCGCAGTTCGGCTTAATGATTACTGTTGATTGGTTTTGGGTGAATCTTGAAACCCATTTGAACGAAAGGTTAGTACTAAGGTATCCCGATAGCCCTTCGGCAAAGTTGGCTGAATCGGCGTTGTTTCATGAATCATGCGTTCGTCATTCATCAATAAGACAGACCAAGGCTCAGTTAAAGTGAAGCGTAAACCAGTGGAAGTATTGACCTCAAAGATACGGGTTTCACCACCTTTGATGTTATGACGGTCAATCAAAAATACGGCAACGAAATCGACACCATCCCTGTGTGCACCCTCCGGAGTCGGCCTACCAATGCCGTCGCTCGTATCGATGCGAAATTGATGCGCTTCAATGAACCAGGTTGTGACTGGCTTGAGGGAACTTAAAAGTCCTGCGGTGTTTTTTATTAGGGTCTGCCAGCACACGTTATTTGCCAAAGCTGGTGTTATCGGCTCAAACCACCGCTCAATGCCACCGTGCAAAGCGTTATAGTCGACTGACTGCCAGTGCGCACGATGGGGGACCATTTTCAATTCTGATCCGCTTACCGTATAACTGGCGTGCCGCCGATAGCGATAACGCCCACCGTCTTTTAAGTAGGGATCACGAGGTAAATCTTGCCAATGCATGCGTAGGTCATTCAAGTCCGCAACGGAGACTTGGGTTAATTCTGCAATCGAATTCGCTGAGGCTATTGCAAAGCCATTGCCTTGGATCGCAGGCGCAATTTCTAAGGTAGGAGTTAATGGCGGAGAGAGGTTCACCGTCTTATTTTAGGACATCGATGCGTCCACTGTCACGAATCGAGTTTTAGACGCTCTCGCACCATATTAACGTGCCCTTTTAAGTCATACAGCTCTTTAGACTCAAGGGAGGATACCTTGATCGCATTGAGTAGAGTTTGTATCTCCGCCAACATCTGCCTATTATTCTCGCGCGAAGCAGGATCTGAGGCGCTACGCTCTATTACCTTTAGCTCGGCATAAATACGGGACAAACGAATACGCAGACTTAAATTGCGCAAGGCCGGTATATACGCAATTAAGGGAATCAAAATAGCCAGAATTGGAATAACTATACGTACAAAACGCCCCACCCATACGGCCGTCCAAAATGGAAGATGACGATGTAAAAAGGACGGACCATCTTTTAAATAAATCTCTGAATCTATTTGCAATGGAAAATCGAGGCCATTAATCGAAGGAAACTCCCCTGGCTTTTGCAAGCGCGAATAGGATTTCAAAATAGCTTGTGCATTTTCTAGAAGCAGACTGACGATGGCAGGACTGATCGTATCGCGACTAACTAAGGTTGCGGTTGCCGCAATCATCTGCCGATTAAGTCTGGGCAAATCATTTTCGATGCTAAGTAGACCGCGGGCTACTTCTACTTTAGTTAAAAACAGCAGCGCGCGGGTATAGGCGTCGGCCTGAACAAAATTCATCAGCTGCACACCAGGCAGGTTGATAAAGCTTTTGAGCAGCGGCGCTTCGGCTGCGGCGACGACAAAAACAACATCGAGGTTTCCAGCGGCCAATTTTGAGGCTCCCTCTTGCGGTGTCAATTGCTCCATTTCTAGATCGGCTGGCTGGATTCCGCTGGTATCGAGCAGTAATTTTGCAATCGAGTTCGTGCCGCTTCCTGGGTTACCAATCGAGACCCGTTTCCCTTTTAGTTGGGTAAGTAGAGTCAGGCCGTCTGGAGCCTCCTTGAAACTAGACTCGCGATAAAACACCCATACCGGTTCATAAAACATCCCGCCGATGGATACAAAATGTGGGTATTGCGACACATCCGCAACGCCGCCCTGAATCATCGCCAAGTCCACACCCGATTTGGGATCAGCCAATAATGAAAGATTGTCGAGCGTACCTCCTGTCTTAAGGACCTGCAGCTCAACCCCTTGTTTTTTTAAAGAGGATTGCATCCGTTCGCCAAAGCGGTAATACAAGCCATCCTGAAATCCTGTAGCAATCGCAATGGACTTGGGCGGGGCTGGAATCAGCGTCCATAGTATGCCAAATACAAATACGATGAGCAGCGCCAATAATGCCAATAAGGCATATGGGTTATAGCGAAGTGCTTGAATGCGTTTCATGATCATGGGTGTTTTTTTGGATTATGCCCTGCCCCAGAGGCTACTGGATATTTTCACGCTAAGATAAGCGTTTCCGTATGTATATTATTTGAAAGTCCTCCATGAACTCATCCCCCCTTCGCGTAGCCCTAGTGACCGGTGCCGGCAGCGGCATTGGCCGAGCTGCTGCAAAAGCCCTGCTCGGCGGCGGCTACAAGGTAGTTATGACTGGACGCCGCCTCGATGCCCTGCAAAGTGCTATCCAGATAATCGGCGGAAACGATAGCAATTGCCTTGCTGTGACTTGCGACGTGGGCAAACCGGAGGATGTAAAAAATCTGTTTAGCGCCTTGAAAGCCAAATGGGGACGCATTGATGTTCTTTTTAATAATGCGGGTACAGGCGCCCCGGCTATTCCGATGGAAGAGCTCAGCTACGAACAGTGGATGAATGCCGTCAACAGTAATTTATGCGGCACCTTTTTATGCTCGCAAGAAGCCATCCGCATGATGAAGGCACAGAATCCCCAAGGTGGCCGCATCATTAATAATGGCTCAATTTCTGCACATGCACCACGCCCGATGACGGCACCGTACACCGCAACAAAACATGCTATTACGGGTTTAACCAAATCGATCTCATTAGACGGTCGCGCGTTTAACATTGCCTGCGGCCAAATCGATATTGGTAATGCTGCTACTGAGATGACGGAGAGAATGGCTGCTGGAATTATGCAAGCCGATGGCTCAATTAAGGTCGAGCCGCGCATGGATGTGGATCATGTTGGCCAAGCCGTACTGCACATGGCCCAACTGCCACTCGAAAGCAATATTCAATTCATGATGATTATGGCAACCAATATGCCCTATGTCGGTCGCGGTTAATACGCGCGCGGCTTTGACATCGCCTGCGACAGCACAATCACCGGAATGAGGCCTGCCAACACAATAGTGAGGGATGGTAAGGCCAGCTCCGATAAACGCTCATCTGCCGCCAATTGGTAGGTGGCTACCGCCAAGGTATCAAAGTTAAATGGTCGCAACAGTAAGGTGGCTGGTAATTCTTTCATGACGTCGACAAAAACAAAGAGGCCGGCAGTCAGTAAACTGCGCTTGAGCAAAGGTAAATGAATTTGCGTCATGGTTTGCCACTGCGATGCCCCCAATAAAGCCGCCGTACCATCCATCGCCGGGGTAATGCGCGATAAACCCGTCTCAACACTTTGTAGGCTAGACGATAAAAAGCGAATCAGGTAGGCATAAACTAATACCCACACCGTTGCCGACATAATCCATGCTGAGTCAATCAGGCCAAGCAAAGAGAGGATACCGACAGCCAATACCGCGCCGGGCAAGGCGTAGCCTAGGCCTAGCAAGCGATTAACCCACTGCATCGCAGCGCTCTTAGAGGCCCTTGCAAAATACCCTAAGAATAAGGCGCAAACAACCGAAATAATCGCAGTCACACTCGCTAGCCAGATGGAGTTACTAAGCCAAGCGGTATAACGCGCATCGATCGTAATGCCCTGCTCCCATTGCAACTGCAGTAAGCCCAATACCGGTAATACAAAAGAACATAAAACCGTAAGGCCGCACACTGTAAAAGCAAACAATGCTTTTTTACCACTCAGTTTTTTAGCAATGGTTGCACGCGGCACACTGCCCGATATGGCATAACGCAGTCGCGCCCGATTGTGCTGCTCAATGTAAAAAATAAGGAAGACGAAGGCCAATAAACCCAGCGAGAGTTGCACCGCAGCCAATCGATCACCAAAAGAGAGCCACGCACGAAAAATTCCCGTAGCAAAAGTTTGTACGCCGAAATACGATACGGCGCCGTAATCGGCCAAGACTTCCATTAAGGCCAGTGCCATGCCCGCAAAAATAGCGGGGCGTGCCATGGGTAGAACCAGTTTGTAAAAAGCCTGAAAGCCACTATAGCCCAGGGTTTCGGCAACTTCTGCAAGGCGTCCACTGCGATCTAAAAATGCAGTGCGTGCGATTAAATAAACATAAGGGAAAAGGCAAAATGAAAAAGTCCAAATGGCGCCGCCTAAGGATCTAGGGTCTGGGAAAAACCACAAACGCTCCAGTCCTAAGACGTGCCGCAGTCCGGTTTGCACTGGGCCAGAAAAATCCAGCATATCAACGAACAAATAGGCCATGACGTATGAGGGCACTGCGAGCGGCAAAATTAATGACCACTCAAAAATACGCTTACCAGGGAACTGGTAATTGGCTACTAACCACGCATTACCAACCCCCAAAATAAAGACGCCAACCGCTACGCCTAAAAGCAAAATAACCGTGGATATCAAATAGTCACCGAGCACAAATTCCCATAGGTGCGCCAAGGTTCCTTGACTTTCCATGCTGGCAGCACCTGGAATGCTCTCTGGAAACAGAAAAGGTACGCCCAAACCAAGCAAAGGCAGGGAGAGCAATAGTGCGATCAGTACAACAATTCGGCTCATTTCGGGGGCGATCGTTAGGGCTAAAACAGTGAATCCGGCGAATGTAACCGGTTAATGAGAAAATTATAGGGATGAATTCAACCCAACCCCTACTTTCGCTTGAAGAAATTGAAATTGCCTATCCCAAACCGGATGGCAAGGGCTGGATGCGCATCGTACATGACCTTAATCTTCAGCTTGAGCCGGGTAGCATTGCCTGTCTACTGGGGCCATCGGGCTGCGGCAAGTCGACCGTTTTAAGGGCTATTTGTGGCTTTGAGCCCTTGCAACATGGGCAAATTAAGTTGCACGATAAGGTGGTTAGCTCCCCTACTATCAACCTAGCCCCCAGTCAGCGCCGGGTGGGGATGGTCTTTCAGGATTTCGCCTTGTTTCCCCATTTATCCGTTATTGAGAATGTGATGTTTGGTCTTGGCGCCCTTCCCGCGAACCAGCGTCACGCAGTTGCAATGGATTGGCTCGGGAAGGTTTCCCTAGCCAATAAGAGCCAAGCCTACCCGCATGAACTCAGCGGCGGCCAGCAGCAACGGGTTGCATTGGCCAGGGCCATGGCGCCCGAGCCAGATTTGATTCTGCTGGACGAACCCTTTTCCAGCCTTGATGTTGATTTGCGCGAGCGGCTTGCTTCTGAAATGCGTGAGATCCTAAAAAGCAACGGGGTGACTGCGCTCTTGGTGACCCATGACCAATTTGAGGCATTCGCGATTGCCGATCATATCGGCGTCATGAATGACGGCAATATTGTGCAATGGGATACGCCCTATGACTTGTATCATCAGCCCGTCAACCGCTATGTAGCTGACTTTATTGGCCGTGGGGTATTTGTAAAGGGTGCAATTCAAGACAATGCCATGGTTGAAATCGAGCTCGGCAAACTCAAATTAGACAATGATCACCACGATCCGATTGGCAAAGTCGTGGATGTTCTGTTGCGTGCCGATGATATTCAGCACGATGATGCCAGCCCACTATTGGCAGAAGTGATACGCAAAACCTTTCGGGGCGCTGATTTTTTATACACTCTAAAGCTCGCTTCAGGCCAAGAGGTATTTGCGTACGTCCCAAGCCACCACGATCACCACATTGGCGAGAAAATTGGCATTCGCTTGGGCGCAGATCACGTCGTCACATTTTCAAACTAAGTTCAGCCAATAATTGGTTGATGCATGGGGTTATTGCCTTGGTGAAACCCTGTAAAGTGCTGACTATGATTCCATTCAAAATGCAGACTCTCATTACTGCTGGTTTAGCAATTGTTTTCCTTGTTGTTCCATTGATCCCAGCGCATGCATCAACGGATTTAGCTAAGAAGAATACCTGCATGGGTTGCCATGCTATGGATCGTAAAGTGGTTGGCCCATCCTACAAGGCGATCGCGACTCGGTATCAGAGTCAACCACGGGCACAGATGGTGGATACGCTGGGTACTAAAATCCGGCTTGGCGGTGGTGGTGCATGGGGTGTGGTGGTGATGCCTGCCAATACCAAGATAAGCGAAGCGGATGCCAAAAAGCTTGCCGAGTGGATTTTGGATAGTAATCAGTAATCAGCGCATCCAATCGATCAAATGCAATACCATTACCCTTATTCATGAAGATATTCCTCTACCTACTTCTCTCATTGGCCCCCATCGCAGTTGCATATACCAAAGCATTTGATGGCACGCGCATGAAGGAGCCCTTGATTGTGGTCTCTTACCTCAGCATCATGCTGTGGTCTGCGCTGTTTTCTACCATTACGCATTCCCTTACTGGAATTGAGATTAAGTACTCAATTGCGGTATTTGCACTGGTTCTGGGCTATGGTCATTTTCGTTTGGTGCAATTCCTGGCACGGCGTCGACGTAGCAAGTAATAGGACCATGGTGAGCTTAATCAGTAGCCCTGCTACTTGATTTACAAAAGCAAAATAGAATGCACCATGGCTCATTTTTCTAGAAGGCAATTTCTAAAACAGCTTCCAGCTGCCGCACTAGCAGTAGCCGCGCCCTCGCTCGCTTTTTTTCCACCGCACGGATTTGCCTCAGCTGCTGAATTTCAGATCCACGATCTCGATTGGTTTGATGATGAGCGTGAGCGCCCTGTACCGATTCGGCTTTACCAGCCCATTGCATCATCCTCTGCAGCTCCCGCACCGCTCATTATTTTTTCCCATGGCATCGGCGGATCGCGCTTGGGCTATAGCTACCTGGGAAGCTACTGGGCAAGCCATGGGTTAGCTAGCCTTCATGTCCAGCACATTGGCAGTGATCGCTCGATCTGGTTTGGTAATCCCTTTAATCTAGTTTCTAGACTGCAAGAAGCAGCGCAAGAAAAAGAAGCGCTTGCTCGGGTATTTGATTTACGCTTTGCATTGACGCAGATACTGCGCGATCCACTGGGTCAAGCAATCAATCCAAATCAAATTATTGCTGCCGGGCACTCGTATGGGGCTAATACCACGCTGCTTGCCTCTGGTGCGCGCGTCAATCGCGACAATATCCCGGTTGAACTAAGTGATTCTCGCATCAAGGCTGCCATCGTGATTTCAGCGCCGCGCTTTTATGGTCAGAAATCGGTAGATTCTATTTTGCAGCCGGTACGCTTACCTACCCTGCACATTACGGCCACCGAGGACAATATCCAAATCCCAGGTTACTTTAGCGGTTACCCCGATCGCCTTGCTATTTTTGAGGCCATTGGGAGCGAACGCAAAGCCTTGGCTGTTTTTGAGGGCGGCTCACACAGCATGTTTACAGACCGCACCCGAAGCGGCGGCGCCGTATTAAACCACCAAGTGAAAGAGGCAACCCAGGAGCTCAGTCTTGACTTTATAGCGCAGGTTTTAAATAACCAAGAGTCCGGCATCCCATCATGGGCCATGCGCCACGAGGCGATTCTATCGAAAGTGATTTCCTAAGTAGTGTCCGCTACCCCGCTGCAGAATTGCATTAGATCCTGTACATTGCAGTTATGACTGATTTCATAAAACCCTTTTGGATCCCCTTGTTCCCGCTGCAAACGGTTTTATTTCCGGATGGCATCATTGCGCTCAAGATATTTGAGGTGCGCTACCTTGATATGATGAAAACCTGCTTTAAAAATCAGGAATTCTTCGGGATTGTTGGCATTGAGGAAGGCGCTGAAATAGAAGATCCGGCAAAGCCCAACATCCTTTTATCTGAGTTTGGGACGCTCGCCAAAATTATTGAATTTGATCCAATCCAGCCAGCCCTCTATATGACCCGCTCTGTAGGGCATGCGCGGTTTTCGCTTCTGCAGTCTAAGCGCGAAAAAAACGGTTTATGGATGGGTAAAGTACAGTGCGTTGCCGCCGATCCAGACATCGCAGTTCCGGATGAATTGAATGACACCGCCCTCCTGCTCTCCGAAATTATTACTTCAGTACAAAAACAAGGGCTCAGCGAGAGTCAGCTGCCTTTTCAGGAGCCTTATCGCCTAGATGATTGCGCCTGGGTCTCCAATCGCTTGACGGAGATACTGCCGCTGTCAGTCTCCCAAAAAAATCACCTGCTGATGCAAGATAATCCACGTTTACGGCTTGATTTAATTCATGAGCTACTCGAGGACGGCGTTGATTTAAATTCAACACTCCAGTGATCTTCTACGGTTAACTTGGATCAAGGGTCGGGATGGTGGATCTCTTTATTCAGCAAATGGTGCGTCAGCTGGTTGGTGGCAGTGGTCCGCCTACTGCTTTCCTTACGCCTGCTGGCGATCCTGGTTTACTGGGCCCGGAGTCCATGCCATGGGAAGTGCATGCTGATTTTATGGCCATGATGATCGGCGGCATTTCATCACTGGTGTTACAGGCACTGCATCCCGGCGCCCTCGCTGGGGTTTGGGACCACTCTAGCTTTCGTACCGACTTGCAGGGGCGCCTTGGTCGCACCGCTTTTTTTATTGCTGCCACTACCTATGGCCCGACTGCAATGGCCAATCAGATGATTGACAAAGTGAACCGCATTCATGGGCACATTACCGGTACCGATGAGTTTGGCAAGCCCTACAGCGCCAGTGATCCGCATTTGTTAAATTGGGTTCACCTGACCGAAACCAGCAGTTTTATGCGTGCCTACCTGCGCTACCGTAATCCGCATTTAGCAAGCGCAGAGATTGATCGCTACTTTACTGAAATGCGCTTAATTGGAAATCGACTCGGCGCAGTTGACCTGCCTGATACAGCGCTCGATACAGATCAGGCGATTGTCGCTTATGTACCCGAGCTGCATTACGGTGAGCGGGCTCGCGCAATCGTCACGCTGCTGGACGAATACCCCAGTAGCCTGCATTCGCGGCCATTTGTGCGGCTCGTTAGCAAAGCGGGTTTTCTCAACTTACCCGACTGGGCGTATCCACTCATCGGCCGCAAAGTCCCGTCCGCGTTCGAACGAAGTGCTGTTCAATCTGCCATTAACCTAATCGCAAAACCCGTTCGCAAGGCACTACAGAACGGGGTAGCCGCCCACTCCTACCGCCGTATTTATGGACTTAATCCCAATAAAGGAAAATCCCATGCTGCCCAACATTAGCCTTACTCGATTAAATGGTGACACCGAACAGATGAGCGATTACGCGGGTAAAGTCTTGCTGATCGTTAATGTGGCCAGTCACTGTGGCTTCACTGGTCAGTACGCTGGCCTACAAAGTATCTACGCGCAGTTTCAGGATCGTGGATTTGAAGTACTTGCTTTTCCGTGTAATCAGTTCGGCGGACAGGAACCGGGTAGCGCAACTGAAATCGAGCAATTTTGTAGTTCGCGCTATCAGGCCAGTTTTCCGCTGTTTGAAAAAACCGATGTCAATGGCGATAATGCCCACCCCTTATTCAAATACCTAAAGCATGCCGCTCCGGGCATTTTGGGTACAGAAGCCATCAAGTGGAATTTCACCAAGTTTTTAGTGGATCGTAAGGGGCAGGTACTCCGCCGGTATGGCTCTGCAGACGATCCCGCCAGCATCGCAAACGACATTCAAAAGGCCCTGCAAAGCCCAGAATAAGAGTACTGGAATTGTGGTTTTATGGTGCTTTGCACAATGAAAATTAAAGGCGTATAGTCGGTATAAGGGTTTTCCCTTAAAAGCCGTTTAATTTAACTAGAAAGAGCCTCCATGAAATCATTTTTTGCCAACCTCGTTCTGATTTTCAGCGCCCTACTGGCCGGTAGAAAAGCCTTTCTGCGCTATCAAGCAGCACGAATTCGCTAATTAACCTACTATCGTCAGGAAGGAAGCTTCCTCACAGTGGGATTAATTGGAATACCGCATGCACTCTATTTTTAAACACGTTGGGGCAATCTTAGTAAGTGTTTGCTTACTTAATGCAAGTCCATTGCTTGCGCAAGCCAGCTCAAAACAAAAAGAGCTCTATACCCAACAGTGCGTTGCGCAACAACGCACTGTCCATCAACGGTTGAGCGATAAGGTGAGTGATGCGGACTTTATTCCATATTGCAGTTGTGTTGTAGGCGCCTTAGAGAAAAGGCTGACTCCGGAGCAATTTCGTGACATGGGCAATAGCGCTAAGGGCGCAAAACCCGACTGGCTAAAACAAGCAGAGCAGCAAGCGGGCCGCTCCTGCATTCCATCTGAACCGAAGCTACAAGTCTAGGACTTCGGGCTAGTCTGATTATTTGCTTGATTGGGAGTGACTGCTTGGCCGTCACGGTTTGCTTCGGTTGTTGAAGTGCTATTCAGTGGCACAAAACTCATCTTCGTTCCATCCCAACGTTGGCCGCACCAACACTCGCCTGCTTGGTTGATAATGCAAACGCCGGAACCACAACACCGCTTATCTACATTACTCATTTCAGACCCCGCTCATAAAAATACGCCATGGCATTGATTCTACCTAGGATAGCGGAAAAAAGTCAGGTTGCCGTTATCGGCGCTGGCCTAGCTGGCCTCAGTTGCGCAAGCGCCTTAGTCAAAGCAGGTATACAGGTCAAGGTATTTGAAAAGAGTCGGGGCCTTGCCGGACGGATGAGCACGCGCAAGGGCGATGGCTGGCAATGCGACCATGGTGCACGCTACTTCACTGCGCGTGATCCCGCCTTTCAGAATCAACTGGCAATCTGGCTTCGCCAAGGGGTGGCTACGCAATGGCATACCCCGATTGGGGTTTATGAAAACCAAACCTGGCAAAGCAGCAAACCCAGCGATCCCCGTTATGTTGGTACGCCGTGGATGACCTCGCCCGCCCTCCATTTGGCACAGTCCCTTGAAATCCATCACAGCCACACCATCACGCAAATCAACCGAGCACAAGGACAGTGGCAATTGCATACCGCGGAACGTGGTCTGCTGGAGTACAAACCCGATTGGGTGATTTTGGCGGTACCAGCACCGCAAGCACTTACGCTTACCCAAGCAATCGATCCTGCGATTACTGGGTTGCACCAGCGAGCAAAAACCGAAGGGTGCTGGACCATGATGCTGCGCTTTAATGAAATGATCACGATGCCGTTTGAAGCCGCCTTTATTAATGAGGGCATTCTCAGTTGGGTAGCGCGCAATAATGCCAAACCCGAGCGTACTGGCGAGGAAGTGTGGGTGATTCATGGTCAATCACAGTGGAGCCAAGATCACATTGACGCCGATCCGCAGACCATAGCCCCACAAATGATTGCGGCATTTATTGAGATTGGTGGCATGGCTCCAGCAGAATATGCGATCCATCGTTGGCGCTACGCCAGCAGTGACACTAACTACCAAGAGCGCTTTCATTGCGATTTCGAACGCGGCATTGGGTATTGCGGCGATTGGTTGCATGGCGGCCGAGTCGAAGGCGCATGGCTAAGCGGCCACGCATTGGCAAAAACCATCATTGCCGCGCATTAGATTGCTACTTCTGTGAAGGCTTTTTACACCGACCATTTTGTCTTGCCGCTACCAGAAGGCCATCGTTTTCCCATGCAAAAGTACCGCTTATTGCGGGAAGCCATTGCGACGCACCCCCAGATTAATTTAGTCGAAGCGCCCGTTGCAAGCGATACCCAATTACTCTACGCGCACACACCAAGCTATATTCAACGAGTAGTTGCCGGTGAGCTCAGCCCTCAAGAGCAGAGTGCCATTGGATTTCCGTGGAGCCAGCGTATGGTCGAGCGCTCCAAGCGATCAGTTGGCGCCACCATTGCGGCATGTCAGTCGGCACTCATCGATGGGGTGGCGGTTAATTTGGCCGGCGGCACGCACCATGCCTACCGAGACCATGGCGGTGGCTTTTGTGTGTTTAACGATGCCGCTGTTGCTGCACGCGTACTGCAAAAAACCCAAGGCAGTGATTTTCGAGTAGCCGTCGTTGATTTGGATGTGCACCAAGGTAATGGTACTGCCGCTATTCTAAAAAACGATGAGCGCATTTTCACCTTGTCTTTGCACGGCGAAAATAATTTTCCGTTTCAGAAAGAAGAAAGTAATTTAGATGTGGCGCTACCCGATGGATGCGGCGATACCGTGTACTTAGATGCTTTAAGTAATGCGCTTCATCTTGTTAAGACTCAATTTGATCCCCAATTTATTATCTATCTTGCTGGCGCAGATCCCCATGAAAATGACCGCTTAGGCAAACTTAGTCTGACAAAAGAAGGAATGCGCGAACGTGATCAACAGGTCTATAACTGGGCTGGAGCGAATGCCCTACCAGTGGCTATTGCGATGGCAGGCGGCTACGGCAAAGACCTTGATCTTACTGTCGAAATCCATGCCCAAACTATCCTCTCGGCATTGTGTCTTGATCAGTCGCCTAACCACAATGCACGATAACTGCCATTGGGGTCATGGTCTAGGGCTTGTTTCTGCGGATTGAAGCGACGCCCACCGTGAGGATCAGTACCCCTGCCAGCAATGTAGAGCCAATTACCTTGATTGCTATACACATCGTAATCCAGCAGTTGCGACTCAAACCAAGCAGCGCCTGCACGCCAGTCGGAGTGCAAATCATAAATAAGATAACTGGCTACTACTTGGCGCAATCGATTCGATAGATACCCTGTCGCTTTGAGCTCACGCATTCCAGCATCCACAATCGACTCTCCCGTCGTACCAAAATACCAATGCTCAAAACCACGGGCATTGTGTATCGGCTTTTCCGACTGGTTTAAACCGCTTGCACAATACAACTGTTGTCCATATTTCAGATGGAGCACGCGGAAATAATCTCGCCAGAGGAGCTCAAACCAAAGCCAATAACTTCCCTCATTGGCGCCCTGCTCTAACTCAAATTGCTTAAGCTTTTGCATTACGCTGCGCGCTGAAATACAGCCCAAGGCAAGCCATGGAGACAGCTTGCTCGAATAATCGAGGCCGTGCAATTGATTGCGGGTCGCCTTATATGAGTGCGGTAGTGCGCGCTCTAGGTATTGCTGTAGATGGGCTCCTGCAGCCCGTGTACCACCACGGTAGGCTTCTCGATAATGCGGAAAGGAACTATGTGGATGGCCATTATTTGGAGGAACAGATTTAGTTCCATGTGGAATGAAGGTATCGGCAGCCAACTCCGATCGCTTGAAATTCTCTGGAAGCGGGGGAATATGGTTTGGGGCTGAAACTGGCTCGGTAAACAGGTGCTTTGCTTTTTCAATTGTGTTGCGAAACTGCGTGAACTGATCCGGCATTGCATCGGGCGCAAATGGCAAATCACGCACGGCAATCATGGTTGACTCGAGCTCGGCATGTACTGTCAGCCCTGCCTGCCTTATGGCAGACAACTCCTGCATTTCTTCGGGCGCCTGAATCACCTCGCAGTAGATCGTTTTAATACCGTGGTGATGCGCTGTATTGATGACGAGTTCAACAATACTGCTGGAGCTATCCTGAGACGCCTGCAATTCCAGTAAACCCGATCCAAGCTGCTCTAGCTGCTCCCGCAAATCGCTCAGGGCATCACGCAAAAACTGCTGGCGGTGTTTGCCAATCCGCTCAAATCCCCAGATGAGGGATTCTTGCGGTGCATGCACATAGATCGGTAGTAGAGTATCCGAAGCCTTGCATGCAGATATAAAGTTGGGGTTATCTTCCAGCCGCAGGTCGGACCGAAACCAATAAAGGACTGTATTCACTGCGGCTTCGATCGCTGTGGAAATAAAATACTATTCCACTGTTTCTTCGATTTGTTCCCAGGTGCTATCGCCCAGTTTTTTGACCGTCATTAGGTAGTTCCAGTTTGCTGGAATACCACAGGTCCAATCGTGTGGGCCATTTTGCAATAACAAATTGGTTTGATTGCGCTGGTCATAATACAAAAAATAGGTTTTTCCATGAATGGGATTAAAACCAAATTTAGCGGCATGTACCATTTCGGTAGCGTCTAGGCGAGACTGCAAAGCTTTTGCCTGTTTCATCAAAACCGTAGCTTGCTCCATGATGCGGTCATACTCTTGCTTGGCATTTTGACGGGCAACATTGACTGCCTTGTCTTTTTCTTCGGTTACCTTAATAGGCGCAAAAACAGGAGCGCCCACTTCCATCGGGTACTCAATTCCCGCATGCCGTGCCGGATCCTTATCTTCAATGCGCATCGTCATTCCTAGCTGAGGTAAACCGAAGGACGGATACCGCCCTTCACAATGAACTGATTATAGTAATTTCAGGCAATTATTGCTGAGCACTGCCCTGCTAGGCCTTCATCAAAGAGGCAATATTGGACATTCCCACTTCGATCGAATGATCTCCCAGATAACCCAATTCGTGCTTTGCCCGCTCAATCGAGACCGTAAATGGAAATCCCATTAAACGGACCATTTCCCGCACAATCGGTGGTTTTCCAGGCATCGGCAAATACGTCCAGCCCGTTTCGGTAAAAGCGCCGAGCCACCAGGCCAGCTTTCGTGGCACCGATAAAGTGGGCACCTGAAATCCACTGACCTCCAGTCGCTGGGTCATAAACGCTCGAAAATCAACCGACTCACGATCGCTGATATTAAAAACACAGCCCGATTGAGTGTGCTGCATTGCGCGTTGCAATGCATCGCACAGGTTCGCAATCGAGCACGTTGCAAATGGGTAATGCCCCTGACTAAACCAGCCAAATTGACCGCGATTGGATGCGGGGCCAATTTCAGTATCGATGCTATCGCCCTTGCCCCAAACAAAACTGGGGCGTAGTACCACTACCCTCATGGCAGTCTGTGGCGCAGCCAATACGGATGCTTCAGCAATGGCTTTACTGCGGGCATAAGGCAAATAAGGTTGTAGGGTGATGGGTGCGGACTCCGTCACATTCAATAGCGCAGTAGGATTACTCATTACTACTGATGCCGCGCTGATGTAAATAAACTGCGCTACGTTTGCGGCTGCGGCCGCATCTACCAGTGTCTGTGTCAAGCTGACATTACCTTGCAGAAGGAGATTGGCTGGAGCGGTTAAATCACGGCAACCTGCCGCATGAATGAGTACATCCATTCCGGCTAGGGCCAAACTCAGCTCACTTTGGTTTTGTAAATCCCCCTCCCATGGAAAGGCTCCCAACGCGCGGATAGCATCCGCTTGCTTTGCCGAGCGCACCGAGCACGTCATGTTATGGCCAGCGGCCAGACAGTGCTTGAGAAAATGGCCGCCAATAAACCCGGTTGCACCCGTAAGAAAGATCTTCACTTAGATGCGAGCCGCGCTGTATTATTTCTACTATGAATCATATGAAGTCAAGCCATGGCTGATTTTGCGCCCGTCATCATCATTGAACTTTTTCTCGTCTTTGGTGGCGTGGTGGCATTTGCCTGGTGGCAATTTCGCGACCTACGCAAGGAGCGTGAAAAAAGGATGCGGATTGAAGATAAGCAGACTGAGAAGGGCGAATGAAATCGCCATTCTGCGATGCGGCGATAAACAGTACTTAAAAGTTCAGCGCCGAAATAAACCAAGAACAGACTGAGATTCCGCCAAAAATCACAATGAAGGCAATCGTTAATCCACTATAAATAGTGACTAGCTTGTTTTTTGTTTCAACTGCTTTACTGTTACGCATTACGTTTCCTTAATATGAATTAGCTTAGGCTTGACGTGCTTTGGCTTTTGCTTCTGTGTCTGCGCTTTTTTGACGGAAGTCGACAAGCGGGTGATAGCCCATCTTATAGCAGGCACAATGCTCACCCAAAATCCAGCGGGCTAACTTAATTCTAAGGGCTTTTACCATCGCAGACCACCTTCTCAATTGAAATTACCCGCCAATAGTAGCCTTAAATCGCTCGATTTGCTGGCACCTTGTATTTTTCAGATCAAAATCATCGAATCAGCCGCTTAGTACAATCCATTGATGACTTTTAACTTTGATACTCCAGTCAATCGAAGCAATAGCGACTCTATTCGCTGGGATCGATACGCCGGTGATGATGTCATACCGCTATGGGTCGCCGACATGGATTTTCAGTCGCCGCCGTGCGTGATAGACGCACTTGCGGCGCGTGTTCAGCAGGGTGTTTTTGGCTACACCCATGCGCCCGACGCATTGCGCAGTGCAATTGCAGGCTACTTAGCAGAACACTACAACTGGGAGGTAGATCCCGGCTGGATTGTGATTTTGCCGAGCGTCATTTCTGGGCTTTACACTGCCGTGCGTCAACTAACCAATCCTTCGGAACACATTCTGGTTCCGCAGCCGGTATATCACCACTTGCGTCTCGCCTGTTCTGAAGCTCCGCGCCCGTATACCGAAATACCATTGGCACTCGAGAGCGATCGCTGGGTTTTACCATGGCAAGCGCTCGATCCATTTTGCCAAGGCAATACAAAAATGGCATTGCTCTGCAATCCCCAGAACCCGGGCGGAACGGTCTATACCAAATCGGAACTAATGCAGTTTGCTGCATTTTGTGAAGCGCATGATTTGCTAATTTGTTCTGACGAGATTCATGCAGGGCTAGTACTGGATGAGCAAAATCGCCATGTTCCGATTGCTAGCCTCGATCAGGGCATTTCGATGCGCACCGTTACCTTGATGTCGCTCAATAAAGTATTTAACTTTCCTGGAATTGGTTTGGCATGGGCTGTTGCTAAAAATCCCCGCTTGCGCGCAGCAATGCAAACCGATTTACACCGCACCATTGCAGAACCCGGCCTCATTGCCTATACCGCTACCATGGCAGCACTGCGTGATGGAGAGGCATGGCGTCAATCGCTACTGCAATACCTTCGGGGTAATCGGGATTATGTTGTGGGGCGCATACAGGCTATGCCCCCACTCACCCTAGCAAAGACCGAGGCCAGTTATTTGGCTTGGATTGATTGCAGTGCGCTGGGGTGCGCCGATCCCCATGCTCTATTTTTGAGTTTCGGCCTGGCACTGTCACCCGGGACTCAATTTAATGCACCGCAATTTGTGCGCCTGAATTTTGGTACGCAGCGCGCCCTGCTTGAAGAAGCGATGGACCGCATGGCCCTCGCACTAGCATCCGTCAAAAGATAATTAGCTTATTAACGCTGGATTTCGTTACGCAGCGCAACTAGCAAAGGGTGGGCGCTCGGAAAGTCACCCTGGTCTATTGCAGCCTTCACCTCAGGCAAGCGATTGGCAATTTCTTCATTGCCCTGAAAGATCATGGTCCACTTTAGGAAACTGCGACGCTCAATGATTTTACGGTTAATCAACTTGACGTTTTTATGGCGATCGTCTTTTTGGATCTTATCCCACAGACGATCGATCGAGTTGGCCGGGCCTTCGATCACTTGACCAAAGCGCTGATCTTCAAAAATCAAAACCCCAGTAATGCCAAGCGCTTGATTGCGCAGATAGGAGTGATAGAGAAGGCGCATTAATCCTAAAAAGGACATCTCCTCAGCAGGTTGGCTGACGTAAGTTAATTCAATTAATTCAGGGGATGGTGTTTGCATGCCTATATTTATCTGGGATTTAGTTCTTATATTACGCACTTCTATACGAAATGGAAGTAGTCGTAAACCCCAAATGTAGCCGATATCTGCTTAGCTTGCTGAGCGCAAATACCCACTGTCTAGCCTAGGATTTTATTGAAGCAAAGTCAATTTAAGGGCGACAGGTCTTATGATGCCCTGAAAGTGAAGTTTAGGTTACGGCGCCAGATCAAACACCAAGACTTCAGCTCTCACGCCGCGCTCTAATGTCAACCACTCTTCACCCTCCACCATCAATGCATCTCCTGCTTGCAGCTGCTGACCTTCCACCATAAGCTGCCCCGATATCAAGTGAACATATGCTTTACGTGCAGGATCTATCTCTAGCTTAGCCGTTTCGGCACCATCAAACAAGCCCGCGTAGATTGTTGCATCGGCATTGATCCGGACTGAATCGTGCGCACCATCATGCGATGCAATTACGCGTAAAGTGCCTCGCTTGGCGGCAGGTAAAATGGTTTTTTGCTCATACCCAGGCGCAACCCCTTTCTTCAGAGGCTCAATCCAAATTTGTAAAAAATGGGTTTCTTGATTTGGGGCATGATTAAACTCACTGTGCTCCACACCGGTTCCTGCACTCATGCGCTGCACATCCCCCGGTGGAATGCTTTCGATATTACCCATACTGTCCTCATGCGCTAGTGCACCCGAAAGGACATAACTCACAATCTCCATATCGCGATGACCGTGCTTACCAAAACCACGGCCGGCCGCAATCCGGTCCTCATTGATCACGCGTAAATTACCCCACCCCATGAACTGCGGATCGTGATAACCAGCAAATGAAAAGGAATGAAAGCTCTTGAGCCAACCATGATCCGCATAGCCGCGGTCGCTGGATTTACGAAGATACATCATAGGCATTTCCCTTTGTCTTTATTCATGGGACTTTAACTTAAAAATGGCTTTCAGCGCCGCTAATGACGTTCGAAGCTCAGCTAGCTCAGTAGCGCTCATTTTGGTAAAAGCCTTCTCAAGAAATTCCATGTGTGCAGGAAAGACTCTTTCAAATAATTTTTGACCTGATTTAGTAAGGCTAATCAGTTGGCTACGCGCATCTTCTGGATTACTTTCTCGGAAAACAAAGCCTTTTCCTTCTAAGCGCTCAAGCACCCCCGTTAGCGTCCCTTTACTGACCAGTGTTTTATTCCCCAATTCTTTACAAGCCAATGGAGACTGATTTCCTAGAGTAGCAATTACATCAAACTGGGTCATCGTCAAACCCATGGATTTAATATGCCTCGCTGAATACTGCTCAAACGTCTGATAGGTCGTAACGAGTTCTTTTAAGACAGGTAGAAAATTCACGCTGTGCGTTAATGAGTTCATATTGAAACTATTTTAGTACTAACACGAACTAATTTCAAGGGGTCCAATTTAAATAAGGCAATTTGTCGTTAATATGAGCACTTAGACCCATTTAGAAGAGATAGAGCCATTTCACAGCATATTGAAATCGTTACCCCAGCGCCTGTAGGTAGTCTGCATGGGAACCGCATGACGGCGCTGCGCTGGAAGAAGTTTTTAGAACAAAAAGCGTATGCAGTCCGCATATCTCAAGCATGGTCGGGTAAGCCTACCGACCTCCTCATCGCGCTGCACGCATTCCGAAGTCATTCATCGATTGCCTTATTTAAGAAGGCGCATCCGGATAAACCCATCGCATTAATTATGACGGGAACCGATCTATACCGCGATATGCCATCGCACCCCGAAGTAATTCAATCGATGCAAATGGCCGATGCCATCGTGGTATTACAGTCAGCAGCACTCGATTTAATCCCCAGCAAGCTCAAGAAAAAAGCACAGCTTATCCATCAATCCGTCAAACCTGTTTTGCGCAAACCACTACTGAAGCGTGACTTTTTAGTAAGTGTGATTGGCCACTTGAGGGCAGAAAAAGACCCTTTTTGTATTGCGCGTAGCCTTGCATTTACCTTGCCTGAGAGCAATCTGCGCGCGGTCCATCTTGGTAAGGCAATGAGCCCGGAGATGCGTAAACAAGCGCTTGCCTATAGTCAGCGCTTGAAACGCTATCAATGGCTTGGTGAGCTAAGCCATGCAAAAACCTTACAAGTACTATCCCGCAGCCACTTGATGGTGATCAGCAGCATCATGGAAGGCGGCGCGCATGTCGTATCTGAGGCGATTGCGATTGGCGTGCCAGTCATTGCATCGGACATTCCTGGCAATCGGGGCTTGCTGGGTGACGATTACCCCGCTTATTTTCCAGTAGGCGACGCTAATGCACTAGCACAACTGTTGCAAAAGGCAGAAACAAGTCCTGCCTTTTACCAATCTTTAGTGCGGCATATCCGAGCACGCCAGAAATATACCCGCCCCGCATCTGAAATGCGCTCCATTGCAACATTAGCAAAGCAATTACTAAACGGTGATTGATCTATTACGTAGCGCTGGCATAACAGACTAAGAAATACCCTTTGTCATCCATCCAGCTCGTAGTCTTTTTAAATCCAGCATCCAGTAACATGCTCGTAAATGACGCCTTGGTGTATTTATAACTATTTTCCGTGTGGATCATTTGGCCTGCCTTTAGCGCAAGCTTTCCTGTAGGCCATACTATCTCGATATCGCGCACAGCCTGCAGGTACATCTCGATCCGGGATTGGGACTCATTAAAAATAGCGACATGCTCCCAATCCGAAAGTACAAAGTTACTGCCCAGCAGGTGATTAATGTGAAGCAAGGCATTTAAATTAAATGCAGCAGTGATACCCAGCGCATCGTTGTATGCCCGATCTAGAATCGTACTTTCTTTTACTAAATCAACCCCGATTAATAAACCGCCAGCACCATCGCAAAGCGTTGAAATATTCTTACAAAAGATACTTGCTTGTTTTGGATCAAAATTTCCGATTGAAGAGCCCGGGTAAAAGAAGGTCTTTTTTCTTCCAACCAGATCTGGAAAATCCAGCGTCTGGCTTAAATCGCATGTACGCGCTTCCATTTGAATTTGGGGAAATCGCTTTTGTAAATCGACTACTGCCAACCCCAAAAAATCCGTAGAAATATCGAGCGCTACATACTGTTTCGGCTTTAGGGAATCAAATAGCGCACTCGCCTTCGCGCAATTTCCAGCGCCCAAATCTAACAATACGTCACATGGGCCCACGGCTGATGCAATATCGTTTGCATGGGCTTGCATAATCGATTTTTCAATGCGCGTTGGGTAGTATTCCTCTAAAAGGGTGATGGCCTCAAATAGGCGCGACCCAATGGCGTCATAAAAAAACTTAGGCGAGATAAAGGGTGGAGTCGACTTAAGCCCAGCTTCCGCTTCTTGCGCTAAAGATAAATTCATTGTTCAGCGAACATGATTTAGGCGACAGTAAGACCAGATCCGAGTGCGAAGTGCCCAATCTTCTGGGCACTAGCAAAGCCACCCGCTTGCAAAATAGCCAGAACTTCCGCCTCTGCTTCTGGCGCGCACGAAATCAATAAACCGCCGCTCGTTTGAGGATCGGTTAACAGGTTTTGCTGCCAAAGTCCCAAATGGCTAGCCAAGTTGACTTCATTGCCATAGCCAGCCCAGTTCCGCGTGGAGGCGCCCGTAAAAATATCGGCTTGAACTAACTGAACCGCCTCATCTACCACCGGAATTGCATCCCATTCGAGCCTTGCCTCTAGCTTAGCGCCGCGGGCCAGCTCCAGTAAGTGCCCAGCCAAACCAAAGCCCGTTACGTCGGTCAGCGCATGAACCCCATCGAGCTGAGCCAATTGGACGCCTGGCTTATTGAGCTTCGTTGTCAGTGCAATCATTTCGCGATAGCCAGCATCGGAGAGTTTTTCCTTTTTGAGTCCGGCAGACAAAATACCCACTCCAAGCGGCTTACTCAAAATAATGCTGTCGCCTACTTTTGCGCCGGTGTTGCGCTTGAGCTTTTTGGGATCAACAATGCCGATGGCAACCAAGCCATAAATTGGCTCCACGGTATCAATGGAATGGCCGCCTGCAATCATAATGCCGGCATCCGCACAAACCGATTCACCGCCTGCGGTGATTTGCTGAATTACCTCGAGCGGTAAAACATTAATTGGCATACCCAGCAATGCGAGAGCAAACAGGGGCTGCGCACCCATGGCATAGATGTCTGAGATTGCATTGGTAGCGGCAATACGGCCAAACTCAAAGGGATCATCAACGATGGGCATAAAAAAGTCGGTTGTCGCCACAATCGCCTGATTCTCATTAATTTGATAGACCGCGGCATCCTCATTATTGTCCGATCCAGCCAATAAGGCAGCCGGAATAGCGCGCAGGGGCGATGCCTTGAGGATATCGCTCAAAACACCTGGTGCAATTTTGCAACCGCAACCACCGCCGTGGGAAAGAGAGGTAAGACGACCGTTATAGGACATAGGGAGAAATGAAATCAGATTGAGGTGAAAGAAAATGCCAAAAGGCTAATAGCGCTAGCTTACTCAATTTACAGTAAACACGTACGAAAGCCGCAAAAATGGTCGCTGCGCCCTGGCGCATAAAAGTTGCGAAAAGCAGGCCTTCTCAGGCGGTCCGGGGTAAACATACTCCAACCCTTCAGCACCTGATAGCCTCCATCAAACGAAGGTTGTGAATAATCCTTGTATGGATCAGGCGTAAATCCAGGAAAGGGCAAAAAAACACTGCTGGTCCATTCCCATAAATGAGAATGAATCCACTGGCTTGGCGACTGACGCATTAAGCGTGTCAGCTCATGCTCATTGGGTAAGCGTACTTTACGCCAATCGCAATACCTTTTGGCATCGGTATAGGAAATATGCCGAACGGGCTCGGTCTCGCACATGCGGCGCCATTCATTAAAGTAACGCTGGTACCAAACCCCACCCTCTTTTTTCCAATGACTTGGCACTCCTACGGGGAGCATCGCAGATTGATTTACGCTCGACTCAATAAACTCCAGATACTCCGCATTACTTACCGCCTGCTCCGAAATTGAGAATGCAGGCAATGGAATTTCATGCTGCCACTTTTCATTGTCAAACAAAAAACCATGATTTCGATCGGATCCAACCTGTAGCATTGAAGCTGGGAAATGAATGTACTGTACGGATGGCTTAATGGTGGGATCGATGCTTGAAAAAGGCTCAAATGGCATTGCATAGCCAAGGGTTTGCCACATATAAGCAAATGCTTCGTTGTGCATATCCTGATGAAAAATGGATAGCTGCATGAAATAAGCGGTTTCGACATCAATTGAACTGGCGAGTAATTGATGGGTTTTATGCATGACCTCAGTGTTGTACTTAAGCAATGCATCCCGCGATGGAATATCAATCTGCCAACGATCATCGTGGGCTATATCCGAGGAATTAAACAGGTAATCGGCATTGCTGAGTAGCGATGGATTGGAGACATGACCTCGGCGCTGAACCCAAAACTCATGAAACCAGGTGAGGTGGCCAAACTCCCACAGGGGTGGATTGAGGATATCGCTCTTGGGCACGCTCCCTTGACCGGGCTGCAGGCCATTAAGGATGGAGCGCGTTAATGCGTTAGAACTATTAAACTCGCCCTCCAGAATGGAATGCGCTGGATAGGGCTTATAGTCAAGATGATCGAATGGGCTAGAGGACGGCATAGCGATGGCTACTAAGCCATTTTATCCGCGATCCAAGCTCGCGCTTTTTTGTAATACAGCATCAAATTGGTATCCGGATAAGGCTCTACCCGCTCATATAAATTGGTCAGTTGCGAAGCCATATATGGGTTAATCCAATGATCTTTAATTGATCTGATTAGGCCGATACCCACAATACATAAATAAAAATAGCCAACTGCAGCACATTGATCACTACGCTGAGTCCATGCAAAAGTCCAAAACGCTTCTTGTCTTTATTGTCTGATGCTTTATTGATCGCAGGCGTA
Organism: Polynucleobacter sp.; assembly: GCA_964203875.1. GTDB lineage: Bacteria > Pseudomonadota > Gammaproteobacteria > Burkholderiales > Burkholderiaceae > Polynucleobacter. The sequence goes on from CAXNNS010000002.1 coordinate 391,232, forward strand.
AGAATGAATTGCGCTATCACAAAAAGAACCGCGCATATAAAAGTTAAGCTGCTAATGAGTGCATCGTTAGCCAACAACGAAGCAGCAATGCAGGCGAAGCACATAAAAGCGTAGTACTTTGGGAAAAAACTCCGCACATACTTACTAGACCATTCGGCTGGCAGCACCTTAAATACCGTAGGCGCTACTGCAATCGTAAAGAACACCATGATGCCGATCATGGCTGCAACAATGTAGAGGCTAATTAAGTTGAGTGACATAGCTGCTTTTCGTTAATGGGTTAAAAGATAAAAAATAGTACTGCAAAAAGATGGGGGGATTGATGCTGGGGATTAGTCTGGCTTTTTCAAATCAATCTGTGCCGTCATCTTGCCCGCAAAAATCATATCCAATTGCACGCCATCATTCCCCTGCACCACCTGAATGCCTTCCTTCTCGGAAGGGGCGGTTTTCTCTACGGTCAGCATATTAGTAGGCCAGTCCACGCGTATTTTTGCTGCCATGGGTAAGTAGCCATCGAAGTAGCGGCGCATTAGAGGGCCTGCATTGAGGCGATATTGGCCTGCCCCGACCTGATCCAAGGCTTTGGATTGCAGATCAATGCAAATCGATGCGCCACGCTCAACATCAGTCAAAACTACTTGATTATTCTTGACTTCAGCTGAAGCCATCTTATCAATGCTTTTGACTGCAATCGCTTGAATGCGGTTGGGATTAAACACAATCACTACCTTACGGATGGGGTCGAGTTGATAGTGGCATGTTGCAATCTGCACACTACCGCTCTCCAAACTGGCTGCGGTAATCTTGACTCGCGATTCATAAGAATAAGCACCGGGGTCGGGGCGTTCTTTTAGGTATTTAATCTGCCCTTCCGTAGCAATATCAGAAAACTCCAGCGCGAATGCGGATGCACTACAGAACAGCAGAGTGGCTAAGGATAGGCTTTTTAACATATCAAAAATGATTATCGATCACCATTTCTGATTTGGGAATAAATCCAGGCTTGGGCCATGCTGCCTGAGTTCCTTTGCCAATCACCAGCATTGCGGCGACCGCATAGTCTTTTGGCAGATGAATGAGCTCTGCAACCTTTTTAAAATCAAAACCGACCATGGGGCATGAGTCGTACCCCATCGCCTTTGCTGCCAACATCATGGTTTGCAGTAGGATGCCGGCAGAACGCATGGCTTCATCGCGTTGCAACTGTTCATTGCCCGAATAAAAGGGATTAATCCATGGCACCAAGATATCTTGCGCTGCTTTAGGTGCATTCACCCAATAGCGTGCAGGATCTTTATCCCATGCTTTGATATCAACGGTCACTACAAACAAGAGTGAGCCATCGGTGACCTGGGCCTGATCATAGGCTGCTGCACGCAACTGCACTCGCAATGCCTTGTCTTTGACATTGACCAAACGCCAGTGCTGAATATTAAAAGAGGATGGGGCTTGCATCGCCAGATCAATTAAGGCATCGGTTTCAGCAGGGGTAATCTCATGCTTAGCATCAAAATGCTTTACTGCTCTACGCTGGCGAATGGCATCAAGAGTGTTCATATACTTCCCTTATTTGGTAATAGCTTACTTTAATAGAAATTGCAAAAATAGGATGGATAGCACTTCAAATCCGAATGAAATCGATGAATGCTGGTTTTGAGGTGGCCGTATTGGTGGATTAAGTAGAATAACCACTCATGAAAAACATGGGTTTTCTTCTCTTTCCATTTACTGCCAGCGCAAGCAAGTCATCTAATCGTAGCTTCAATACGATTGGTCTCTTTATAGCAAGGTGTCATTCAATTTTTAAACACACACTGCCTGACTACATAAACCTTACCAAGCCTGCCTCTTACCGTCTATCCAAGTTTCTTTGACCTTAATATCCCGAATGTCGGCGGCTGGGGTCGTACGCGGATTTTTCTCCAAGACTACCAAGTCAGCCTGCTTACCCACTTCTAAACTACCCACCAGTTTGTCGGCAAAAATTTGGTAGGCAGCATCAATCGTAATGGCACGAATGGCATCATCGACGCTGATGACTTGGTCTGATCCCAATACTTTTTTGGGTGGCAACTGCCATACCCGCGTCACTGCTTCCGTGATGTAATTGAGGGGGCCCACATTCGAGACCGGCGAATCGCTATGGAGCGTGAACTTTCCACCTAAACGCTTGATTTCAGCAGCGGGATCAATGCGCTTTGCGCGCTCCGGCCCAATAATATGATTATCGAATGCCGATCCCCAATAATGCACATGGCCAATCGTAAAGCTGGGAACCACGCCCAGCTGCACGGCTTTCTTGGCCTGGGATGCGTTGTTTACCGTGAAATGCTCAATCCGCAAACGGCGGTCTTGGGGCTGTTTATTTCCAGCTAATAGCTTGGCGTAGCTATTGAGCGCTTGATCGATCGCCTTATCCCCATTGGAGTGCGTGGAAATCTGCCAGCCCTGATCAAAGTAGGACTTCATCGAGGCTTGGATATCGGCATCTTTATAATTGAGTGCGCCGCTCCACTTGGAGCCCTTGGGGTAACTGTATGGCTCTGATAGCGCTGCAGTTAAACCCTGAGTAGAGCCGTCTGCTACGTATTTAATTCCAATGAAGCGCAGCATGTCATCGCCATCATTGGGTTTTATGGTCTTGTACCCTGCTGGTATCGCTTGACTAAATAAATAACCCCGAACTCGAATGGGGGATGCTTTCTTAACAAAGATTGCTCTGTAAATTGCTGCTTCCTTATCCACACCGAAATTGCCGCCAAGACTCATCTCAGAAGCAGTGGTTACGCCAGTAGAGGCCATCTTCTTCATGGTCCCTTCAATCGCGCCAAATAACTGGGCTTCTGTAGGGTTGGGCATTTTGGCCATAAAGGGTAAGTAACTAGGGGGCTCAACTAGTTTTCCAGTGAGCTTACCCCGGGCATCTTTTACAAAGATACCGCCACCAGGGGGATTGGGTGTTTTGTTAGTAATGCCCGCAAGCTCAATCGCCTTGTTATTCACATAACCGATATGACCAGACTGATTGACGAGAAAAATGGGAACTGTGGTTGATACCTTATCTAAATCATCTGCAGTTAACTCGGCCATGAAAGGGCTGGTACGGGATGGATCCACACCAAAGCCAAAGAGCCAACCTCCGGGCGGGATTGTCTTGAGGTGCGCCTTCATTTTTGCAATGAGGGTCTCTTTGGTATCGTAGGGCAAGGTAAAGTTACTGAGATTTAATCCCAAACCCTCAAATACTGAAGTGATCATGATATGAACGTGGGGCTCGACAAAACCAGGCATGAGGGTCTGCCCCTTCAGATCAATTACCTGCGTTGTCTTGGATTGCCAGTCTTTGGTAACAGCATCCTTTGTGCCTAGCGCAACAATTTTTCCGCCCTGCACAGCAATTGCTTGTACTTCTTCATTCTTCGCATTAACAGTAACAACCGGGCCGCCATAAAAAATCGTGTCGGCATTGCCTTTGGCAAGAGCAAATCCACATTGGGCCATCAGAGCAAATACAAGGAATGTCGAGACGATTTTCATATTGATTTCCATATGGTGAACGAGACCATTTTAGCCCTAGCGGCTGAAGAAATAAAGTGATTCAGCAAAAAAAGGATCTGCTTGCCTCTTACTAAATAGGCATGACCATCAATTTCGCTCGATCTTATTTCTTAATAACTGCAGGGCATTTACAAATAAAAAGTAGTCAGTTTCTTCGCCAACCGGAATAAAATGCTGATGGGCATGCTTGTTGATCGTTTCTAATTTTTTAAGTAGCTTCTCTTTGTCTTCGCTCGGCAGTTTCTTACCCGTTATCTCTTTCTCCATATTTAAAAGCAATTCGTAGAGGGGGCGCTTACGAATGATGAAACGAAAACGCCGTAAATGAAAATTGAGTTTAGATAAGGGATAAAGAACTGCAAACGCTGCTAATACTACAAACCAAAATCGATCAATAAATACTACAAGCCAATACGGCAAGTATTCTGTGGTTTTGGGGGGTCCATAGTTATAAAAATTCCTCGCTATAGGGCTAATGGATATAGAAGGGTCAACATAAGCAGGGAACTCATTGCGCTTAGAGAAAAATAATCGCGATGAATCTTGTATTATTTCCTTGCTCGCCATTAATAAAGCCAGTTGTAATGAGGGATGTAGATCTTTGCGCACAGCTAAAGTCGTTGTAGTCGCGATTAATGAAATATCATGTGCTGGAATATTTTTTTCAATATTAATTGAACCGGCTGGAATGGTGAGTGCATCTAGATAATTATATTTTTTCTGATAAGCAAGGGCATTTGATAAATTAAATAGGGTCATATCTGGGGAATTTATTAATTCCTCTACTATTGGGTCGAGCATCGTTGATATAAAAATATAGACATCAGCCTTACCCGATAGAAAATTTGTTCGCGAGTCTTCCCATGAGCTGGATACAAAATTCGAGCTACTCTCAATATGAATTCCATTAAACTCAAAAAATTTCTTAGTCAAGATATAAGACCCACTTTTTTTCGGGCCTAAAGCTACTCTATATTTAGCTAGATCTTGTATTGTTTTAATTTTGCCAGCCAAATCATTTCTATAAAAAATCCACACCGGATCATAACTAATGCTACCAAGCGAATAAAGTTCTTTTTGTTGATCCTTCGACAGCGCTGCAGCATATACAAATCCAGCGTTCACCTCACTATTGCGGTCATTTAATTTTTCGGCATTTTCTATTGCCCCGTTCGTAGCAACTACTTCTACCGTAATACCTTGCTCTTTTAAAGGAGCTACAGCACCCTTACCAAATTGGTACCAATCACCACCCTCATACGAGGTAGCAATGGTAATACCAGTAAACGGAAATGGCTTCAGGTAAACAATGACTCCGCCAATGAACAGCAAAATCACAATTGCGGCTATGCGAAGCTCAACTAGAGCTTCCTTAATAGCAATAAGCTCATGCTTTAGAACCAGACCTAAGTAATCAACTGTTTTCATTAAGTAAAATGTAGCACAAGCGGCACTATCGGTGTTGCAGCAAAGGTAAATGAAGATTCCTTACTCTCTGAGTGCTACAAAAGACAAAACGACCTAGGAATTACCCCCTAAGTCGCTTGTATTGTTGGTTAGTTCACCAGGACTGGATCCTGGGGTCAACCGATTATGAGAGCAGCCATCTCATGAAACTATATCGAACGCGCGATAAGCTTGAATCAAAAAGCTCAGAACGAGTAAATTAAGTTAGATTAATCTGCCTTTTTACAGTCCGTGGGTGCAATTTGATCGGGGTTTTCTTGACCCAAATACACTCCAATGATGCGCACTGGCTTTCCTCCCATTGATTTGCCAATATGGCACCAATTGATAGCCTCTATATAAGAAGTACCTGCCTTAAAAGTACGCTTACCCTTGCTGCCATAATCTACCTCCAGCTCGCCAGATACGATGTAGGCATATAGCGGGATGGCGTGGGAGTGCAAAGACGTTTGTTTTCCTGGTGGAATCAAAATGTCAAATGCCTTGATTAAGGGAGTGCCGGCGGGGTATTTAAAGTCTTGCCCTAGGATCGTTTTTGGACCCTGCTCTACTGGAATCGGCTTTGCCGTAATGTTCTCATAAGCAACGCTTCCTTGTGCGCTTTTTTGTTGCGCATAAATGGGGCCGCTAACTAATACTAACGATGCGAATATCAGTTGAATTCGTAAACGGTGGCTACACATAAGTCATTCCTTTCAGGTTTAAAAAAATAAATTATTGATTCATATTACGTTGACTGGCGACATGCCTAATTTGATTCAAGATATCTGGATGCCGATCGGATATTTGATGAAAGTCATGCATGGTCAGAACAAGGAAGCTCGTTTTTTTTGTTGTGACAACAGTGGCACTTCTCGGCGCAACCTCTAAAAGACCAATCTCACCGAAAAACGCTCCTTTTGTCAACAATACCGGCCTTGGTTCGACAATGACTGCAACCTCACCCTCGACTATAAAGTACATCGAATCCGAAAAAGAGCCTTTTTCAAAAATCGTAACGCCCGAAGGTAATACTTGGCTTTTTAAAACGCTGGCGATATCAGATATCTTTTCAGAATTTAATTCTTTAAATAATGGAAAGCCTCTAACCGATTTCCAGGTCGACAAAATAGCCTCATTTCGCATTTCATCTATAAATCCCGAGGCAATAATACCTGCTGGTATGGCAACCATTGCTATTCCAATCAACATGGTTGAGGCTGCAATCGTCCGGCCCAAGAGCGTTACAGGCACCATATCGCCATACCCTACAGTGGTCAGAGTAGTAATGCCCCACCACATTGCATGCGGTATGGATTTAAATACCTCAGGCTGAGCATAGTTTTCAACTGCAAACAACAGACTAGAAAATATGACCAGCAATATGATCAAACTCATCAGCGTTGCAAGCAGATTACGCCTCTCAATGTAGATCACATTGCCAATCATGGCAAGACCTGGAATGTAACGTGGTAATTTTAGTAAGGAGAGGGTATACAAGAAAAGAACCCAATACGGAATATGGCCATTAGCAAGAAGAATAACAAATGGGATGCAAACCAAAAAATCAATGCATCCTAAAAAACTAAATGCATATTTTGTAATAAAACTCAATCGCGTTGCGCTGTAGTGATGCGCTACTATTTTAGATGCTAAAAAAATATTTCTTAAATATTCGTATACAAAGTAAAGCCCAATAACAAAACTAATCAAGAAACTAATTTGATTGGGATTGCCCCGAAAATATTCAGTGGATGAAAAAATCCCAAATAATGTGGCTGAAAATATAAAGAAAATACTGATTGAACGTTTCATGTTTTACAGGTGTATTTTGAAAAAACCAGCAATTTTAGACACTAACGCTTTGACCCTATTGGCCTTAGCTACTATCTTATCGGCTTCATTCAGAACTCTCTCATTGACAGCAGCACGCTGAGATAATAGCTCTGCCATTTGCCGTAATAGCTTTTTATTTCCCGCAAGAATCGGCTCGATATCGGATTTTTTAATTTCGATTAAGGTCGAATCGGATTTTGCAATGACATGAGCAGAACGGGGTTCACCCGTCATCAAGGACATTTCACCAATGCAATTACTAGGCCACAAGGTAGCTACTGAAACATACGTATTATCTTTAGGGATCATGACTTCCAGTGAACCACTTAAAATGATGAACATGGAGTCAGCGGCTTCGCCATGGCGAATGAGGTAGTCATCTGCATCAACATATCGCAACGATACCGTATTGGCCAACTGTTTGATTTCAGTATTACTAAGGTCTTTCAAAATTCCAAATTGCTTAACGGCCAATAATCTTGACTCTACATTGTCCATCGAAGCCCTATTGGGCAATAACTCAATGGCTGTATTGCTAATCACGCCGTGGGAAAGCAGCGCCTTGGTAACGGCTATATTGACAAATCCGTCTGAGCTTGTTTTAGATAGTTCAGGGGCAGACATATACTTGATCAAATACTGATTAGAGCCATGATTAACGGCATCTAGGGTACAAGCCAGATAGCTTGGTAAAAAACTAGTATTTGTATTTATAAGTGATTGCATGCCTTCATTTAATGCATTGATGACCAATGTGATGTCATTTGTCGCATCTAAATTGAAGTGTATATACCGTCGTGACCAACTACCGTTCGGCTGCTTCGATAAATTAACGTATTGAAATGATAAAAATTGGCGATTTGGTATGCGAATAAACTGATCTTTATCATTAAATAAGGTAATCATTTGTTTATCGAGTTGGGTCACTCTATAAAAGCGACTGGGATTGGTATCGATTACTTCAATATAGTCATTAATCGAGATTAAGCCGTCTATTTGAATCTGCACGCTTGCCATGATGTTGGCAATCATTTCGCGGAATGCATAGGCAACCCCCACAACCAACATTCCCGATGCAGCAATAATATTGGTAAATGATTTGTCATACACCATGACATAAAGTAGGAGGAGCACCAGTAAATAACTTACTACTGTCACCGCCTCAATCAAGATGCCTGGTATTTGGCGCTCTTTACTTCGTTCATTGTGCACATTCGCATAAAAGCGAACGCTCATATCGAATGTGACGGCCAATAATAAGATTTGACCAATGGAAAGAAAATCACCGAGGCTTAGATTTTGAATGTCTTCAAAGTGATGGCTTGTCCATCCAAAAAAACTTCCATAACTGAATTTAAGCCAAATCGCTAAAACGATATTGCATAGCAATAGCAAAAAATACACTGGTTTTGGCAATGAAAATATCTTTTTCATGGACATGATTTTAGGCGCCTCGAATTAAACTTTTTCAACATGAAAGACATTCAGTTTTTTTGACTGATCTGAAAGAAACTGAACTTTCTGCAGGAATTTTTCATACCCCTTTTTGCTCGCAACATAATTCGAAAGTTCCTTATTTTGGTCTCGCCATTCCGATGACAGTCTTTTTGAGAGCACTTTGCCCCGCTCGGGAAGAACGCTCGCCAAAACATCCGCTTCAGTCAGAAGCATCGCTAAATAGTCTAATGGCTCACCAAAGCCCTTATTAATCTTTTCATACAACAGAGGAGTGAAATCAAAGCATGTGGGTAATATTAACTGATGAAGCTTCACCATTAAATTCTGCTTGAATTCAGAACCAAGATCACTGCATTTATCAAGAAAAAGTTGCAGGCCATTGAGGGAAATGAGTTCATTTTCATAATCTACCGAATTGATTCTGCCCCGGTGCATATAGTCATGTCCGATTGCAGCAAAGAGCAGTAACCAGCTATCTTCTTTACTTACAATCCATGGACTTAATTGTTTTGCCTCGTCACTCCCTATGCTTTGCGAAAGGAGCGCGCTCATCCCAGTGCAAACATCGACAAAATGCTTCCTCGAGTGATAGGGAGGCTCAGATTCAAATGAGGAATTTAATGCATCGATGCAGATTGCTAAATCATGGCACAGCTTGGGGTAGGGATTACTCTCGAAATAGAGCCCTTGCCACAAATCCGTATCCAGCAATATGTCTATAAAACAAGCAAAACCAATCGATTGTTTATCAAGGTGATCTAAGAATTCATCGAGGAGAAGAATAGAATTATCGGGTTGAATTGCCCTAAAAAAGGCATTTAACTCAGCCAAGCGCCGAGCGCGCTCAATTTCTTCGCCCTCTAATTCACGCGCGTCTCCCATCATTACAGCTCAAAACGAGACACTAATGCCCTTAACTGGGAAGAAACCCGTGCTAGTTCAACGGAAGAGCTTTGAATTTCAGCTGAGCCTTGAGTGATCTTGCCCGAGGAATCCGCAACACCTTGAATATTTTGGGTTATTGCGGAAGAGCCAGCGGCAGACGTAAATATACTGCGCGATATCTCGCCCACGGTAACTGCCTGCTCTTCTACGGCAGCAGCAATGACATTGGAGATATCACTTATTTTATTAATGATCTGCGTAATTTCTTCTAATGACTCAATTGCACTTTTTGCATCGGATTGAATGGTATTAATTGAATTACCAATTTCATTGGTTGCCTTTGCAGTCGAGCGGGCCAATTCCTTGACCTCATTAGCCACAACGGCAAAGCCCTTACCAAGCTCCCCCGCTCGTGCTGCCTCAATCGTGGCATTGAGCGCCAGTAAATTAGTTTGCTCTGCAATACCAGAAATTACACCCAGTACCGCACCAATTTCGACGCTGCTATTACGCAATTTAGCCATTTGACTATTCGTGTTGCTAGCAATTTGGACTGCTTTATTGGCCACATTGGAAGCTTCCATCGCGTTAATCGAAATTTCGCGGATGCTGGCACTAAACTCTTCAGCAGACGAGGCCACTACTTGTGTACTTTGACTAACGGATGCGGACGTATTTGCTACCTCGTGGGCTTGAGAGGATGATTCTTCCGCATATGAATTGAGCTGAGCACTTACCGCAGCAAGCTCCTCAGAGGAACTGCTAATGACCATGGAGTTATCAGAAATTTCTTTTATTGCATGACGTAGATTCTGTTGCAACACCAGAACAGAGGAAGCAATTTGACCTGTAACACCGACGTAATCAATACCGTCAATGTTGCCATTTAGGCGTGACTCTGCAAGATCATTAATGTATTTTTTTGTATTGTTTAAGGGGGATGTTATTGACTTCCTGACATATAAAGCAATGTAGAAACTGAGAATGAAGCAAATAACAATCGCCGAAATCGTGACGTAAGTAACCGACTGCTTTACTTTTAAAGAATTATCGTAATTGATTTTTGCTGTTTCCAACTCCAATCGGACGTACTCTTTAACAAGCTCAAATATTTTAGGTGTTAGTTCCTGAAACTCCTTACCAAAATACATTTTTGCAGCAGTTTCCGGGGAAGACTTTTCTAGAATTAATACTTGCTCCACTGACAATAAATAATTGTTATAGACGGCAACCAATTCAAAGAAGGTTGCTCTCACCTCTTCGCGATCAATATCGATACTTGAGGTGGTTTCGATGGTGACTTTTATTTTTTCAATGGAGGCCGCAATCTTGGCTGAGGAATCCGCCTTGATTTGTTCTGCTAATTTTTTATCTGAAATGGTTGAGGCCAGCATGAGATTGGTCAGCTCGTTTTCCAGATTAATGATTTCTGTTTGCAACCCTTTCGCCTCACTTACACCACTTATGCTTTTGTTATATAGATAACTGGTACTTTGTCCCATTACCTGATAGCCGTAAATAGAAATGCAACCAATAATGAGGGTACCTAATAGGACAACTCCAAAACCCATCAAAAGCTTTGCCCGAATGGTGGTATTTTTTTCTAATTTATATAAAAATGAGCTGAGCATTTACGAATTGCCTTGTTGAATTAACACGTTCTAATATTAAAATTAAGATTAACTGATTTACTATTTACCGCTATCTTTACATAGTTATGTGAGATTCTATTCCCCCAGCGCCTTAAATGTCCATTACTATAGAAACTTATGGAAAATTTTGACGAAATCCTGACTGAATTTGCCCTAGAAGCCAGGGAAATTCTGGATCAGCTCGATTCTGATTTTGTCTTATTGGAAGCATCGCCAACCGACAAGAAATTGATCGGCAATATCTTTAGAGGCCTCCATACCTTAAAAGGAAGCAGTGGTTTTTTCTCCTTTAAGCGCTTAGAGAAAATTTCCCATGCCGGAGAATCCCTGCTTGGAAAAATACGGGATGGTCAGCTTAGTTTAGATATTCATAAGAGTAATGTTTTACTGCAAATGATTGATGTTTTACGCATCATCATCGAGAGCATTGAAAAAAATAAAGCTGAGCCTGCCGGCGAAGATGCTTTGTTAATTTCTGCCATAGGCAATCTTTCGCGCGGCAATGATCAAATCATTAATGACAATGCAATTGAGCATGTAGTTGAAGATTTGAATCAAACCATACCCGAAGCGACCATCAATCAAGTTAATTTAAGTGGTGCTGAAGTAAGTAGTGATTTATCAAACACTGACAATTTAAATACCCCTCCTGCCCAAGAAATTCAAGAAACTCAAGAAAACAATACACCTGTCAGAATTAATTTAGACACGCTTGATAAGTTAATGAATCTGGCTAGCGAAATGGTGCTGGCACGAAATCGCTTGCTCCCCTTTGCAGATAATTCAGCCGATCTTCAATTTACGAATACCGTACATAGCATTGACTTGCTTACTCTTGAACTGCAAGAGCGCATGATGAAAATGCGGATGCAATCGATTTCGCATGTTTGGTCCAAGTTTCCCAGGTTAATTCGCGATGCAGCGAATCAGACCAATAAAAAAGTAACGTTGATACAAAATGGTGCCGATACTGAAATCGATCGCTCTTTACTGGATGGGATTCGTGACCCCTTAATGCACATCATTCGAAATAGTGTGGATCACAGCATTGAAGAGCCTGATGTACGCATTCGTAAAGGAAAACCGGATACAGGCCAAATTATCTTAAATGCATCACATCAAAATGGCATGATTCTCATCGAGGTTAGCGATGATGGTGCTGGAATTAATGTTGAGCTAATTAAACGGCGGGCTATCGAGCGAAAATTAATCAGCCCTGAAGTCGCCAACCAACTTTCCAAAAGTGAACTCATTGACTTAATCTTCCAGCCTGGTTTTTCGACTAAGGAAGCGGTAACCAGCCTATCCGGTCGTGGTGTCGGGATGGATGTGGTGAAAACGAACATCACTAATATTGGCGGAACGATTGAAATTACGAGTGAGCCCGATATGGGCACTCAAATTCAATTAAAGATTCCCCTTACCTTAGCGATTATTCCTGCCCTTTTCATTACGTGCGCCGATCAAGTCTTTGCAATTCCAGAAAATCGAATTATTGAGCTGGTCAAACTCTCCCCAACATCGCAAGCCGATGAGTTTCAAAATTTTCATGGAATACCCGTTTTTAAATTACGTAATCAGCTTTTGCCTTTGATCTATCTTGATAAAGTGCTTGAGCTCAAGGCAACTACTAGCACTCTAGACGATGATATTTACATCGTGCTTTTACAATCCGGCTCTACTTATTTTGGCCTTGCTGTTGCTAGCGTTGACAATATTCAGGACATTGTTGTTAAACCCCTAGGTGGAACGCTTAACGATATCCCCTATTTTGCTGGCGCAACCATCATGGGAAATGGGCGTGTTTCCCTGATTTTAGATATCGATAACATCGCCTTACACTCGGGCTTTAGCAAGCAAGATCTTTCTACTCTAAACAAAGAAAAGCAATTAGACACCAATCCGCCCATCGAAATGATGGGAATTCTAGTGTTTGAAATTGCGGGCTTAGAAAGAATCGCAATACCGCTGGATCGATTACGTCATATCGATATTTTGGACTTGGATCAGACTCAAATGCAAGGCGATAAACAAGTTATTTATTTAAATAAAGAACTTTTTTACGTAATCCAACTCAATCAATTTGTAAACGGTGCAGACACTCAACATTTTTCAAAATCAAAACAGGTACCGGCGTTAACCTGCGTCTCGAATCAAAGACTATATTCACTTCTAGTCGAGCATGTTGTCGAAATTGTTCAAGTTCCAAAACAATTGATTGAGTCTGCCACCCCCCAGAAAGGCATTGAAGGATATGCCATCTGGAATGATCAAGTGATCAACATCTTGGATTTAGATGAAATTTTATTAATGTACAACATGCAAGATTCGGATATTTATCCAAAAACGATTGATATTGCAGGATAAGATGAGCTTTAACTCCCATTACCTCACCTTTTCAATTTCAGATTTTCATTTTGGAATCATTGCCACAAGCGTGCTAGAAATTAATCGAAATTTAGAATATACGATTGTTCCTAGAAGTGAAAAAATGATTCGTGGTATTTTAAATCTACGTGGTCAACTGGTTCCAGCGATTGATGTGCGGAACTACCTCGAGGTTGATCAGGGTAATGTGGGTATTGAAACTGTCAGTATCATTCTGAAGTCGGGGACCCACCTTGCGGCACTTTTAGTTGACTCGGTAGGGGATATTCTTGCTCTATCGGCTGACGACTTGCAGAAACCACCGGCTAACTTTTCTCAATCGGAGTTTCCGGCCATAACCGGCGCATTTCAATTACCTAAAAATCTTTTGCTCATCCTAGATACCAATATCATATTTGAGACTAAAATTGCAAAAGTTAAAACAAAATCACGTGTTTTTTAATCAATGCAGACTGGGATGTAGAACGGCATCATGGATATAATTAAATCCTCTATTCTCATCGTAGATGACTCTGCGGTTGTGCGACGCATATTGAGCCTGGCTCTATCAAAGCATTCTAATTTCGCCATCGCTGGAACTGCTGTCAATGGCTTAGAGGCAGTTGAATTTGTCAAAGATAAAAAACCGGATTTAGTTTTATTGGATGTCGAAATGCCAATCATGGATGGCATAACCGCACTCAAAGAGATTCGTAAATTTAATCCGCATATTCCTATTATTATTTTTAGTTCGCTGACCCAAAAAGGGGCGGCAACAACCATAGATGCACTAACCAATGGTGCAAGTGATTATGTTGGTAAGCCTTCGAATATGGCCGACATCGACATGGCCATGCAGTCTATTGATCAAATACTCATTCCAAAAATCAATTCACTGTTGCAGCGCGATGTTCACAAAACCACAGTAGCTCAATTTACTAAATCACCCATACCGCAAGCCCAAAATTCTCAGCTCCAAACTGACCCTTTAAAAAAGATTCATGCCATTTGCATTGGCGTATCTACCGGAGGCCCCGCTGCCCTAAACACCCTATTTAAGGCATGGCAGCATCCCTTTTCGGTACCTATTTTTATTGTTCAGCACATGCCGCCTAAATTTACCGATTTTTTGGCACAGCGCTTGAGTGAAATTGGTGTCATTCCGGTGGATGAGCCGTATGATGGGCAAGAAGCATTACCAGGTAAGGCATACATTGCCCCAGGCGGTATGCATATGGAATTAAAACGCAAAGGTACGCAGGTGTTTATAGAGGTTCATGATGGGCCGCTTGAAAATTCCTGCAGGCCATCCGTCGATGTGTTGTTCCGTTCTGCCGCTACTGTGTACGGCGACCATCTCTTGGCAGTTGTTCTTACTGGCATGGGAAGCGATGGCATGCTAGGCGCTACCGAGATTCGAAAGAAACAGGGCTATGTGATCGCCCAAGATGAAAATTCCAGTGTAGTTTGGGGCATGCCAGGTGCTGTAGTAAAGGCCAATTTAGCGCATAAAATCATGCCGCTTGACTCGGTTCCGGGCGAAATTGAATTGATGCTACGCACGCCATGATTGCAGAGCCCACATTAAGTCAGCGTGAGTTTGAAACATTTACGCGCATGCTTGAGGATAACGTTGGGCTCCACCTTGGCAAGGAAAAAGAATATCTCATCCGCTCACGCTTAATGCCGATTGCAAAGCAATATGAATTTTCCGGTTACATTCCATTGGTACAGAAACTGATTCAAAGCCCTTTGAGTCAAATGCATTGGCAATCATTCGAAGCACTTTTAACGAATGAAACGATGTTTTTTCGAGATCAATATCCCTTTGAGGGCTTGAAAAATGTCATCATACCCAGCCTCATTAAAATCCAAGAAAATAGTAAATTGCTGACGATTTGGTGTGCGGCAGCCTCGACTGGACAAGAGCCTTACAGCATCGCCATCTTAATCAAGGAACACTTCCCCGAATTAACAAAATGGAAAATTAACCTAATTGCCACTGATATTTGTACTGTAGCGCTAAATAAGGCCAAAATTGGCATCTACAATGAATCTGAACTCTACAGAGGGCTCAGCGAAAAGCAAATTCAGACTTATTTTTCGAGGGTATCCCCAACTGAATATCAAATTAATAGTGATATCAGATCAATGGTGCATTTTTCTGAAATAAACCTGATTAAACAATTACCCGCAATGCCCTCATACGATTTAATATTGATACGTAATGTATTAATTTATTTTTCAAATGAGAATAAAAAGAAGGTTTTAGATAGCATGTACCAAAAACTATATCCCCATGGTTATCTCATGCTTGGAACATCCGAGTTTATTCCATTTGATTCTGCACTCAAGAGGCACTCTAGTGAAAAACTCTCTTACTACAGTCGGGGGTAACTAAATTGGACCAACATCATCCGAATCCAATTTCAGCTAGCACCCCATCAGAATTGAGTGACTCAATTCACTTAATGCATGTTTTGGTGGTAGATGACAGCAGAACATTGCGCATGTTGCTGATACGCGAACTCAATGCAATTGGCATTGTAAAGATTACAGAGGCAGTCAATGGTCAAGACGCAATGGATAAAATTCATGCGGAGCAATTTGACTTAATGCTTATTGATATGGAAATGCCGGAATTAGATGGATTGGAAGTACTAAAGCTAGTAAAAGCAGATGCATTACTGCGAAATCTTCCCGTCATTGTTATTTCAGGTGCCGAACAATTTGATAAGACCGTAGAGTGCATTCAAATTGGTGCTGAAGACTATTTGCCTAAACCATTTAACTCCGTCTTATTAAGGGCAAGGGTATTTTCATCGCTTGAAAAGAAACGCTTACGCGATATCGATCAAGGTCGAATAGTCGAGCTACAAAAAGAAAAAGAGCTCTTGAGTCTGGAGCAAATGAAGAGCGACAAGCTGATGTTGAATATCTTACCAAAGCCCATTGCCGATCGTCTGAAGCGCGGCGAAAGTAATATCGCTGGTAATTATCCCGAGGTCACCGTCCTGTTTAGTGACTTGGTTGGCTTTACCAAGATGTCATCGCAAAAATCGGCGGGCGACTTAGTCAAACTGTTGAATGACTTATTTTCACGGTTTGATCGGCGTGCAGAGGCGCTTGGCTTAGAAAAAATTAAGACGATTGGTGATGCTTATATGGCCGTCGGTGGTCTGCCGATACCGAGATCAGACCATGCCGATATATGCGCTGAAATGGCCCTTGGTATGTTTGATGATCTAATCGAATTTAACAAGCAATACGATGCTGACCTAGCCATGCGCATTGGCTTAAACACGGGGCCGGTTGTGGCTGGAGTAATTGGCTTTACCAAATTTTCTTATGATCTCTGGGGGAACACCGTCAATACAGCCAGCAGAATGGAGTCCACCTCGATTTCAGGTCGTATTCAAATGTCTACCAGTACCCGAGACCATCTTTCCCCATCATTCATCATAGAAGAACGTGAATTGATGGAGTGCAAGGGGCTTGGTTTAATCATGACTTACTTTTTAAATGGGAAGAATGCGTGAAAAAAATTACGCACCTTTACGTATCATCGCCCGTTAACGCATTAGTCCAGGGGATCTTGCGGGAAGATAAATCACTCCAAAGCATCTTAAGCCATGGTAATTTTGGATTAGGTACGTTTAATGATTTAGATGGTGAAATGGTGCTACTCGATGGCATTTTTTATCAACTCCGCAGCGATGGTAGCGCATCAATAGCCTCGCTGGAGATGCAATCGCCCTATGTTTGTGCCACCTTTTTCAAGCCAACGCAGTCATTTACCCTTTCTAAGCCAGCATCATTTAGTGCCATTCAAGAATCCATTGATCAATTTGTGATCTCAAAGAATTTAATTTTCGCCATTAAGGTTTCAGGTGATTTCAATTTGGTTAAAACCCGATCAGTGCCAAAACAAGATTCCTATAGGCCTCTAGTTGATATCGCGCATGAGCAAACTGAATTTACATTCAACGATGTATCTGGCGTTATGGTGGGCTTTTGGACGCCCGACTTTTTGCATTCGGTTTCTGTTCCCGGGTATCACCTGCACTTTTTAACGCAGGATCATCAACACGGGGGTCATTTATTGCATTGCGAAGCAAGGAACATCACCATCGAAATTCAAGCAATCGATCAACTCAGTCTCGATTTACCCCATAGCTATGAATACCTTACAGCCGACTTGAGTCACGATGTCAAAGAAGCATTAAATCAAGCAGAGCATTAAATAATATAATCAAGGCATTACCTCTTAACCCCATTAAAGTGAAAAAAATGATTACTCCAGATAAGCCTGAAAAAGAGAATTACATTGAAAATCTTATCGAGAAAATAATATTTAGAAGTAGATGGATATTAGCTATCTTTTATCTCGTTCTTGTACTCACCTTATTAATTCTTGCCATTCGATTTATGCAAGGTTTTGTTCATTTTCTTGCTACATTTTGGAGTGGCTCAGACGCCCATTTTGTTAGCGGCGTTCTCGAAATGATCGACATGACCTTAATAGCCAACTTATTAATCTTAATTATTTTTTCAGGATACGAAAATTTTGTTTCGATTATTGGTATTGCGCAGCGCAGTGTCGATCGTCCAAAATGGATGGGCGGGGTTGATTTTGCTGGCCTAAAAATTAAACTCATTGGTTCCATTATTGCAATTTCAGGCGTACAACTACTGGCTGCATTTTTAGAAATTGATAGCACAGATAAAACGGATCTTGCGTGGCAGATTGGCTTGCATGTTGTCTTTCTGTTTACTGGAATTCTATACGCCATCTCCGAGAAAATATCCCACCCCCCCTCTCACGATTAAGTACGTAATCCATGTTTTTTAAACACAGTGCCCTGAGTGATGCGCCCTTAATGGCAAGGGCAGTATATAGTGCATGCCACCAAAATACGTGGGATAGCGATTTGCAGCCTCAATTTCTTAATGTTATTTTTAAGAATTTAATGGAGCATGATTGCGATTTTAATGCCCTCGATAACATTAGTATCGAGGAATTTTTAAACCAGGTACCGGGTCAGTCAAAGCGCAAAGAAGTAATAGACCTGATGCTTACCGTTGAAATGCTTTGCCCACAAATTTCTCCAGCTGTAAGTGAATCCATCACTGCTTGGTCGCATGGCCTAGGTGTTGATCATAACGGCTTAGCGTTGCTGAGGGATTTAGCAAATAAATCCATTACGCAAGCGCAGCATGATTTTTACCGCAATAATTATTACCACACCCTTGATTTAGCTGACCCTAATTACGTACAGCTAGAGAAAAAGTATGGATTACCAGCAATCATGCTTACTGTTGAGCAATCGCCTCAATTGCTGGCTAAATACGATGCCCTAGAGTTTTGTCCGCCAGGAAGTCTGGGACGTCTGTTTTGGGAATTTTATAAGCAGCGCGGATTTGCATTCCCGGGATCGATGGGCGGTGTAAATCACGCCGTTGCACACCATGATTGGATTCATGTTCTTACAGATTATGACTCTGACGGTATTGGTGAAATGGAAGTAGCGGCCTTTAGTGCCATGACAACGAATTCACCTGGGGCGCTTATGGCATTCTTAGGTGTTCTGAGTATTTTTCAAGGCGGATTACTGAAGACGATTGTTGGAACAGCACCCCATCTAGGTCATGAATTAGAGGTGGTGAACGGCCCCTTGCGTATTGCAGATGCATTGCGCCGTGGTAAGAAATGCGCAATTGATCTGGTTACTGAAATTGATTTTTTTAATTACGCCAATAGCGACGTAATTGAATTAAGAAATAAATGGAACATCACAGCTAAAGCATAATTTTTTAAACTTCAACATAGGACTAATGTACATGTACAAAAATATCTTAATTTCGATCCTTGCTTTTCTTTCACTAAATGCAATGGCTCAAAGTACCCTCACTATTACACATGGTGAAATTCCAAAACCGACCGTACTTGACCACGGCGAGCCTGGCCGATCGGTTGGAGATATCCGCATCTGGAATTTTGATGCCAAAGCAAGTAACGGCGATGCTGTTAATACCAATTGGATAATGACCACTACCGGTATTAATCAATCCAAAGGAATTGAACAGCGCGTTATTACTGGCGCATTTTATTTTAATAACAATACAGACAATCAAATCTTGATTCAAGGCGTTGCCGAATACAAAATCACCAAAGCCACTCTAGAAGAATCGACTGCGACACGCAGAGCAATTATTGGCGGCACAGGAAAGTATGTCAATGCACAGGGCTGGATGGAAACAAAGCATTTACCCAATGGCAGCTGGCAACACGTCTTAAATCTGAAATAAGACGTATTGATTCATTATCTTTATTAGCCAGGGGGAACGGGATGAAGGTCATGAATGCGGCCTGCCTTCACTACTTGCCCTGGCACACCATGCCCGACAATCTGGGGAAGCTGCTTCGCAATCGTCAATAAGGCGTCGAGATCAATCCCGGTCTCATAACCCATGGCATCGAGCATATGGATGGCGTCCTCACTGGAAATGTTGCCACTTGCCCCAGGTGCGTATGGACATCCCCCCAAGCCACCAAGGGATCCATCAAATCGAGTAATGCCAGATTGGACCGCTGCAAGGATATTGGCAAGCCCCATTCCCCTCGTATTATGAAAGTGAAACGTCATCTGTACTGAATCAAACTTTCGCAGCAAATCCTCTGCCATTTTGCTTACTTGAGCAGGATGAGCCATACCAGTGGTGTCGCAAATAGAGACCCCCCGAACACCAAGATCGGCAAAGTGCTGTACATATTGTTCAACTACAGACTGGGGTACATCTCCCTCCATTGGGCAACCAAAGGCGGTCGACAAGGACACATTGATCGGTGTCCTGCCATCTACAAAACGGATAACCTCGGCTAAAGCAGCAACACTTTTTTCTCGATCCATTCGCAAATTAGCACGATTATGGGTTTCCGACGTAGACATGACTAAATTGAATTCATCGGCACGGGACTCAAATGCACGCTCAGCACCCCGTAAATTCGGCACTAAGACGGTGTACTCCACCCCCTGAACCCGCTGAATTCGACGCATTACTTCTTCTGCGTCTCTTAGCATTGGTATCGCCTTGGGTGAAGTGAAGGAAGTCACCTCAATTTTGGCAAACCCACATTGACTTAATGCGTCTATCAATGTGACCTTATCATCCGTGGGAATAAAGTTTGGCTCAATCTGAAAGCCATCCCGGGCAACAACGTCATTAAAAAATAGTCTAGTCATCATGTTCAATCGTGTATTGATTTATACATTATTTTGTAAATGCAATGCCGCGCTCTTTTAATGATGCGAGCTGAGCATCTGTTAAGCCAATGCTACGCAGGATTTCATCGGTATTCTCTCCGATATCGGGTGCCAAGGTTTTAATTGAGCCTGGCGTACTTGATAGATTCGGAATAACTCCGGGTACATCTAGCTTACTACCGTCGCGCATCTGAATGGTTTGAATATTGCCCCGTGCTTTGTAGTGGGGGTCATTTGCAATATCAGCAACGGTATAAATCTTTCCAGCAGGAACTGCCGCTGAATCTAAGAGCTGCAGTGTTTCGTCAGTGGTCTTAGTCTTGGCCCAAAGACCAATGGCTTGATCTAGCTCAGCAACTCGCTCCACCCTACCATCATTATTCGCCAGCGCCGGATCATTAGCCAAATCAGTGCGGCTAATCAGGCCCATCAAGCGTTTGAAAATACTGTCGCCATTACCGGCTATCAATACATAACCACCATCTGCACAACGATACGCATTACTTGGAGCGATACCCGGTAAGGCGCTGCCACCAGCTTGCCTAACCTCCCCAAAAGCACTGTACTCCGGCAATAAGCTTTCCATGCAATTAAAAACCGCTTCATAAAGCGCTATATCGATAATCTGGCCTTGACCGCTGTGATGACGCGCTTGCAATGCCAACAAAATACCTATGACACCGTGCAATGAAGCCAAGGTATCCCCTATGCTGACCCCAACCCGCACTGGAACCCTGCCAGGCTCCGCAGTGAGATGCCGCAAACCGCCCATCGCTTCAGCAACCAGCCCAAATCCTGGCTTATCGCGGTAGGGGCCGGTTTGACCATAGCCACTAATTCGTAAAACAATCAGTTTTGGATTTAGTTTGAGCAATTGCTCTGGATCCAGGCCCCACCCCTCTAATGTGCCAGGGCGAAAATTCTCAATCAGAATATCCGCTTCAGTAATTAAGGTTCTAACAATGTCTTGAGCCTCAGGCTGCTTCAAATCCAAGGAAAGCGAACGCTTATTACGCGACTGCACTTGCCACCAGACCGAAGTACCGTCTTTCAGTAAACGCCACTTACGCAGGGCATCACCCACATGAGGGGGTTCAATCTTAATCACGTCTGCACCAAAGTCAGCCAGTGTCTTAGCCGCAAATGGTCCTGCAATTAATTGCCCCATTTCAATCACTTTAAGATTTGCCAATGGCTCCATGCTCTTCCTATAAAAGAACGTACTGTTACATCGTTTCTTCGACCTGGAAATTAAGCTACTAAGGTCTAGTTCCCAGCGTCCACTTCATCATGTACTTTTTTTTCTTCCACCACTAAATTGTATAAGGGCTTAATAAACACATCGTAACAAGGATCAAACAAATCTGGAAACTTGCAGAAACAGCCCCTAATCGACTAGCGATTTGCCATTGCCTTAATTTCTGCTAAGGTGACATAACCCTTATTTTGAACGTCAATTCGGCTAAAGTTACTCGCGATCCGAGGCATACCCTCCTTAGCCTCTGCCAAGGTTAATTTTCCATCTTTGTTTTTATCGGCCAATGCAAAACGCTGATCAATTTCTTTATCGATGGCAGACTCTTGCGCATACACCACACCAGTACCAATCAGAAAGGCGACGATAAAGGGTAATAATTTCATAATGATGTCCTCAGTTAGATGAATTGGAACCATTTGTTCCGCTCTAGCAATGGTGATATTAAAATAAGCAGAAATAAGTAAAGTAGCCCTATTTTGACGTATTTTTAATTCGTGCTAGCTCATGCAAAAGGCAATAGACTTGAATATACACTTGCTTCCAGCTAGACTAGTCTAGTGAATGCCTTTAAAGGCATTTGTACTTAACCAATAAAAGTATCCCATTTCCATGAATACGAATTTCCCTCTTTTGCGCTTATTGCTAGACTCATCTGAGCTAATGCTCCGCATTCAGTTAAGCGGGATAGTTCTTTCTATATGCTTCCTTGCATTATATTTTTTTCAAAAGAAAGCACCGCAATACCTATTTAAAGACGATAGTATGTATGCAGGATTTATATACAATGCCATGGGAGTGGTATACAGCATTATTTTTGCCTTTATTACTGTTCTGGTTTGGCAAAGCTATAACAATGTGAGTGATTCAGTTAATAAAGAGGCGGGTCACCTGAACAATATCTACCGTCTATATTCTGCATTTCCGAATGAGTTCGATAAATCAGGTAAAGAGTCGCTTCGAAGTTATACCAAAACAGTCATTGAAGAGGAGTGGCCCCTCCTCAAGAAAGATCAATTAAGTCCCGATGCTTTTAAAAAATTATTAGCCATCGAGGAAAGTTTAATTAAGTACAAACCACAAAATAGTGGTGAATCGAATGCCCATCAACAAATACTTAATCTTATTACAGAATATGCCGAACTGCGGCGTAGCAGAATTTATAGTGCGCAATTTGCATTAGCCCCGCCAGCGTGGATTGGCCTCATTAGTAGCTCCTTTATATTTTTATTCTTTGCATGTTTGTTTAAGATGAAATCAACACAAACACACGTTCTCTTGATGGTATTTTTAGGTATGACTGTCGTGGGTGTTGTTTATTTTTTAATTCTTTACATTCACCCGTTTTTAGGGCCAATGGCAATCGGGCCAGAGCCGTTTCAAAGATTACTCGATTTTGCCTGGAAATTTTAATGGGCAATTTTTTTATTGCTTTAAGTTAATCGAAATCATTATGCTGGTGCAATCAAATCAGCATAAGCAATGCATCGCCATTGCTGCTTATTTTTTCTCCAAATGCTTAAACGAGGGGAATAATTTGGTGATAACTGCTTACCATCACAAAATTCAATCGCAGCCAACCAAAAGCTAATGATGAGATTGTCCCCTGCCTGGGTTACCTGAAAATCCTTACATTCAACTAGGCCAAGATTCATTTGCTTCATCAATGTCATTGCACTGGCGCGATCACAGGCGCCCTGATGATTGACAAACTGACAGGCCGGATCAAGCATAGCTTCGAGCTCCTCCCAGTTTTTCTCCTGAAGCAACTGAATGGAACGACGCTCTAGATTCTCTGCCTCCACTTCGATCGATTGCATATCACCTCTCTGACCCGTTTAAGAATGATCTGAACAAAATTCGAATCGGTTAAGGAAATCCCCATCTAACCCGTGTTTCGTAGTCCGGCGGCAATTCCATTAATGGCAATATGAATACCCCTCTGCACTCGATCATCATGATTGCCAGCACGGTAGCGACGGACTAATTCAACTTGCAGGTGGTGTAGCGGGTCAATATACGGAAAACGATTGCGGATCGATCTTGCTAGGGATGGATTATTAGCTAAACGTACTTTTTCTCCAGTAACCATGGTCAAGGCATCTACCGTCTTATTCCACTCCGTTTCGATTGCAGCAAATATCTTCTTACGCAGCTTTACATCAGGGACTAGCTCGCTGTAACGTGAGGCCAATGCTAAATCGCTCTTGGCTAGAGCCATATCCATATTGGATAACAAGGTCCGAAAGAATGGCCAATCTTTATACATCTTTTGCAAAAGAGCGAGTGCCGCTTTCTTGTCTGCCGCCTTGGGGTGATTTAAGAACTCGCCTACGGCAGAACCAAAACCAAACCAACCCGGAAGCGTCAAACGGCACTGACCCCAGCTAAATCCCCATGGAATCGCCCTTAAGTCTTCGATTTTCTGACCAGCCTTACGACTCGCTGGCCGAGAACCAATATTGAGCTTAGCAATTTCCTGAATGGGAGTCGCATCAAAGAAATACTCCGCAAATCCTGGTGTCTCATATACAAGGCCTCGATACGCATTCATGCTTGCTTGCGAGATTGCCGCTGCTGCATCTAAGAAGGCCTTACTGGCTGGCTTAGTTGGCTTTAACAAAGTGGCCTCAAGCGTTGCGGCGACCAAGGTCTCCAGATTGCGCCTACCAATCTCTGGATTAGCATACTTGGATCCAATCACTTCGCCCTGCTCGGTTAACCGAATTTGGCCGCGCACCGTGCCGGGAGGCTGAGCCAGGATTGCCTCGTAACTTGGGCCGCCACCACGACCAACGGTGCCACCCCTGCCATGGAATAGGCGGAGTTTGACGCCATGCTTATCTTCCAGCGGCTCAAATACTGTAACTAAGGCGAGTTCAGCACAATACAACTCCCAATTACTCGTGACAATCCCGCCATCTTTATTAGAGTCAGAATACCCCAACATAATGTCTTGCTCAGCACCAGAGCGCTTTACCAAATCTAAGATGCCTGGCAATGCATAAAAATCGCGCATGATCGGGGCGGCATTGCGCAAATCTTCAATCGTTTCAAACAAAGGCACAACGATCAGATCTGCTAAGGCTTTTTTACTCAAAACCCCATGCATTAAGCCCACTTCTTTTTGGAGCAGCAAAACCTCCAACAGGTCACTAACAGTCTCAGTATGGCTAATGATGTAGTGGCGAATAGCGTCATTACCAAAGAGTTGGCGGGTTTTCTTGGCCATTTCAAAAATAGCAATTTCAGAAATAGCAAACTCAGAGTATTGATGCCCCACCACCCGAAGTGGTCTTGGGTCTTTCAATAGCGATAGTACGAGTTTCCGTTTTTGCGCCTCGGAAAGACTTGAATAATCTGCCTGAATCGATGCCACTTTTAGGAGTTCTGCCAAAACAGCTTCATGCATATCTGAGCTTTGACGCAAATCCACCGTAGCCAAATGAAAACCAAAGACCTCAACCGCCCTAATCAAGCCATGCAAGCGACGATCTGCCAGTGCTTTTGCACCTTGCGACACGAGTGAGGCTTCGATTGTCTTGAGATCAGATAAAAATTTATGTGCACTGATATAAGGGTTTTGAGGTGGAATGGCGTGGCGAGCAGCATCTGTTCCAGTCAAGCGCTTTAAAGTAGCCGCAAGTCTGGAATACATCCCTGTAAGCGCCCTGCGATAGGGCTCATCCTGTCGATGCTCGTTGGTATCTGGCGAACTGGCTGCAAGCGCTTGCATCTTTTTCGGGAATTTTAGAAGCAATGCAGATACGGATAGCTCTCTACCCAAGTAATGCACTTCAGTTAAATAGTGACGCAATACCATTTCAGCTTGCCTAGAAACAGCGTACTCGAGGGTCTTCGCGCTGACATTCGGGTTGCCATCACGATCACCGCCAATCCATTGGCCCATCTTCAGAAAGCTCGCTACGGAGTTCCCGGCAAGCGAATCCTCCAACTCAGCATAGATCTTGGGAATTTCTCTCAGAAAAGTAGTTTCATAGTACGTTAGCGCATTCTCAATCTCATCGGCAACCGTAAGCTTAGTAAATCGTAATAAGCGGGTATGCCAGAGCTGCAATACACGAGCCCGTATTTGCTCCTCATTGGCTTTCAGATCTTTATTAAGTAGGACGTCCTTTTGTGGATTATTTGCTTTTGATGATTCTTTAATCTGATCTCGTGCAGCCAATAAATTGGCGATATCCCGCTCAGCCTCCAAAATACTGGTTCTTTGTACTTCAGTGGGATGCGCTGTAAGTACGGGGGAGATCAAACTTGCTTCCAGTGTCTTGGAGATCACCTTATTGCTTACGCCTGCAGCATGCAGTTTTTTCATGGCCATAGAAATGCTGCCATCTTGATAGCTGCCATTACGCTCATAAGCTACGCGGCGGCGAATGTGATGCCTATCCTCGGCTAAATTGGCTAAGTGGCTAAAGTAAGTAAAGGCGCGAAGGACTTTCACAGCACTGTCGCTAGTGAGCCCTTTCAGAAGTTTGCTCAGTTCGTGATTGGCTTTCTGATTAGCATCGCGATGAAAGGCCACTGATAATTTTCTGATCTGCTCGACCAAAGCATAGACAGTATCGCCCTCCTGCTCGCGAACGATATCACCTAAGATTTTTCCCAATAGGCGAATGTCATCTATTAATGGTGATTCAGTATTTTTCAAAAAAGACCTCTAATAATGCTAATTTAGATACCGCTAGATAATAAGGTATTCATTATGGTGCTGAGATGTCACACTTCTTCAGTAAATGTACACTATACGCATGGCCATTCGATCAATTTTAAAAATGGGGGATCCGCTCTTACTGCGGGAGTCTATTCCCATCGAAATCAATCAAATTCCATCTACTGAAATTCAAACATTAATAGATGACATGCTAGAAACGATGCATAGCCGAAATGGCGCAGGTCTAGCAGCTCCTCAATTAGGTATTAATCAACAAATTGTTGTATTTGGTTTCGAAAAAAATCTGCGTTATCCGGATGCTGAGCCCATCGAACAAACCATTCTCATTAATCCCATCATTACCGTAATTGATCGGCAGGAGGAAGAAGATTGGGAGGGCTGTTTATCCGTTCCAGGAATTCGAGCAAAAGTTCCGCGCTATAAAAAAATTCGTTACCAAGGTTACGATCGTACGGGGAAACCCATTGATAGAACAGTGGATAGATTTCATGCGCGCGTGGTACAGCATGAATGTGATCACCTCTTTGGTACGCTTTTTCCAATGCGCGTTAAAGACTTTAGTAACTTTGGTTTTACTGAAGTTCTTTTTCCCTCTATCACGTGAACTGACCTGATTTTTAGTACCACTCCAAAAGAGAGGATTTTTGATAATCTTCACCCTAAAGGAGTGCTAAATATGGCAAAAGGCCAACGTCTCAAACCCGAGCAAATCGTCACCTTATTGCGTCAAATCGATGTTTTAACCGCTAATGGCAAAACCCTAGCCCAAGCTTGTAAAGAAGTGGGCACGGTAGAGCAAAGCTACTATCGCTGGCGCAAGATCTATGGCGGCATGAAAGTCGATCAGGCTCGTAAGTACAAAGAGCTAGAGCAGGAAAATACCCGACTCAAGAAGCTCGTTGCAGACTTATCGCTCCGAGAGGTGATGCTCAAGGAAGTTATCAAGGGAAACTTCTAAGCCCTACTAGGCGTAAAAATGCAGCGCAGCTACTCATGGATCGGCACAACATCTCTGAGCGGGCTGCCTGCAGTTTAGTGGGGCTATCCAGAGCAGCGTATCGGTACATGCCGCTGCCCAGAGATGATGAAAAGCCGCTGAGGGCTGAAGTTATCCGCATGGCCAGCACTTATGGCCGTTACGGTTATCGATTTATTGCGGGCATGATGCGTAATAGCGGTTGGGGTCAGGCAACTACCGCAAAAGTAGCTCGCATCTGGCGAGAGGAAGGTCTAAAGATCCCGCAAAAGCAGCCTCCTAGAGGCAGACTCTGGCTCTCCGATGGTAGTTGTATGCGCCTGAGGGCTACTCACCTCAATCATGTTTGGAGTTACGATTTTGTCTTTATCAGAGATGCCTATGGTGGCAAGATCCGCATGCTCACGATAATTGATGAGTTCAGTAGAAAGTGTTTAACGATCTTCTGCGCCAGAAGAATTGGATCAATCCAAGTCATTGAACAACTGGCTAATGCCATGATTGAAAACGGTATCCCAGAGTACATACGCTCGGATAACGGTCCAGAATTTATTGCCAAAGACCTGCGCAAGTGGCTTGCCGGCATTGGCGTCAAAACTGCCTACATTACTCCAGGCAGTCCTTGGGAGAATGGCTTTTGTGAAAGCTTTAACGGCACCTTCAGGGATAACTTACTGGATGGGGAGATCTTTTATAGCCTAAAAGAAGCCCAGATCATCGTGGGGGAGTGGGTCAAGCACTATAACCATGTTAGGCCCCATAGTGCATTAGGTTATAGGCCACCAGCACCCCAAACCCAAGTACCCAAACTATTGTAGAATCAACCCATGTTGTTGCAATGATTTACTATAGAAAAACTCTCTTAAGCAGTGGACCTAAATTGACAGCAGATCATTCATGCTGGGCCTCCACTTATAAACCCGCATGAACCCCCACTAGCAATTCTGAACTCAACAATCCTTGCATGCATATACGAGGGCTGGGCCAAAAATGAAGAGGATGCTGAAAATTTAATTAAATCAGGGAACATTGTTCTAAAACCAAGCCATGATTACAGAGTCTCTATTCCCCTTGCGGCGGTAGTTAGTAAGTCCACCCCTTTAACTGTGATTCAGGTCGATAAAAATAGTACGCAACTTTGGTATGGTTTTCTTGGCTCTGGTCTTGGTCCACAAATGCGCTTTGGCACAAGAGATATGGCAGTTATTGAAAGGCTGTCATTTAGAGATCATGTCTTAATGCCAAGCTTTCAGGAGTTACTCAAAAGCGGCCCCGTAGACCTATTTTCTATCGCCCGTGCAGCTCTAAACGAAGGTGACGATCTGCACAATAGACTTTCAAGTGCCACGCTAATGCTACATTCGATATTTTTATCCCGCAAACTTGAGTCAAAAAATATATCCGATACTCTAAATACATTGTTAGAAACCCCGACGTATTTTTTAAGTCAATGGATCCCAGCATGTGCTGCAATGCTCGATAAAGCCAATGGGATAAAAGGGTCTTCCATCATTACAAATATTTCAGGCAATGGATTTGAATCTGCAATTCAAATTTCTGGCATACCAAATCGCTGGATAACTTCCAAACCATTTACTATTGAGGGTCCAGCAATAAAAAACGGCCCTGCAATAATAGATTTTCCACCCCATATCGGTGATAGTGGAATTATTGATGCCTACGGCTTAGGTGGCCAAGCTCTCCATCGATCGCCAAGCCTGAAAGCTGCCCTTGCTCCATGGCTCAAAAGTGATAATGACCAACGATCTCAGTCTATATTAATAAGTCAAAATATTATTATTGATGCTGCAGTTGGAATCGACATCAAAAAAATTATTGGTACTCGCAATGTACCGCTCGTTTCAACAGGGATGGTGGCCTCTAATGGGTCAGGCTTATTAGGCAGGGGAATCGGAGTAATGCCTATTGAGATATTTGAGCAAGCAAATAAAGAATTAATCAATCTTACTAAAAGTTAAGATGCTACGTTGCATACCCTTATCAGCCCAATTTGGCATAACACGCCAAGTTGTAAAAACCCTTAGATTATTTCCTTGGATTTCAAATTGCCGACGCTGCTCTGAATTTACCCACTCTGGATTCCAAGCAACCTGCACACTTGTAACCCATTCATTGCCATCTATGCGATAGGTACCAGCATAAGAAACGATTGTATTCAGAAGATGGGCTCGCTCTTGGTCACTTCTAGCCACCCTTCTATCATCACCAGTTAAAGTAACCATGACATGATTATTTATAGTAAAACAGGCAAAACCAGATGGGGCCTTCCCCATGGCATATATGATCTCGCCAGTTTCTTGAATTTCAACCTCATAGCAAACTAACTTCCAAATACCTAATAGCGGCTGGTAATTATGCATAGATGCCTTATATAAAAAATGACGTTATAAACACTAATAATATCGTTTTTAAGATCACTCAATTATGAATAAAAATCTTCCAGTCGACCAGTTCAATGCTTTTATTCAATATGGACAACCTTATATTGCAGGTGATAAAAATAAACCTCTTAGTAATTTTTCCTTTGGCATTAAGGATATCTTTGATGTAGCTGGATTTCCAACTGCTTTTGGCAGTCCCGATTGGTTAAATACTCATCCAGTTGCGACTCAGACTGCCCCAGTAGTACTTGATTTAGTACAACAAGGGGCAACGCTTGTTGGTAAAACGCATACTGATGAACTCACATACAGCATCTTAGGTATTAATGCTCACTATGGAACCCCCACCAACCCAAACTATCCCAACCGAATTCCTGGTGGCTCGTCTAGCGGCTCTGCAGTATCAGTAGCCGGAAAACTAGTTGACTTTGCAATTGGTTCTGACACCGGAGGTTCAGTAAGAACGCCAGCAAGTTTTTGTGGAATTTATGGAATGCGGCCTACCCATGGAAGAATCTCACTTGAGAATGCAAGGCCTCTAGCTAAAAGTTTTGATACATTAGGATGGTTTTCTAGAGACCCAGAAATATTATTTGAAGTAGGAAAATCATTACTAAAAAAAGACTTTAGACCAAACAGTCAAGTCATTGAAGTCTTTGCACCTAAGCAGGCATGGGAAATTCTCCCTGATAATCTTAGAACATTAGCACTGAAAAGAGTTCAGGAAATATTTATAAGAAATAGTGTAGTTAATAAAGATCTTCCCTCACTAAACCTTATGTCGTGGGCAAATACCTTTAACGTTATTCAAGCGAGCGAAATATGGCAAGAACATGGAGCATGGGCTTCTAGGCATTTTGAGAATCTTGGGCCGGGTATCAAAGATCGTTTTCTATTTGCAAGTAAGATTGACCCCGCTATAACAGCACAAGCGCTAGATGCAAGAAATCAAATACAAAATTTACTTAACTCAATACTTGATAACAGATTTTTATTAATCCCAACAGTTGCTAATATTGCACCAATATTGTATAGTACAAAAAATCAATTAGAAGATTTTCGTCAAAAATCATTTCAATTATTATGTATTGCAGGACTAGGTGGGCTGCCACAAATTAGTTTGCCAGTTGTATTTAGCCCAGAAGGCGCTCTGGGAATATCCTTAGTTGGACCCAAAGATTCTGATTTGGAGTTACTAAGTTTTGCTAAGGTATTAGCTATTTAAAGTCTAGCAAGATTTCCAGCATTTAAACATTATATAAAGCAAAACTCAAAAGAAATGCTTCAATTTTTTGATAAGATTTAACAGTTCTAATTTTAAACCTAGAGGTTCTAACCTGTCTGGTTTTATAGAACCAAATTCACTTAAAAACTCTGGCTCCTATTATTAATTCTTTTTACCACCCCGCCACAAACTGGAGTGATTATTTATGAGTTTGGGTGTGTGGGTTTGGCGTGCTGGTAGTTTTTATCCTGTTGCACTATCAAGCTAATGGCATGCCAATTGAGAGCCCTGGAGCACGATCTTTAATTAGTATTGCTTACCGTATTTCACTGCAATGATTTCAGCCATAACAGAGACTGCAATTTCTGGGGGAGTTAAGGCGCCAATCGCTAAACCAACTGGTCCATGCAGTCGCTCTAGTTGCTCGGCAGAAACATTAAATTCGCGCAAGCGTTCTTTGCGCACTAAAGTATTTGTTAGGCTGCCCAGTGCACCGATATAGAATGCATCAGATTGAAGTGCATCTATCAAAGCAAGATCATCAATCTTGGGGTCGTGCGTGAGTGCAACAATGGCTGTATGTGAATCAATACCTAGCTCTTGCATGACATCATCTGGCATGCCTTTGATAAACTGAACGCCTTTAAGATCAAGCCCCTCGGCATACTCCTCACGGGGGTCAATCACAATGACATCAAAGTCGGATGCGACAGCGAAATTCGCAACATAGAGCGATAACTGACCTGCACCTATAACAAACATCCGCCAGCGCGGGCCATATGAAGTTTGCATCGTATCGTCAGTTAAAGAAAAGCCATCGGTTTTAGTACCCGGGTGCAATACTGACTTTCCGGTCTGTAAATCCACGGAGCGCAAAATGAGTTTGTGATCTTCAATCATTTCTAAGATCGATTCCAATATAGCCTGCTCTGGTCTGGGTTCCACTAAAAGCCGCAGCGTTCCCCCACAAGGAAGGCCAAAGCGTGCCGCCTCTTCTCTACTAACGCCGTACACCACCATTTCAGGAAGATTACGAACTAAGATCTCGGTTTGTACCCGCCGAATTAAATCGTCCTCCACACAGCCGCCGGATACCGAACCCACCACTTGGCCGTCATCCCGAATAGCCAGCCAGGAACCAACCGGTCTTGGCGACGAGCCCCAGGTCTGCACTACGGTTGCAATGGCAATGCGTCTACCTTCGCTTAACCAGGTTAGGGCAGTTTTAAGGACGATGTAATCGGTGCTATTCATGAAAAGAGTCAGGCCAAATTAAAGCGATTTACATAGATCTCTATTATCATGGTTTTGATCATGCCCGTTACAGATTCAAGTCATTCATCCCCATTGAGCCTCGCTGTTCTATTGCTTGCAGCAGGTCAGGGTAGCCGATTGGGTTTTCATCCCAAGGCCTTGTTAAAAAAAGGTGGCGTAACCCTTCTAAATCGCTTGCTCGATGCGGTGGAGCATTTTAATCCAATCGAGTTTATCGTTGTCACTGGTTTTCATGGCGATGCGATTGAGCAGTCCTTGGCGCAAATGGACTCATCGTTCAGTCGATCGATTCGACTGCTCCGAAACCCCAATCCAGAGGCTGGCCAGGCCTCTTCGGTTCGCCTCGGCATAGAGGCGCTGCACAGTAATTTTGATGCTCTCTTGATTGCCTTATCGGATCAACCTACTATCACGACAGCAGAGATAAGTCAGTTACTAAGTAGGTTTTCACAGCGAAGAAAAGGAACAGAGATAGTGCTTCCAATGGTTTATGCACAACGTGGCAATCCGGTTCTTTTCTCTAAAAAAGCGCTACAAGATACTTTAGCAATTCCCGATTTAAGTTGCCGCGCTTATATGGATGCGCATCCAGAGCAAGTGCAGGTTTGGCATACGAACAATGCAGCATTTATATGTGATGTTGATACCCCTCAGGATATGAAAAAGTATGATCTATTTTTTTGATGTTAGAGTGCTCGCAGCCCCTTAGACATCTAAGCATGTCCACTAGCTTATTAATCGCAAACAGCCTAGGCATAACGTACAAACAGTCCATTGCTCCAAGCCAGAACCATATATCGACTGGGGTCTAAACGTAACATTTGCTA
This sequence comes from Polynucleobacter sp., assembly GCA_964203875.1. Taxonomy (GTDB): domain Bacteria; phylum Pseudomonadota; class Gammaproteobacteria; order Burkholderiales; family Burkholderiaceae; genus Polynucleobacter. Next base: position 424,358 of record CAXNNS010000002.1, read on the forward strand.
CACACCGACTACACATCAATAAAAAATGACCCGCGTTCTCACACTAAGTCATTGATTTTATTGGTGGGCCCACCAGGACTTGAACCTGGGACCAACGGATTCCGGTTTGTGTAGCTTTCACTACTCCCTGGACTATGCCTTCATCATATTCAAACTTAACATCTGAACTTAGATGGGTGCCGTCTAGTCTCTACACCTTCTACAGCACTTTCACGCTGAAGCTTGGCTCGGCGTTAGCTTGTGCAGCTTTTGGCTGCGTTTAGCTTTCTCCGAATTTGACACCATCCCTTATGCAGTTTCCACGCATAAGGCACAACTTTCGCTATGAGTCCTCTGCTCTAACCAACTGAGCTATGGGCCCTAAATCGTTACATTTACTACACACCTTGCTGCTGGTGTTTACCACTTCAAAACCACACTAAAACCGCATTTACTACACACCTCGGTTTTTGCTCTGGTGTGTAAGCGGTGTGTAAGCAATTTTGACTACCTAATCGACCACTAAGCTCTTGAATCTATTGAGGTCTTTGTTACAAGACCCCTAGGGCTTCTTTCTTATGAGAGCAGACACTCAAAGAAAACCACTAGGATTTCAAGTGGTTACGTCGCCTGTTTGTCGGTGTGTGAGTATTTGTGTGACTACATTAATAAGATCACAACAAACACTATCTGACTCTTTGGTTTTCAAAACCAAAGGATTTTTGGAGCAAGCATCCAACACCTCGTTGTTCCAAAGTACTTTTTGGTGAGTGAGCGTTACTTAAAGTAACGCTTGTTTAACCAATGACCGCTACCGGCCTTGATTTCAACCCGTCGATGCAACACACTACTAACTGCGTAAGCGCAAGGAGTGTTGCTCATGAAACAACGACCTCGAATCTATTACACAGCCACCCAGAAGGATTTAATGTGGGAGCGCTGGAAAAAAGGAGATTCTCTCCAGCAGATTGCCCAGTTATTTGATCGCAATCATTCGTCCATACAAGGCATCTTTGTGCAAACTGGCGGCATTAGACCGCCACCCCGAACTCGATCCAAACTAGCGTTGACCTTAGCTGAACGTGAAGCCATCTCACGCGGCCTAGCAAGCGGTCAATCTATGAGATCGATTGCCACTGAGTTAGGTAGATCACCTTCCACGATTAGTCGTGAGATTGGCCGTAATGGTGATCCAGAGAGTTATCGAGCAAATCAATCAGACCAGTCTGCCTGGGATCGAGCGCAGCGTCCTCAGACTTGTAAACTAGTCTTGAATAAAGCCCTGGCGCATCTGGTGGCAGACAAACTGCAGCACTACTGGTCGCCACAGCAGATTGCCGGTTGGCTAAAACAGACTTATCCAGATCAGGAGGACTATCAAGTGTCACACGAGACGATCTACCGAAGCCTGTTCATCCAAGCCCGTGGGGCCTTAAAGAAAGAGCTCACACAGCACTTACGACGTACTCGCATCATGCGCCGCTCACGTCATCACACCCTGAAAGATCGGGATCTAGGCAGCATCAAGGATGCCATCCCTATTAGAGAGCGCCCAGCTGAGGTGGAAGATCGCGCTGTTCCCGGTCATTGGGAAGGCGATCTACTTTATGGAGATGCCAATAGTCAGATCGCCACTCTCGTAGAGCGCCAAACCCGTTATGTGATGCTAGTCAAGGTGGCTCGTAAAGACAGCGAGACAGTGGTTAATGCACTTATCAAGCATGCCCGCAAGTTACCGCAAGAGCTGTATAAATCCTTAACGTGGGATCGCGGCTCGGATATGGCTCAGCACAAACGCTTTACTCTAGCTACCGATGTGCAAGTGTACTTTTGTGATCCTCAGCATCCATGGCAACGAGGGTCTAATGAAAATACCAATGGGCTATTAAGACAGTACTTCCCAAAAGGAATGAGCCTGGCCAATTACTCACAAGCAAAACTCAATGCTGTAGCAAGACAATTAAATGAACGCCCTAGAAAAACACTAAACTATCAAACACCGGCAGAACGTTTTGCTCAATCTGTTGCATCGACGGGTTGAAATCAAGGCCCAAAGCAGACTATGGCAGAACATGACTGCGATAGCACGATTCAAACGTGCGACCTAGGCCTTAGAAGAAATCGTGACTGTTCAAAAGGCTAATAATTTCAATAACTTACAGCGTAAAAAGTAATGGACACAAATATCAAAATCTCAGAAATATTTATAAATTTACGCCGGCATCAAAAAATCCCCCATACAAAAATAAAGATGCTGTGAATATGTAGAAAACCCTTTCTGACATCCATTACTCAATACTAATACCAGAAAGCTTGACATCCTTTTGAAATCGAATTGAATCTTTAGAAATCTGAGCATTAAACTCCTGCGGTTTATCGGCAATAATTTTTAAACCCAATGACTCTAGTCTTGTCTTGACAGCAGAATCTCTGAGTGCTTTGGATAATTCGGCGTTTAGTAAAGCCACAACTGATTTTGGAGTTCCGGACGGGGCAACTATTCCATACCAAATGCCGGCTTCAACATCAGGTAAACCGACATCCGAGGATGAGGGGATATCGCTAGCTTGTGGATGACGCTCTTTACTTGCAACAAATAAAGCCTTTAAACGGCCCGCACGAATATGTTGAATAACATTGGAAAAATTGTCACAAATCATTGAGACTTGTCCGCCCAAAACATCCTGAATGGCAGGGGCCGGGCCTTGGTATGGAATGTGTGTCATATCTATCCCGGAATACCGTTTAAGGCTTTCCCCACACAGATGGCTTGTACTTCCATTGCCTGCCGAGGCAAAAGTTAAGGTTCCAGGAGAGGATTTTGATAAGGCAACTAGCTCACGAATATTGTTCGCATTAATTTTAGGGTTAATCACTAAAACATTGGGTGTAGAAGCAATATTAATAACAGGTTCAAAATCCTTTTCAGGACTGTAACCAAGCTTCGGATATATCCAAGGATTAATTGCCAGCACCCCCGTTGTTACTAGCAATAGTGCAGAGCCATCAGCAGTAGACTTTGCCACCTTGATTGCGCCAATAGAGCCGTTAGCTCCAGGTTTATTTTCAGAAATAATAGTATTACCAATTGATTTACTCATCACAGGCGCAATTAAACGCGGAATAAGATCACTAGTGCTACCAGGGGGAAAGGGAATGGTTATCAAAATAGTTTGAGGGAGCACCTCCTGAGCAAGGATACTTTTTGAATGCAAGATGAAAATAATAATTAAGCTAAGGTAAGAAATTGTGTATCTATTCATATAACCCCCATCGTTTATAAAGATATAACTATTGGATTTCTTGAGCACTTTGCAGACTAGAGATTAAGGAAGCTTTCAACATATACTCTCTTGCTAATTTGGGATTCTCGGCACGTCGACGCAGATCATCTAATTTAGCATGACGAACAGATCGATCATTCGATTCGAGTAATTCCTTATTTTGAGCGGCCTGTGAATTAACATGCTCCATGGAAACATAACGACGCTGTCGAGAATACCGATCCAATAATTCATCATCAGCGCCCTGTGATATCACTTGCAACAGCTTATCCGCTAAATTAAAAGCATCATGCAATCCACTATTAAGGCCCATTCCTCCTAAAGGATTATTCGCATGTGCAGCATCTCCAGCCAAAAGAACGCGACCTAATCTATAAGTAGAGGCAATACGATGCTGCACTCTGTAGATTGTTTTATGCTTAACCTCGTAGCTAGAAGAATAATGCATTAAACCTTGCAAACGTTTCTGGACAGCAAAATCAGATTTAGTCTCATCATCACTTTCCTCGGAAGGAACCGGGAACATAATCCTCCATAAATCAGGAGCACGAAGCATTAAGCACCATTCGTTAGGATCAGCAATGTAAGTAACATGGGACAGATTATGTATATGATCGGCATACTCAAAGGGAGTGCTAATTGAGAAAAATTTTTCAGGAAAAAAGAAACCTTCATAATCTATTTTTAAACTTTTCCTTACGACACTTCCTACACCGTCGCAAGCTATAAGCCAATCAGCTTGAACCTTTTTATTTTCGTTTTTTTTAACTGTATTAATAAAAATCCCATCAACAGTTTGACCTGCATTTATCACTGATGTTGAAAAATGCAAGCTGACGTTTTGCATAAGCTCTAAACGTGATTTTAAGACTTTCGTGAGCTTCCACTGCTCACATTGAAGCCTAAATGGATGCATAGTATCAGCACTCAATTCAGAGAAATTAAATTCTGCTACTAATGAAAAGTCTTTGCGGTCCCTGAAATGAATAGCGGGAACAATGTTTCCCTGCATCATGAGCTCTTCATTTACGCCTAGCCCGTCTAGTAAATCTAATGTTGCGGGATGGAAAGTTGATGCTCGCAAATCCTTAGACAAATCATCGTTAACTTCATATACCTCAACCAATATATCTGCTTTAGCAAGTAAATACGCAAGTGTTAAGCCGACAGGACCTGCGCCAACAATTATTACCTTATTATTATTTGTAGAATTTATAATGATTATCTCCTAAAATATTTTTAATTATCAGTACAAAGTTGATAGCATTTTCTCTACAGCTACACCACACCTCAAAAGACTATCATCAGTGTTACCGGGTGATACCAGCATGAGACCAGTGGGAGGCTCTTCTCCAAAGTGATTTGGTATTGAAAGTGCACAGCCATCAAGAAAATTAATGAGCCCAGGATTTCTTAGCATTAGGGAATTATATTTAAAATATTCCTCGTCTGAGCTTAAGTCATTCAACAAGGGGGCAATCACAGGAACGGTTGGCTTAGAAGAATTCGTAGCTGTTAAAAAGTCTAATAAATTCAGTGACTTAAAGCGTAAAAATGGCACTGTGTAATGAACTGTGCAATATCTGTGAGGTTTAATTGACGGCCTGAGTTGTTTACTGTCTGTTAAGCCGGCTCTAAATCATCAAGGTCACTTTAGTCTTAGCACATTTGTATAGCTCGTTAATACGTTTTAAGCGATCCTCATAGATAAGGAAATTTTGCTCCACCATTTCATATTCATGAGTCATTGCTAGCTCCCGTCTTAGCCTTGGTGTAATAAGTGATATTTTTCACGGACCCCTTTACGCACCAAAGCATCGTAGTCCTGGGATAAAAACTAAATCGTTATGACTGGTTAATAGGTTGATTGCTACTGAGTAGCGAACGTAGTGATCTGGATCGTGAGCGAGTTTAGACAACATATCTACATCTATCAAATCTTTATCAATTTTTGCGTTTCGATAAATGGATTCAAGTGGCCATACTTTGCCTCTACCTATCATCTCACCTGCAAAATCATAACCACTGCATACTTGAATGGCATCACTGGCAACATCTGCAGCAAGTGTGCTGCCAGTTAGTTTTGCAATGGCACCTTCAACTACTGACCTCAATCCCGTGCTATGCTAATAAAAATATCCAACTTTGCTGAGTCAGTTCATCGGGAACTAGTTTTCTTATCCTTCATCATCTAACTATCTTGCTCGAGGAATGAAGTAAGCACCTGCTCCATCACCTTGTACTGGGCCACCTTCAGGTGCAATGACAGCAACTGGAAATGCCGCTCTTTCTCCCGCGTCCCTGGTCGCGCAACCACCTGCGCCTCAGTATTTTCCAAGTACAGACGCTCACTGGTAATCTGATCCAGATAAGCACTTAACTCCCTCAATATCGTCGCCTCGTCTGCAAAATTACCAAAAAACACCCGCAGTAATACCTCATCGCGTGTGATGGAAGCCTTTATCGGTTCATTGACCAAAGCTTGCAGGGCCAATTTGCCTTGCTGGGTAATCGTATGGATATGCTTGGACGGCTTGCTAACCTGGGGAATTGATTCGCTGGCGATCAATCCATCTTCGCGCAGGGTACGCAGGGTCGTATAGATCTGCGGCCCCGTTACGTTCCAGATGAAGTACACCGATCGGTCGATCGTGCGCTTGATATCATAGCCTGACGCAGGCTGCAGTGAGACTATGCCCAGGATTGCTAGCTTTAAAGACATTGTGGTAAGCCTAAAAATAAATGATGGGTGACTTGCGTGGCGAACCCAAGGCTGCACATATATTATAAAGGGTCAGCCAGGATCCCAGCATTGACTGATCCAGTTGTAGCCGCCTTACTAGGCAGGCCCACTTGCTCCATGCTGATTACCGCCGGCAGCCCGCTAATGCTAAAACACAGCGGGTGCCGAATGCGTGTTCTCAGGTGCGATGGAAGCGGATAATGCCCCCCGCATCCGTGCGTCGCACCAGCTTGCCCTCGTACATCAGGTAATTCAGATGCGCGAGTGCCTCGTTCATCGCAAATCCCAGTTGGTGGCCGTCCAGGTTGACTGGGAAAATCATCGGCAACAAATCGCCGGCGGTAATGCCAGCCGGTCCGGTCGCCACCATGATTTCGGTCAAGCGCAGGTGATGGTGGTGCTCTAGTTCGTCGAAACGGTCATGCACACCGCGGAACGGCCTCCGATGCGATGGCAATACCAAAGTGTCCTTGCGTATGGCCGGACGAAAGCGATCCATCGTGTCGAAAAAGTCACCAAGAGGGTTGGCGTTGGGTTCGATATGCCAAACACTGACGTTGGGTGAAATCTCCGGCAAGACCTGGTCGCCTGCCATCATGATGCCGAGATCGCTGTTGTACAGGCATACATGTTCGGGCGAATGGCCGCGACCGATCATGACGCGCCAATTGGTATTATTGATCGACAGGACTTCGCCATCCTTCAGGCAGTTGAAGCTGTCAGGTACAGTCGGGCAGCCTTGCGGATAGCGGAACACTTCGTTGCGGAACTGGTCGACGAACGGCTTCGACAGACCATTTTTTGCGTAAAAAACGCAGCGCGGCTCGATCGCGTCGGTGTTAAGGCTCTGCGCGGCGAGATTACCGAACGCCCACTCAGTTTCAGACATGCTGGGACGTACGCCCCACTTTTCCTGCATCCAGCCGGCATTGCCGAAATGGTCGGGGTGGAAGTGGGTCACTACCACGCGCGTGACCGGCTTGTCCTTCATCTGATTCTGCCAGACTTGTTCCCATTCGTTCCGCGCACCTTCAGCGCCGTAACCGCAATCAACGATGGTCCAGCCTTCCTTTTCTTCGATCAGGTAGGCATTGATCGCGCGCAGCCGGAATGGCAGCGGTGTGGAGAGCCAGTAAATGCCTTCGGCAACTTCGACGATCTTGCCGGATTCGGGATAGTCTTTAAACGGGTATTCGAGTTTGGTCGGCGTCATGCCAGCCGATGGGCCGGCGCCCACTTTCGGGGCTGCTGTGGTATCGGCAGTCGTAGCAGGCTTACCCGCGGCTGGTGCTTCAGCCGCGGTGGGACCGGCTTCCTTATTCGGGCTGATGAGCGGGTGACAACTGCAGGTGCCGGGGATATGCGCCGCGAGGGGCTGGTAACTTGGCTTCATCTGTTCAGACCTTGTTTGTTTTGTTTTGCTGCAGGAGTTCGGCCGCTTCCACAGCTGCGTCCACGATTGGGGTATAGCCAGTGCAGCGGCACAAATGGCCGCTGATGACTTCGCGTAGTTGCTCGCGCTGGGCATTGGGATTCATTTCAAGGTAATGGGTCAGCGACATCAGTATGCCGGCCGTGCAATAGCCACATTGCAACGCGTGATGCCGCTTGAATGACTCCTGCAGTACGGACAAGGTGCCGTCGTCTTGCGCCAGCCCTTCCACGGTTTCGATACGTTTGCCGCTGGCTTGTACGGCCAGCGTCAGGCAGGCACGCACGGCTACACCGTCGATACGTACGGTACAGGCACCGCACACGCCGTGCTCGCAGCCGACATGGGTACCGGTAGCACCAATTTCATGGCGCAGGAAATCCGACAGCAGCATGCGCGGCTCGGCCTGTCCGTCGACCTGGAGCCCATTCAATGTCAGCGTGACCTGGTGTAACTGATTTGCTTTTAGGACTGACATGTGCGCGCCTCCTTAATGACTTTTGCGCCGAGACGCCGGACTAACTCCCTGCGGTAACGGGCTGAGGCATGAATATCGTCGTTGCCACCCATTTCCCAGGCAAATGCGTTCAATGCTTCGGCAAGCGCTTCGCCTTGCACGGACCCAAAGTCGCGGACCGTCGGCCGGTCGGCAACGCCGCCTACACCGAGGAGCGTCTTGCCGCCGCTGGCCCGCGCAGCGAGCGCGACGATGGCGAAATCGCCATACCGCCGCCCGATCTCGCGAAAGGCGACGCCTTCGCCCGCCTGATGGCGCGGGAATCGTACTGCAGTAACCAATTCATCGACGTCCCTTGCAGTGGACAGCATACCGACCTGGAACGCGGCGGCCGGCAAGCGCCGTACGCCGCGAACCGAACGCAGCTCGACTTCGGCACCCAGCGTAGCCAGGCATAATGGCAATTCGGAACTTGGGTCGGAATGGGCGATGGAGCCGCACACCGTCCCGCGATTACGGATCTGGAAGTGGCCAACCCAAGGCAAGGCACGAGCGATCAGCGGCAATTCTTTTTGCAATTGTGGCCAGCTCAACAGTTCTGCTTGAGTTACGGCAGCGCGCACTTCGACGACGTTGCCGTCGATACGGATGGACTTCAGGGACGGTATATCAGCAATATCGACCACAATTTCGGGCTCTGCCAAGCGCATGTTCAGAATCGCCATCAGCGACTGACCGCCGGCCAACACGCGGGCGCCGGAACCGAGCTTCGACAGCATACCGATTGCTTCTTCCTCGCTGCTGGCGCGTATGTAATCAAATGAAGCGGGTTTCATTTGTCCGACCTCCTTATGCGTTGCAGGTTGCGCCACATTTGCGCGATCCGGCCCAGTTGAGACTGTCCGCCAGCCTGCCTGGCAAGCGCGTCGAAGAAGGCGCCGATCAGCACGCGAGCGGCGCCATCGAGCATGCGTCCGCCGATTGTTGCAATCTTGCCGGAAAGCCGGACACTATAGGTGTAATGCACATTGGTTCCTTTGCCTTCGCTATCAAGGTGGATGGCGCCGCCGCCGCTGGAGAAACCAAGCGGACCGCTTGCTTCCATGGCGAACGACGCTGATTGTGGCGGTTGCAGGTCACTGAACTTGGCCGATATGACAAACGTGCCGCGCACCGGACCGACGCCAATACTGGCCTGTATCCGGTATTCATAGGGCCCGACCACTTCCAGCGATTTACAACCCGGGATCACGGCGCGCAAGGCTTCCGGATCGAGCAGCACCTCCCATACTTTTTCGCGGGAAACCAGTACCAGCGTGGAGCCGGAACCGTTCATGCCGCTAGCATCCTTGCCGACAGCTGGCATGACTTGCGCCATCGATTGCATGCCAACTGGACGCGCGGTTTCCTCGCCATGCAGCAGGGCTGCCACGCGCGACGGAATCAACGGCAGGCTGACATTCTTAATACCCAGTGCGTCGGCCACGGCATTACCCACGCAAGCAGGCATGGTCATCATGTTGCCCTCGCCCATACCTTTTGCGCCGGTGGGTGTAAATGGCGACGGCGTTTCGATGTGGTACGACTCGATCGGCGGGATTTCCATTGCCGTGGGCAGCAGGTAGTCGGCGTAGGTACCGGCCAGGTGGCTACCATCGCTGTCGTAAGCAAAATTCTCGTACAGGCAACTACCCAGAGATTGCGCTAGCGCTCCGCTGACCTGCCCTTCGACGATGGCCGGGTTCAGCAAGCGGCCACCGTCATGCACGGACACATATTTGTCGATATTGACCTGGCCAGTGTCGCGATCGATGTCTACGCCGCAGTAGTCGAAGATGAAGCCATAGGTCAGGGACGTATTGATCTCGTCCTTGTCAGTCGGCGGTTCCAATTCGGGCGGACTCCACTGCGCAGTCTCGCGCAGTCCCGGGCCAGCGCCTACCGGCAAGGAACCTGGTGACCAATGGGCCAGTCCGGCGACGCGGTAGAACGGCAAACTCTTGGCTGGATCGGTCAGCGATGATATCTTGCCGCCAGCGAAGACCAATTGCTCGGCGGGCAGGCCCATCATTTTTCCGGCAATCGCAGCGAGTCGGGCGCGTACCCGCCCAGCAGCAATGTGGGCGGCACTACATGTTGACGCGGCGAAGCGGCTGGCATAATTGCCGGCCGCAATCGACCAGCCATCCTTGGCGGTGTCGAGCTCGACATTGACAGCGATATCCAGCGGATCGAGTCCGAGCTGGTCGGCTACCACTTGCGCTAGCACCGTTCGATGGCCTTGGCCTTGTGGCGTCGAATCCGACACCACGGTCACCATGCCATTAGCATCGACGGCAACGGTTGCAGTACCGGCGGCGCCATCTTTCGGTCCGGATTTCTTACGTGCTTCCAGTGGCAAGAGTACCGACAGATAACCCATGTTAGAGACGCCAGGCTCAACCGCCACAGCGTAACCAATACCATACAGACGACCCTGTGCACGGGCTTCGACGCGACGCTGCTTGAGCGCATCGAGCCGTCCCATGCCGGTCGATTCCTCAATGGCTTTCTGGTAGTTGCCCGAGTCCAGCAGTGCGCCCGCAACAGTGCGGTAAGGGAAAGAATCGGCATGGACCAGGTTGCGCTTAATGACATCCAGCGGATCAAGGTTTAACTCAACTGCGATGCGCTGTACCAGTCGCTCCAAGGCGAAATAGATCTGCGGCCCGCCAAATCCGCGCACAAGTGTGACCGGCACCTTATTGGTCAGCACGATGCGGTTACGGATCGACAGGTTGCGTATGCGATAGCCGCCGGTGGTAATACCATGCATCCGGTACAAGGGGCCAGGCATCGGCGCACGCAGGCAGGAACCATACTCTTCAATGTGGTCGCAATTGAGCGCCAGGATCTCACCCTCAGCGGAAACGGCTGCCTCAATGTGCGTGTCGCGGTAAGGACCGGAACCAGACGCCACCAGGTGTTCCAGTCGGTCTTCCACCCATTTCACCGGTCGGCCGGCGCGCTTGGACGCCAGGCACAATAGGACCATGTACGGGAAGATCGCCAGCTTGGAACCGAAGCTGCCCCCAGAACTCGGTGGCGTGCGCAAACGGAATTTATTGGACGGCACACGCATGGCGCGCGGCACGACCGTCAGCACCGAAAACGGTCCCTGGAAATTTGCCATCACTTCGTAGCTGTCTTCGGCCCGGTTGTGCTCAGCAACCATGACGTAGCCTTCGATGGGGCATGCCATCACACGCGGATACTCGACGTCCAGCACGACCTTGTGCGGGGCGGAGGCAAATACCGACTCCGGGTCGCCGTAGCGGAAGGAGCGGTCATGCATCACGTTGCTGTCGCATTTTGGATGCAGCAACAGGGCGTCAGGTGCCATGGCTTGTTCAAGGCTGATCACAGGGGTCATTGCGCGATAGCTGACTTCGATGGCTTCCAGCGCATCTTCTGCCTTGTAGCGATCGCTGGCAACCACCACGGCAACCGGCTCACCGACATAGCGCACGCGGTCCACTGCCAATGCCCAGTCGTCGATCGGCGCCTTGACGCCAACGATGAACGGCTCGGTCTCGTCACGCACCTCGGTGCCAATGATTACTGCGGCGACGCCCGGCATTGCTAGCGCTCTGGTGGTATCGATTCCCAAGATTTCTGCATGCGCATGCGGTGAACGCAAGATCGCCGCATACAGGGTTCCCGTCTTGGTTGCCATATCGTCGCCGAACGTGGCTGAGCCAGTCAACAATGAGGCGTCTTCGACGCGCTCCATGGAGCGGCCAACATGCAAGCCTTTTACTAATGTGCTATCCAACGGGGCATTCATATTTGTTTTCCCTTATGGTGATGAAACCGAATAAAACTTTTGCCCTGCGTGTTCTCCATTAGTATCCCTGCCATTTTTTTACCAATGCCGGTCACCGTTGTCGGTTATCGCGCACGCGCTTGGACTTGAGTTCGAAACGTGGCAAGGTACCATCTTCGACCACTTCCACATCAATCGTAATTAGCACTTGACGCTTAAGTATGTCGCGTAACTCAAGGATGAACTTGCCACGCGCCTCGGCAAACAGCGGCTCACGCAGCTCAACCCGAACCTTGACTTGGTCTAGACCATAACTGTCGGTCAGGTATTCGATGTCGTAGTGATCAGATGCAGCAGAGTGGGAGAGGATCGCATGCTCAATGGCGGACTGCGCGACGCTCACGCCACGGATTTTTGCCACGTCGTCGATGCGGCCCATGAAACCCTTGAAGTGCTTAAGGGTCCTGCCGCAGCCGCAGACTTGGGTTTCGAAACCACCGACCAGGTCACCAGTCGGGAATCGTACCAATGGATGGGTGCGCTGGCGCAAGTCGGTCACCACCAATTCGCCCATCTGACCTTCTGCCACCGGCTCCTTGGTTTTGGGGTCGAGGACTTCGGCATACACCATGTCTTCATTCCAGTGGTAGCCGCCATGCGAGCAGCTCCAGGCAAAATAATTCTGTTCCTGCACACCGGAAAACTCATTGACAGCGCAATGCCACAAGTCACGCAGCCGCGCGCCGGTTGCCGGCGACGATGCCGGGCCGACTTCGCCAGTGACGAACAAAGTCTTGATGCCCCACGACTTCAGGTCATGCCCCTCTTCCACGGCCAGGCGGCCAAGGCGTAGCAGGTAAGTTGGCGTACCCATCAACACATTCACGCCTAGTGCCGGTAAGGTATTGATGCGTATGTTGCTGTCCCATGAACCGCCCGGGACAACCATCGCATTGATTAGTCTCTCGCTCGCGTCATGCGCACCGAATAGTCCGACAAACGGTGTAAAACCGAACGCTGAGTGAACCACATCGCCACGCCGTACACCGCCAGCCCACAAGGAGCGCACGACGCCTTGCATCCATAACTCGTAATCTTCCTTACGAAACGGAATCAGGACCGGCTTGCCGGTGGTGCCAGAGGTCATGGCCAGACGTACGATGTCGGCCTGCGTGAGTCCATCTACCAGCATCAGTCCATATGGGGGATAGTCTTTTTGCGAGTCTCGGATCATCGTCTTGGTGACGAAGGGCAGTAGCGTGATGTCGGCAATGCTCTTGATGTCCTGCGGCTTGACATTAGCAGCTTGCCAATGCTTACGCAATGCGCTGCTGGACTCCCACAGGAAGCGCATCTGGTCCTGGAACAAGTGCTCAACTACGCCGTTGATGACTTCGCGCGGCGCATTTTCAATCGGGCTCCAATATCGGTCGCTATACGCTTCATTACATAAAGCACCGGAAAGCGTTTCTTTTATTTTCATCATAGGCAAGTATTTGAAAGAATGCAAAAAATGCTGAAAACAATGGTCTGAAGGTCATCTGATCGATTGCTCTTTGGTCCTTGCCGGCAGCCCGAGCAGCCGGTGCCGCAATGGCAGCCCGGCCAGCTGCTGGAGCTTCTCACTCTACGGGCCACAAGAGCTTGACGATTTTTTTCATATCTAATCGTCCTGCAATACGTACCGCGCCCTTGGTAACTTCGCGCATGATCGCGTCCTGGTCGATCTTGGTCGGACGACCATCACACAATACTTGGTCTCCGGCCACGAATACATGTTTGACCGTATTGCCGGTGGCGCTGTAGACGAGGTTGGAAACCGGGTTGTACAAAGGCTGCCACTCAGGCACCGTGGCATCGAACAGCACCATGTCGGCCTCTTTGCCAACTTCAATGCTGCCGATGCGGTCGGCCAGCCCCGCGCCTCGGGCACCGTTGATGGTCGCCATTTCCAGCGCATGCTCGGGCGGCATCACACGCGGGTTCATGCGCACTTCTTTGTAACCGCAGGCGACCTGGCGCATTTCCTGCACCATGTCGACTATGCCTGAAGAGGCATGGTCCGAACCCAGACTGACATTGACGCCCAGCGCCATCAATTCGGGCAATTTACCCACCATGATGTTGCCGTAGCCGTTGTGAACACTGGAACTCGGCGCTGCCACAAGAGTCGGCTTCCGCTTGACCAGTATCGCGATTTCCTTGGGCTCCAGCCAGCCGGAATGCACCAGCAGCATCTTGTCGTCGAGCACGCCCAGCGACTCCAGCCGTTCCACCTCGGCCATGCCGCTCTGGGCCACGCTGGCGTCATGCGTCGAGCAGGCGAAGCAGGCATGGGTTTGCAAGAAAGTACCGTATTTCTGCGACAGGCTCTTAAGGCCGGTAATTAGTTCGTCCGACGAGTTGTTCAGGCCGCGGAACGACGCACTTGCCGTGATCCGGCCGTCGTGGGCCGAGCTGTATTTCGAAAGCATTTCCTCTGTCTTAGCTAGGCCATACGCGGTGCTTTCGATCATACTTTCGGGCAGCAGGCCCAATACTGACTTGGTCTTGTCGAAGCAGCTGCATGAAACAACCATGCGCATGCCTGAAGCAGCCACTGCGCGCACCGTCGCGTCCGGATGGTAATTGCCCGGATCAATGAAACAGGTCACGCCATGACGCAACAATTCAACTGATGCCAGCGACGCGCTCAAGTGCACGTCTTCCTCGGTCATCGCGCCTTCGTAAGGGTACATGTGGTCGTACAGGAAGGACTGGGCATTGGCCTCGTCGGCCAGGCCGCGCGACATCTGGAAGGACGCATGCAGGTGGTTGTCGACAAAACCGGGGGTGACAACAGTGCCGGTGCCATCCACCACATTGCTAGCACGCCAGATCCGCTCGATCTCGGCTGTCTTGCCGATGGCGACGAACTTGCCCGCCCTTACGACGATGGCAGCGTCCCGAATGATGCGCCGAGTCGGATCAACCGTGATGAGCCAGTCAATACTACGGACAACAAGATCAGCGACATTCATCACAGTTATTTATCGTCCCCGACGTAATTCAGTTTCTCGGCAATCTTCAGTTCGATCAAGACGTTTTCTTCCAGCGAGTCTTCACATAGCATCGAGCGATGGCTAATGCCTTTTGGAATAAGGATCATTTCGCCTTCGCGCAGGATCACGTTACCCATTTCCGTTTCCCAACGTAGCGCGCCGCGCACACAGATGATCACTTCATTATTGTCGACGTTGCGGTGCCAGAAACCCATGTCTTCCTTGGAGCGCTTGGAGATATCGATCTTTACTGACTTTGAATCAAAAAGGCGCAATGGCGTTCCGTCGGCCTTGCTGTAGTTGGACGGCTGAAATTTATCGTCGAAGATATTCAGATAATGAAACAGTTCCTGGCCAGTCAGCACACCAAGGTTTTCGATCGGGTTACTCTTCATTTGAAGTGTGACGTTGGTGCCGTCAATAGTGACAACTTCGCGCAGCGGTGGTTTTGGATCTGGATTAATCATGAATAGTCTCCTCAATGTTACGTGGGTAAATGTAACGAAAATTAAATGAACTGAAGTTGATAGCCGGTCCGGCGCCAAAGTCATCATCGGCGACGATCCCGCGTGTCATCTGCGAGACGGATAGACATTTCAATCGCATAAAAAATAAGCTTAGCGCCTTTGATCTGTCATCGATATGGGTGGAGACCCTCACCTTGGCTCGCAGCAAAACCCTATGACGCAGCTTCACCACTTCATAGCCATCAGCCCCGCCCTCAATGGGTAGTTCAGTACTAGTAAACCGAAATAGCGATGGCGGTGGGTGCGCGGCCGGCATCAGATCCATCCTGTTACTTATCCTGGTAGACAATCTGGAATACATAATTCCAGTTGCCTGAATTCATGGCTAGCCGGACACCGAGCAAGGAGACTGGCTCTAGCAAACGGGAGGCATCGATCTTGCCGATGTCGACCGGATTCCAACCAAAGGCTTTGACCAATTCCGCTACCGCGGCCTTGGCCTTGGCATCGTTACCGCAAAAAAACATGTCTGGTACACCACCGGGAAACTGTGGCCGGAACATATGTGCGCTGTTGACCGTATTGAACGCCTTGACCACCCTTGCGTCGGCCAGCACGCGCTGCACCGTCTCGCCACAGGAGCCGTCGGGCAGCTCCTTGAGCACCAGCTGCTTGTCGCTGTTCATGGTCAGTGGATTGGTGACGTCAATCACGGTCTTGCCGCTGAACGCGGCTGGCCCAGCTAGTTCCAGTGCTTTTTCGGTCGCTGTGCCTTTGGTGGCGACAATCACGGTCTCGCCAAATTCAGCCGCATCCGAAAATGTACCGACGCTACCCTGGCTGCCCACATCCTGCTGCCACCTCTCCAGCGCTGCAGCAGTGGTATTGCGTGAACTGATCTTGACCTGATGGCCAAGATTGACCAAGCCTCCGCCCAATGCTTGCCCCACACTACCAGAACCGATTATGCCAATTTTCATCCAGTATTCCCTTTTACGACATCCGAATATCCGGCGACTCCACAACCGAGCGCAGCTGCAAAAAACGCAGGCGCAACCAGTGTGCAGCGCATCATAACGATAACAACTGTCCTACTTGCCCCGGTAATTAGCCGGACGCTTCTCGCGGAATGCGCGCACGCCTTCCGTGTGATCTTCACTCATGATCAGTGCCGATTGCGCCATCCGCTCCAGAACACGGCCAGAAGCTGTGTCGATGTTCTGACAGACATTAATAACAGCCTTGCTAGCACCCATTGCCTGCGGTGCTTTCTTAACTAGCTTGTCAGCCTTTAAACGCGCTTCTTCAACCAGCTTTGCACGTGGCACGACTTTGGTCACTAGACCAACAGCCAATGCGCGTTCGGAGTCGATGAACTCGCCAGCCATGACCAATTCCTTGCTCCATGCTGGTCCTATTATTTTCACCAGCCGCGAACAACCACCCGATCCAGGGATCAGGTTAATGTTGCCTTCGGTGAAACCGAAGCGGGTGTCTTCAGCAGCAATCCGGAAATCGGCAGCCATCGCCAGTTCCAGTCCACCGCAAGCGCAAGTGCCAAACACGGCTGCAATCACCGGTACTTCAATTCGCTCGAGCACATCGAAAAAATCGTGGATCCAGCGATACTCGGTACGGAAGCGTGGCATGTGCCACTCTTGCTCAAACCAAGTGAGGTCGGCGCCAGCGCCGAAAGCACGATCACCTGCACCGAAGATCGTGATGCAGCGGATGTCCGAGTCACGCTCGATCTTCAATTGCAATGCGGTGAAGTCTCGTTGCATCACGGCATCGAAGGTATTGAGCTTCTCAGGGCGATTCAGTGTGACTTCGAGGATACTGCCTCGCATCTCGACTTTCAGAGTAGTGAACTTATAGTTCGGATTCAGTACTGGATTATCTGACATGTGGTAATATCTCCACAATTTCTGCATCTCGGTAAATGGTGCTTAAGCTTGGTTGGACAGAAGCCTGGTTGGACAAGAGGATTTCGCGTGTCGATGGTCGAATTTCAGCTCCGATTGAGTCGAAAGCAGCCAGCGGCGGGAACTTCAAGCCGCACTCTTTCATGAAGCCAAGCATTTCTTCAAGGTAACGATTCACGACTTGCTCCGTCGTGTGACGTTTCAGGCCGACCTTAACGCAATAATCATTATCCGCACCTGTCGGGCGACCAAATGCACGCTTGATGGTGACTGGCAGCATCTTGTAGTAAACCTGTTGGAACTCAGCGAACTGCTTCTTGTTGGTAGCGAATTCGCGCAGATTTTCTACGCCATTGCCGTAGTGACCTTCTTCGTCTTCGAGCACAGCGCCCATCTGCTCAGCCCATGGGCGATAGCTGGAGTCACTGTATTCCATAATCTGCTGGCTGCCGGCGCGGTCAACAGTGAAGTTGAACACAGCGATGTGGATCCAGCTGTCAAGATCAAGGTCCCAGAATTTGGCAGCAGCAGGACGGCCCTGGAAAACGACTTCCGGATCGACGTCCAGGTCCTTAAAGAGATGACATAAACGTCCGCTGTGCTCTGCTTCTTCCGAGGCAAACTCGGCAGCCATCAGCTTTTCGCGCAGTGTTGGCGCGCAGCCGATTGAACGACCGAATACTTCGGCGGTTGCGGTTTCTGCATAAAACTGACGGGTCATCAGGCGCAGCAACATATCACGATATTCGCCGCTTACTTCGCTTGCTTTGGTGTAAATCTTCATGTGGTTATCTCCATTGTGAGGGTCTGCAGGGCTCCGCGGACCAAAATACATTCTTTCATGCAATCTACCTATATATAGCATATTTTATAGTATTGTCCTTACATATTAAAGTCAACTAGATGTGAAACTAGAATCGCTCATACTGTTGCTGTGCCACCACAATTGCAGGAATAAAACCAATTGCTGCGATTAAAAGTTTGAATTTCATCTAGCGCCCCTTTAGTAAGTTAACTACGTTCTAGGTATTTATAGGCTAGTTAAAAATATGAGTCACAAGTCGTTGCAAAATTTATATGTATATTACATAACAATGTTGACCTGTCTTGGGATTTTCAGACCAAACGCTTTTAGAGATAATGACTCCTTCAACCTTAGGAGCAGGTATGAAGCGAGCACGGTTTTCAGACGAACAGACTGTTCGGATCTTGCAAGGGGCAGATCGCAGCCCAATAGTTGAAGTTGCCAAGCGCCACGGTGTCAGCGAACCCTCGATTTATAGTTGGCGCAAGAAGTTTGGAGATCTCGGTACAGATGATGTCAAACGCTTAAAGCAACTCGAGCAAGATAACGGTCGACTTAAGAAGATCTTGGCAGAGCGCGATCTTGAGATTGAAGTCATGAAGGAGATCGCCGTAAATCGCCGTAAAAAAGTGGTGAGCGTGCATGATCGACTAGAGCAGGCCCCGCTATGCAGTCAAGCGGGGCATTACCCAAAGACGGGCTTGTACGCTGCTGAGTGTGCCTAGATCTGACTTAGATTACCAGTGCAAGATGGCCCCGTCAAGGATCAGCCGATCGTGGCTGCAATGCGCCATTATTCTGAGCAATACCCTCGCTACGGCGCCAGGCGCATTCGGATCTTTTTAAGACGCGATGGACTCTTCTGGGTCGTGATCGTGCAGCACGTATTTGGGTCGGAGCGGGTCTGCAGGTGCCTACTAAAAGGACGCGTAAACGCTATCGCATTCAAAACCGACAGCCGCATTTAGCCACTGGCCCCAATGAGGTTTGGGCATACGATTATGTATTTGACGCTTGCGCCAACAATTATTACCTTATTATTATTTGTAGAATTTATAATGATTATCTCCTAAAATATTTTTAATTATCAGTACAAAGTTGATAGCATTTTCTCTACAGCTACACCACACCTCAAAAGACTATCATCAGTGTTACCGGGTGATACCAGCATGAGACCAGTGGGAGGCTCTTCTCCAAAGTGATTTGGTATTGAAAGTGCACAGCCATCAAGAAAATTAATGAGCCCAGGATTTCTTAGCATTAGGGAATTATATTTAAAATATTCCTCGTCTGAGCTTAAGTCATTCAACAAGGGGGCAATCACAGGAACGGTTGGCATAACCCATAAATCGTCATTCAAGAACTCTTGTCGCCAAGCCTGTATAAGTAATTTTCGCTCAACCAAAGTTTGTATATAAACAGCACTAGTTATTTCTTTGCCTTTAGCTATTCTGTTAGAAACACGTGGATCAACTCCCTTACCTTTCAAGGCCAATATGCTTTCAAATTCTGAATTAGCCTCTGCGGAAACAATCTTAGGTTGGCCTTGAAGTTGGATGACTTTCTCAAATACTTTTGAGTTTATAGTGCGTAAACTTGCACCACTCTTTTTCAATACTTCAATGGTTCGTAAATAATTTTTTTTTACATCCCTATCCATTCTCTCAAGTACTACATTCTCAAGAATACCGATGTTTATCCTATTAATGGAAACTTCAAAATTATTCATCTTGGGCACATCAAAAAGAACGCCGTCCATTATTTGACAGCATTGAACAGTTGGAGCAAGGATACCTACCGAGTCAAGAGATCGTGAGAGTGGTAAAACCCCCGCCATTGAATACCTACTCGCCGTTGATTTGAATCCAACTATTCCACATAATGCAGCGGGGATTCTGCAAGATCCACCCGTATCTGAGCCAACAGCAATAATTGCCATTTGATCTGTAACGCTAATTGCCCCACCCGAGGTTGAACCCCCAGGAATTCTTCCATTGCTACGATCGTAAGGATTTAGCGGGGTCCCAAAGTGAGGATTGAGACCCAAACCGGAATAAGCAAATTCTGTCATATTAGTTCTGCCGACCACAATTCCACCGGCACGTCGAATACGGGATACCACTTCAGAATCTTCAGTGGCAGGACTATTATTTCTTAAGACATTGGAACCAGATGCTGTTACCTGACCAGCAATATCAAAAAGATCCTTAATAGAAACTGTAACTCCAGACAAGGGTCCAGTCTGGAGTCCTTTCTCGAGCAGGATATCTTGGGATTGCGCTGTAGCTATAGACTCGTCCTGAGCAACATATAAAAATGCCTTTGCCCCCTCGCCCGATACATTTTTAATTTTTTCTATGCATTGAACAACATATTTTTCAGTCGAAATTTCATTCGAGCTAATACGGCGTCGAACCTCTGTAATCGACGCTAACTTTAAACGGGGCATTAACTCAGCTCAGGATCGTAATAATGAATTTCCATTAGCATGCAACCATTGATAGATTTAAAAGGTCCATGAGGTGTCTTTGGTGGACGGCATGCATAAGTTCCAGGTGGAAATGATGTACCGCCATTTCCATTTTCATCTACACCAACGATCAAATCACCTGATAATAAATATACTTCTTCCCAGTAGTCATGCTCAAATGGAACGGTTGTATAAACGCCGGGATCGAAACGTAAGTGCCGTGTTCGGGAACCGCGTTTATTTTTTTCATCCAGTTTACCTGCAAGAATTTGTTGCTGGATTCCAGATGGATATCCGAGCGGAACTTCCCAGCCCTTTGTTAAATCGACTGTGTGAAATTCTTTCCACTCTTTTTCCAAAGCCATTTAAATCTCCTTAATAAGTTAATCTGCGATTTCTAAAGAAATTGTTTTATAAGAGCAAGCAATTTTTCTTTTCAAAATGGGATCTTCAAGTTCAATCTCAAAAAGATCACCACCACAAATTTCTCCAATTACTGAGTGGGTGCCGCAAAACATTGCAGTGCCAATAGGTAATTTTTTTGAGTCCGAATAACGTTCAATCAGATCTTGGGGGAGCAACATTCTTGCCACTGGCCCCTCCTGGTAGAGCTCTCTCTTGCCATTTCGAGTTACCCAAGACCGAGTCATCAAACTATCCCAGTGATCCTCCAGGTCATCAAATCGCCATAGTTCAGCAGCAACCGGCTTTGGGCACATTTGCTTAGAAACAGTTACGCCATAAGCCTCAACTTTTCTATCTGTATGATCAGAACCAAGCCCAACATAGAGTCCACCTGGCAATGAAAATAAAACATACTCAACTTCCCCGCTTGAGTCATGGCCAATGACTTGGAATGATGCTGAAGTAGAAAGTAAACTTTCTGCAGCCCTATAAAAACAGGGGACAGTTCTTGGTCTTGCCACCCCCAATTTCGCTAATTCTTCTATGTGATGCTCAACCGCTTCTTTATTTCGCCCAGTCCACCCTGCAATAACTAGTTGATTAATTTCACAGGAAATTTCTTTGCCGCTAGATTTAAAAATTAAATTCGCCATTTTTTTCTATAGCCTTATGCCCAAACATGATCAATAAAATTAAAACTTTCATCTCTTAGCAAAGTCTCATTAATTTTGGCATTTTTAAGATGAGTTCCAAAAAATCCTCGGAAAAATAGGAGTGGATCAGCACTTACTCCACTATAAATTTGTTCTACTCTGCTAATCAGTATCTTATGATCACCGCCAGGGAAGATGGACTCAACATTACACTCTAAGAATGCGAGAGATCCGGAGAGTTTTGCGCAATTATTTTCTCCCCTAGAAAAGTGAATTTCCGACCATGATGCTGTGGATGGGCGAGCAAAATTCATAGCCAGCCTCTCTTGATCGTGAGCTAGAACATTCACTACAAATTTTTTAGATCGATCAAACAAAGATGTGATGTTTGAAGTATTGGCCATTGAAAATAAAATTAATGGGGGTTCTAAAGATACTGATGCAAATGAATTAATAGTTACTCCCACATCATGGCCAGCCTCATTGATAAGCGTTATGACAGCAACCCCGGTTCCATAACATCCTAAAGTCTGCCGAAATTCTTTAAGGCTGAAACTCATCACTCAATCACTCGTTTTAAAAAAACGCTACTATGCAGCAGCCATTAAGATTTCAGGCTTCTCTACTTTTGGTAAATCATAACCAGCCATAAATTGATCCACCATACCTAAAGTTCTTTGCCAATTATAATTTCGATATGAGTGTCCCCTTGTCACCATATTGGCTCCGGAGTAAAACATCTCGTACTGAAGATGCCTAGATCCAAATTCGGATCCAACTGCATCCCAAGCAAGTTTAAATAACTTCACTCTGCCTTCGCTATTAGCGGCTGGAGATTGCTGCGTCTTATTAATTATCCCTAAAATTTCTTCATTAGAAAAATCTTGTACTGAAGATGGGACCATAATCATTCCACCACCAGACAACTCTCGAATACTTTGAATAAATTTAGGATATAGCTGTTGGGTTAGGACAATTGCTGCATATAGTCGTTGTGGATTTGGTACATAGTACTCACCACGCTGGGTGCCGGAAGCCTCCATAGCCTCGACCAAACCCTCAACCATTGATACTTCCGCAGCCATTTGACCCAAAATTTCTATAACAGGTGGAAAACCGATTATTCCATTTGTTTCAGCAATCTTTCTGGCCATTCCCAATAAAAACCTCATCTTGACCATAAAACGGATTTGACACTGATAATTTTGATAAACGTGAGCTGGTGTCTGGTGCCATTGCGCCGATGTCATTTCCACATTTTTATTAACAAACACCCGATCCCAGGGAATCTTTACCTCATCAAAATACAAAACTGCATCGTTTTCATCGAATTGGCTAGACAGTGGATTATCAAATCTCGAAACGCTTGAAAACTCATAAGATTTCCGCGATAGCATCTTAACGCCTTTGGTCGACAATGGAATTGCCGCGCTAAATGCTAAATTCTCCTCACCAGTCTTTAGTGGTTGAATTGAAGAAATAAATACCTCATTCGCCATCGGGCAACCCGTACCCAGCATTTTTGCGCCTTTGATGGTAATTCCATGAGAGTCCTCATCAACAATAGAGGCCACTAAACTCTCAGCCTGCTCTCCAGCAGACTTACTCTTATCGGCTTGCGGATTAATAATGACGTAAGTTAAGTAGATATCGTTATCACGAGCATACTCATAATAATCAGACAAGGATTGGGCATAGCGATCCCCAGATTTCTTAAAAACCTCTAAACCCATATACATTCCGCTCAACATAGAACCTACATGGTCAGGAGATCTTCCAAGGAATCCGCACGACAACTCCGCCCAAGATTCTAGGGCCCTTCTTCTTTGAATGAGCTCTGGTAAGTTTTTTGGCAATTGCCATGTTTTACTAACTCTTTTGCCAGTCTTTGGTGATTCAAAGGTCATTAAATCTTGATTCTGGGGATTAGACTGAAAATCATAGAGCCTTCCAACGGATTTAATTGATTCAGAAAATGCAGGGTGATTTACATGATCTTTGACTAATTTTCCATCCAAGTACAATGCTCGACCATCACTCAGACTCTTAATATGTTGCTTTCCATCTTTAGACATACCCAAATCTCCTTAAGTGATAATTATTTTTTTAATAAAGGACACGTACTTTTTGAAAGTGGAATAAATGCGTCTTTGCCAGGGATAGTTGCTAAAAGCTTGTAGTAGTCCCAAGGTGACTTAGACTCTGCAGGGCTTTTAACTTGGACTAAATACATGTCATGAATCATGCGTCCATCTTCGCGAATATAACCATTTTTAGCAAAGAAATCATTGATAGGCGTACTCTTCATTTTTGCCATGACAGCCATCGTATCATCCGTTCCTGTAGCTTTAACTGCATTCAAATAATGCATAGTAGATGAGTACACGCCAGCTTGAGCCATCGTAGGCATACGCTTATGACGCTCAAAGAATCGGCGGGACCATTTTCTAGTCTCATCATTTAAGTCCCAATAAAATCCAGTGGTTAATATCATTCCCTGAGATTTTTGCAAACCAATGGCATGAATATCGGTGATAAATACAAACAATCCAGCAAGCGTTTGTTTGCTACCTGTATTTATGCCAAACTCACTTGCCTGATTGACAACACGAATCGTATCTCCACCTGCATTGGCCATGCCGATTACATCTGCATTAGATGCCTGAGCTTTCAAAATTAATCCGGCCATGTCAGCTGTATTTGTTGGGTGCCTTGCTTGCCCCAATATCTTTCCACCCCCAGCAATAACCGCCTCAGATGCATCCTTTTCAAGGGAGTGGCCAAGTGCGTAATCAACTGTAAGAAAATACCAATTTTTTTTGCCTCTCTCCATTAAAGCGGTTACAGTATTTCTCGCCGTTGAGTATGTGTCATATGCATAATGCACCGTTGTAGGAGAACAATTTTCATTTGTTAGGCGCGTGGTCCCGCCACCAGAAACTAATGCAATTTTATTTTTTTGGCGCGCAATTTCAGATACAGCAAGCGCCACGCCAGATGGTAAAAGATCAACAATTACACTAACTTTATCGTTGTCGTACCACTCCCTAGCTTTATTTGCAGCAACATCAGGCTTATTCGAATGGTCTGCAGAAATTACCTCGATGGGCCTACCCAGAACTTTTCCACCAAAATCTTCGATTGCCATTTTGGTAGCAACGACAGATCCATCTCCACCAATATCAGAAAATAAGGATGACATATCGGTCATCACACCAATCTTAAGGGGCTGCACACCCGTCTGCGCATGAACACTAGAACTGAATAAGATTGATGAAACCACTGAAGCTACTATACGTAACCTTAATTGTGAACTTTTCATACTTCCTCCTGTGTAAAAATACTTAAGTAAGTTTAGTATTTTTACTATACTACTTTTTAACAGTCTAGGCCATATCTTTAATAGGTGTTTATACTTATTGAACACTATATTATTAATTTTTTGCATTGCAATAATAATCAAACTAAAAATAAAAAAATTGTGAAAAAATCTTTTAGATCACCAACATCAACCTCAAGAAAAGAGCTTCTAGATAAATCTGGCAATACGGACAAATGCTTTAGACAACTCATCTATGATCTCTCCGTCGCAGGTAATCTACTTGAAGTGGCTCGCCGAAATTTAGCTCAAAAATTAGGGGTAACATCACCGCAATACAACATTCTTATGGTGATAGCTCAATACCAAGATAAAAGCGGTCTTCGATTTACGGAAGTCGCTGATCACCTTCATGTAACGATAAGTCATGTCACAAGTGAAATAAAAAAATTAGAAAAAGGTAAATGGCTAAGTGTAGTTACAAGCCCCATTGATAAAAGAGCTAGGATAGTAAAAATCAATCAATCTGCGGAAAACAAGATCTCTGCTCTCGGAAGTCATCAAAGGGATGTTAACGATCATCTTTTTCGAAATTTGACTGAATCAAACTTCGAAAAAATCAGTATTGCAATGGCTGAATTAGTAGAGGATTTTACCGAGACGATCGCCATAATTAAGTCTGGAAAAATATTAATATGACAACAAATAATCTATTTTTAGAAGACTTAACTATTGGGCAAAAATTTATATCAGGCATCGCCTCAGTACAAGAATATTTAATTCAAGAATTTGGGTCTCAATACGACCCACAACCATTCCATACCAATAAAGAGCTGGCAAAAAATACTTTTTTTAAAGGGCTTGTGGCGAGTGGATGGCACACTGCTGCAATAACCATGCGATTACTTGTACAGAACAGTCTCAAGCCTGCTGGCGGGCTCATCGGTGCTGGCATAGACGAACTAAGATGGCCAATTTCAGTTTATCCAGGAGATGATCTACACCTCGATATAGAAGCTATAGAAACAAAACAATCGGCATCAAAACCAAATAGAAGGTTTGCAAAAATTAAAGTGCTTACGAAAAATCAAAACGAGACTACTGTAATGAGCTATGTAGCCACTTTAGTAGTGGAAAGCAAAATAAAAATTTAGTTCGAACACAGGAATAAAAAAATGATGTTATTTAAGTTTTTTAAGATATTAAAGCAATATTTAATTCGCTCACTAAAAATTTCTAATCACAGTTAATGAAACTATGGCAATTTTCTAGCTTTCAAATAAGTATGATTAACTAGGTTAACTCAACCAAGTTGTAAATTCATCCGCACTAACGCGAGGCGTATGAAATGTATTTACTAATTCATTTTGATCGGCATAACCTAGTGCCATACCGCATACCAGCATTTCATTCTTATTTGCTCCAATTAGCGACAAGATTATTTTTGTATAGTCATTCCAAGCAGCTTGTGGGCAAGTAGCAAGCCCCTCGCCCTGTGCTGCGATCATGATGTTTTGCAAAAACATGCCATAGTCGAGCATTGAACCTCTACCCAGCTCTTTGTCTATAGTAAAAAACAGGCATACTGGTGCACCAAATGCCTCAAAATTCTTACGATGCTGGGCATGCATCTTCTCTTTGTCACCCTTTGTTATCCCCAATAATCCATAGAGCCCCCATCCATTCTCGCGACGCCTTTCTATGTATGGGCTAAACCACTTACTCGGGTAATAGTCATACTCCGATTGATACTCCTTAGCTAAATCAGGATTAACAGCTATATTGTCATAGGCAGCGCATACCTTTGCACATAAATCCTGTAATACCTTGCCTTCTAGCGCGTAGACTTTCCAAGGCTGAGTGTTTGTTCCGGATGGCGCACGAGCAGACAGATTGAGAATGCTCATAACCACATCTTTTTCAACCCGATTTTTTGTAAATGCCCTTACGGACATTCTAGATTTAATCGCATCAAATACAGATTCAGATTTCATTGCCTACTTTCAAGTTTGCTTTTTGAATGTGATTAATGGTTTATTGCTTGGTAAGTCAAACTTCTTTCTATCAGAATCTACTTTAGCTAGTGGAGTACAAGGCTTAAGAGTATTTAGACTGCGTATAGACAACTCCTTATACATATCTGTGCCCTCTATCTTCCAAGCCATTTCTTGATCGCTTAACTCACGCATCACTTTTGCTGGCATTCCACTTACAAGCATTTTTGCAGGTACAACCATTCCAGCCTTAACAAATGCGCACGCAGCCACAATTGATGACTCACCAATTTCCGCATTGTCCATAATGACTGCATTCATTCCAATTAATGCATTTTTACGCACAATACAGCCATGTAAAACAGCGGCATGTCCAATATGACCATCTTCCTCAACCAAAGTGTCAGTCTCTGGAAATCCATGTAGAACACAGGAATCTTGAATATTGACTCCCGCCTTTAGAATGATGCGCCCAAAGTCACCCCTAAGAGCAGCAAAGGGTGCAATGTAACAGTTAGGACCAATTAATACATCACCAATTACAACTGCTTCTGGATGCACAAAGGAGCTAGGATGAACGACTGGCTTAATACCGTCAATTTCATAAAATGGCATATTAGGCTGCCTTAATCCCACCCATACAAAGATACTTAATTTCTAAGTAGTCTTCAATACCGTGCTTAGATCCTTCGCGACCCAATCCACTTTCCTTTACTCCACCAAAAGGAGCAACCTCAGTAGAAATTAAGCCCTCATTAATACCAACCATGCCATACTCAAGAGCTTCTGCAACCCTCCAGATGCGCCCTATGTTTTGACCATAGAAATATGCGGCCAATCCAAACTCTGTATCGTTTGCCAGCTCAATAGCCTCAGCTTCAGTTGAGAACTTGAATACTGGAGCAAGCGGGCCAAAAGTCTCCTCTCTAAAGGCCAGCATATCTTTTGTAGCGCCTGATACAACAGTAGGCTCAAAGAAAGATTTACCCAATGCATGGCGCTTGCCACCTATAACAAGCTTTCCACCCTTGCTAATTGCATCATTAACATGCTCCTCTACTTTGGCCAAGGCCTTGTCATCAATAAGTGGGCCGATGATAGTTCCATCTTTGGCACCATTTCCAACCTTAAGAGCACTTACGGCTTTAGCTAGTTTTTCGACAAATGCATCATAGATAGTATCTTGCACCAAGATCCTATTGGCACATACGCAAGTTTGACCAGCGTTCCGATACTTTGAGATGATTGCCCCCCTAACCGCTTCATCTAAATCGGCGTCATCAAAGACAATAAATGGCGCATTGCCACCCAATTCCATCGAAGTCTTTTTAACTGTAGTAGCGCACTGAGCCATCAGCAACTTACCAATTTCAGTAGATCCAGTAAAGCTCAGCTTCTTGACAATCCGGTTAGAAGAAAGTTCGCCGCCAATTTCAGATGCTGATCCAGTTATACAAGAAAATACTCCCGCGGGAACGCCAGCTTCTTCAGCTAACTGGCAAAGAGCTAACGCACTAAATGGCGTTTGACTTGCGGGTTTTAGTACGATGGTACAACCAGCTGCTAATGCAGGGCCTACCTTACGAGTGATCATCGCGGCAGGAAAATTCCAAGGCGTAATCGCTGCACATACGCCAATCGGCTGCTTAATAACAACCAAACGCTTATCAACGCCATGAGGCGGAATTGTTTCCCCATAGATACGCTTAGCTTCTTCACCGAACCATTCAATAAATGACGCGGCATAAGCAATTTCACCTCGACTCTCAACCAAAGGCTTACCTTGTTCAGCAGTCATGAGCTGCGCCAAGGCTTCTTGGTTTTTCATGATGAGATCAAACCAGGTGCGTAAAATCTTTGCTCGCTCTTTCGCAGTTTTTTCACGCCAAGCTGGCAAAGCTTTATATGCGCATTCGACTGCCCTTCGAGTTTCCGCAACCCCCATCTTAGGTACAGTACCAATAAGATCACCAGTAGCGGGATTGGTTACATTAATTGTGGCTTTGCTGTCAGCATCCACCCATTTACCATCGATGTAGGCTTTTTCAAATTTGAAAGGCAAGTTACTCATATTGTGTTCGCTCAATTATTAAATTTTAAACAAGAATACATTTAGGAGATTAGGTCATACTAAATCCACCACTAATACTGATAATCTGGCCTGTAATCCAGCTACCAGCATCAGATGCTAGAAGCACAACCATTGGAGCAACATCCGCAGGAGTGCCGAGCCTTCTTAATGGATAAAATTTGGTTAATTTTTCGCGATTGGCTTCAATAAATGCAGGATCATGTGCTGTTTCGATTAAACCTAATGCAATCGCATTAGCAGTCATGCCGGAACGCGTCTCGCGAGCCAAAGACTTCATTAATGCTACGTTACCTGCACGGGTTGCTGCAGCTAATGCTAGCCCCGATTCACCGACACGTGAAGAGTCACCGACGATTGAAATAATTCTACCGTTAGCTTTTTCCAAATGAGGTAAAGCAGCATGACAGCAATTCAAAGTTCCATAAAAACAAACATCAGTTTGCTGGCGCCACTCTTCAGGGGTTGAATCAATGAAGCGTTTTCTAAAGACTAAGCCAGCGTTATTCACTAGGATGTTTAATCCACCAAACTCCTCTACGGTTTTGGCAACCAATGCTTTGACGGCATCCATATCGGAGATATCACAACCAATTGCCTTTGCTTTACCACCTAGATCTTTAATTTCTTTTACAACAGCTTCAGCACGTTCTTTAGATCCGTGGTAGTTAACTACAACAGCAGCACCATCAGCCGCTAAGGCGATTGATATTTCTCGCCCCACATCACGCGCACCGCCAGTGACAAGAGCTACCCTGCCTGTAAGATCTGTCTTCATAATTTTCCTTGTAATCCTGTTGCAGAATTAATGTTTATTAATCAATTGAAAAATTCGTTCCGGGGTAACAGGCAGTTCATTTACCTCACATCCAAAGCTCAATAACGCATCAGCAACTGCATTTGCAATTGCTGCTGGAGCACCAATAGTGCCTCCCTCTCCCACCCCCCTAAAGCCTCCAAGAGTATTGGGAGCTTTAATGTCGATATGAATAATCTTTACATCTGGTATATCAAGAGCCGTGGGAATTGCATAATCAACAAGGCTGGCAGTGAGTATTTGTCCGACTTCGTCATATACAACCTCTTCAAGTAAAGCAGCTCCGATTCCCTGGGCAACAGCGCCTCGAATTTGTCCATCAACGATCAACGGATTAATCATCTGACCGCAATCCTCTGCAATGACGTATCTCTT
Organism: Polynucleobacter sp.; assembly: GCA_964203875.1. Lineage (GTDB taxonomy): Bacteria > Pseudomonadota > Gammaproteobacteria > Burkholderiales > Burkholderiaceae > Polynucleobacter. The sequence goes on from CAXNNS010000002.1 coordinate 454,418, forward strand.
GATATCCACCTTAAATGTAATTGGATTTATCTCTACCTCAACCATATGTGTTGCGCTACTAGTGGTGCCAAAAATTGGGTCATATGTTTTAGTAACAGTTAACTCCAATCTATGCTCAGCAGGAATTCTGCCCATCTCTGAATATACAGTTTTTGCTAACTTAGAAAAATCAATGATATTTGGTGCACTTAATTGCTCTATTAAGCTATTCATAAAGCGCAAGTCCTCAACATTAGTATTGAAGAGATAAGCAGCCATAGAGGCCATACGACTTTTGAGTTCTTGCGCAGCCAATATGCCTGCTCCACTGCTAAGTACCGCAGTTCTGCTGGCATAGCTACCAGTACCATGAGGAACTGCTGTGCTGTCACCCGTGATAACTCGAATATCTTGAATCCTAGCGCCTAATTCATCCGCTACTACTTGTGCTAATGTGGTCTCGTGACCTTGGCCATGAGCCGCACATCCAAATGCTGCCGTAATAGCACCAGTTGAATCTAAAGAAATCACGCATGTATCAGTGCCAGTATTAATCGGCATTCCCGGCGATGCTGAAATTTTCGAACCAATTCCAGAAAGCTCTGCGTAAGAGGCTATGCCAATTCCTACCCACTTACCTTCAGCCCGAGCTTTTACTTGATACTCACGTCTCTCGTTATAAGAAAATGCTTCACTAGCTGCTACTAATCCTTCAACAAATGCGGACTTATCCCAAACAATGCCACTAGGCGTTTTATAAGGAAACTCCTCGGGGCGAACCATATTTTTCATACGCAATTCAACTGGATCTATTCCTAGCCTCTTCGCTGCCATATTCATCAAGCGCTCCATCACGAACGTTGAGGTAGGTCTACCGACGCCGCGATAAGGCCCTGTTGGAGCCTTTGGCGTAGTAACTGCAATGACGCTTCCATGATATGCAGGCACACGGTAAGGGCCTGGCATAAAACTAATAATTTGAACCGGCTCTATGCCTGCCGTCCAAGGATAAATAGAGTGGGCTCCTATGTCACTAATCACTTCAGCAGCCAATCCCAAAATATTTCCCGCAGCATCGACGGCCAAACGAGCCTTCATCCGCTCATCAAATGCCTGACTTGTAGAAATTAAGTCCTCAAGACGATCACCCGTCCACTTTATAGATCTATGTACTTTTTTAGCTAAAGCACAAACAATCATTTCTTCGGGATAGAGGGATGTTTTACCTCCGAAACCACCACCGACATCTGGTGATACGACACTAAATTGGCTACCCGGCATATTTAATAGTTCAGCCAAAGCATCTCGAATAATTCCTGGCACCTGACTTGATGTATGAAGCTTAATTGCGCCCCTACTCTTTTCGTAATCAGCAAGGTAAACCCGGTTTTCCATCGCCACAGAAGTTTTCCGATGAAAACGGAACTCCGCCTCAATTAAAGCATGGGAGTTCTCAAACGCCTGATTAACTTCGCCCTTAATAAAAGATCTCTTAACCAATATGTTGCTAGTTGAATTTTCATGTAACAAAGGAGCATTAGGCAGACTGGCTTTGATCGGATCAAACTCAATATTCAAAGGCTCCAAAGATACCTCCAATAAATTGAGTGCATCTTCTGCAATATATCGACTGGACGCTAAAACCACTGCAATAGGCTCACCTACATAGCGAACTACTCCGTTGGCCAGAGGATAAATTACTGTTGACTGGTAGTCAGCCATCCTAGAAAAAGCAACTGCTGGCTTAACCTGATCGGCAATATCCTGCCAAGTGTACACACCAAATACACCAGGAAGTGCTTTGGCCTTCTCAGTGTTAATTGATATTACTTTTGCGTAAGGCTTATCGCTGCGATAAACACTCATATGCAATAAATCAGCAAGCACAATATCATCCACATACCTGCCCATGCCACAAAGTAAGCGCGCATCTTCAGTTCGACGAATAGGCTGGCCAACAAGACGTTCGCCAGAGCCACTTTTCACAGGCTCATATCCGCGCGTATGCTCCAAGGGAGTAAAAATCTTACTCATAGAAAGCAGGGCCTTTGCGCAAAGATTGCCACTGCTCATCATCATGTCCAAATAAAACCTGAACGCCTCCTGCTTGAATGCGCCTCACCTCTATCATGGATGATAGAGATAAATCAGAATTCCAAGTATTTTTTGGATTGAGCTCTAAATCTAAATTAGCTTTCATTGGAACGGCATCAGAGGCTAATAAAAATGAACCATCCTCATCTAAATTGACAATCGCCCCTATCATTCCCGGTGTGTGACCAGGCAAGGGCAGCAAGACAACCTTGTCATTTCCAAGGAGATCATATTGACCAGTAATAGTTTTAATTTCATTACTGTGCTTCCAATCTTTAGGGATGTAACCCTTTTGTAAGCCATCCTCAGCTTGCGCAGCCTCTAGCTCAAATAGGTGACAGAAAATAGTGGCACGTTTAAAAAATTCATTACAACCGCAATGATCAGAATGAAAGTGGGAATTAATTACAACGTCAATATCATCAGCCTTGAGGCCAATAGAATCGAGCTGAGTGATTAAGTTATCTTCTGGAGCATTGATCGGAACCATTACCTTTGCCATCGAGCCCCAACGGTCTTCGGCATTTTCAGTAACAGATGGGTGGCAACCAGTATCAAATAAGATGTTGCCTTGATCATGTCGAATCAGGTAGCAAGAAACAGGTAGCTCAATTACTTCTGTTTTTTCTGCTGCAGGTAGATATATGCTCTTGCGCATTCTTAAACGACCACCTGATAATGCGTGCATTCTCATAATGACTTTTCCGTTCTTGGGGAAATATCCTGAATGCTGATAACACCAGAATCACGCTGACGGACGCACTCTCTGACAGCATCGACAATTCCCTGATAACCAGTACAGCGACAAAGATTTCCAGACAATAACTTCCGAATTTCTTCGTCCGTTTTTAAAGGGTACTTTTGCAGCATCTCGGTTGAAGTCATCAACATTCCAGGCGTACAAAAGCCACACTGAAGTCCGTGATGCTCGTTAAATGCTTTTTGTAATGGATTTAAGTTATCAGGAGATCCCAGGCTTTCAACAGTACTAATCTCTGAGCCATTCGACTGAATCGCTAACATTAAGCATGATCTTGCGGTGGTACCATCGACTAAAATCGTGCACGCACCACACACTCCATGCTCGCATCCTACATGAGTACCTGTTAAGCCTAAATTAATACGCAAATAATCTGACAGCAGTAGACGTGGATCAATTAAATCATCATGGACTATGCCATTAACTATCACCCATATAGAGACTTTTTGTATTTCGCTCATATTATTTCCTTGTAGAAGCCATATTCCATGCTGCCTTAAACGTTCTTTTTAGTAACTGACCCGCTAAATAAAGCCGGTATTCAGAAGAGGCATGTAAATCTGCATTAGGCGAAAGCAACACACTTAAACCCCTAATCACCTCCTCTAGTAAGCCATCTGAATATGGCTGTCGATTTAAAGTTGCCTCTAGTGAGTTGAGCCTCAAGGCAGTCTCGCCTACGCCCATCATGCCAATCCTGACATTTTCAATTTGGCCATCTGCACTTTTATCAACTAAGATACCAACTGCTACCAAGGCAAAATCACCGTCACGTTGCGCAAATTCTTCAAAAGCCCAACCAGTATTAGATCCAATCTTTGGGAAGCGAATTTGTGTCAAGATCTCATCTTCAGCCAAAACCGTAGATAGCGATCCCGCAAAGAATTCTTTTGCAGGAATTACACGCTTTTCGTCCAGAGACTCACAGTAAATTTTTGCATCCAATAACAGACTTAACATTGGGTACTCAGCTGCAGGATCTGCATGAGACAAGCTACCACCAATAGTTCCACGATTGCGAATTGCGAGATGGGCTACATGCTTGAGAGCCTCATGCATTACTGGTAAATCTTTTTTAACCAGCTCAGAATTTGCTACGGTACTATGACGTGTAAGCGCTCCAATTGATATTTCATCACTTTCTTGTCTAATGAAATCAAGTTCCACTAACTTGCTAATATCAACCAAAAGAGATGGTTGAACAACCCGAAAGTTGAGCATAGGCATTAAACTTTGACCGCCAGCTATGACTTTGGTATCTTCAGAGTTGCGCAGATGGTGAAGCGCCTCCCCCAAAGAGTATGCGCATAGATAGTTAAACGGAACTGGCTTCATCAATTACCCTGAAATTGTGGCTCACGTTTTTCCGCAAAAGCTTTACGACCTTCGTAGTAATCATTGCTCTTACCGGCAGCTGCAATTAACGCTTCTGCTAAATCACTATCCAAGGCTCCTCGACCTATAGCGACACCATTGAGCAAATACTTTGCACCAGAAATACTTAAAGGCGCATTAGAAGCAAGAAGCTTGGCAAATGATCGTGCTGCAACCATTGGATCATCCGATAATTTCTGGTCTACTGGCTTTTTCTTTCCAAATAATCTGCTGAAGATTGTTGGTTTTGATGCAGATTCACTAGATCCAGTCATGTGATCAATAAAGCCCAACTTCAAAGCTTCGGGCGCACCAAACCGTTGTGACCCAAACAAAATTTTCTTTGCCTGGACCAATCCAACTAGATTGAGTAGCTTTTGCGTACCCTTTACACCATAGATAATTGATAGGCGAGCTGCTGGTATACCGAATTTTGAATTCGAGGAGGCATACCGGAAGTCACATGACATAGCCAAGTGTGCGCCACCACCCAAACAAAAACCGCGAATCACTGCAATGGTTGGTTTTTTAATATTTGCAATGGCGTCACAGCATGCATCAACAGCAACCTCATAATCCAAAACTTGCTTTTCTGTAGCGCGAACTTTTCCAAATTCAGAAATATCAGCACCAGCACTAAAGTCCTCACCAGCGCCGGTCAAAATTACTGACCTTACATTTGGATCTCTTTCTAGCGCACCTAAAATCCCAGGGATAGCCTTCCACATACCTAAAGACATGGCATTTTTAGTTTTAGGTCTATTGAAGGTAACCACAGCAATGTGATCAGAGATCCAGATTTTGATTTTGTCATCAACCCAAACATCCATAACATCCGGATCATCCGATCCAAACATAAATGCTACATCGCCAATGCCATAAGCTAACTTTGTATCACTCGCACCAACAATACCTGAAATAGGCTTTCCAGCTGAAACGACCAAAGCTAGATTCGAAGATTTATTTTGGTACTGAGAAAAATCGAAACTAGCAGCTGGCTTACTATCTAACCCCCCAACTGCTTTAGCAAAATTATCAAAAAAATCATCTGCATTTTTGCGTGCGGTTGCGTCAATCAGTCTTGATCCGAGTTGAGCTAATTTCCCACCAACATTTGCCTTTACTGTGTAACGCAGTAAAGTCAAATATTGATCAAGCTCTTCAAGCTCAACTTGAATCTCTGCTTTGGCAAAGCCCGCCATGCCACCCTGACCTTCTCCAATCAATGTGTAGCTAGAGGGTGCCTTAATATCTGATAAAGTTACATTTCCCAAAAAGCGCGCCTTGATAGGTCCGACTTTAGAAACTACTACAGCAGTATAAGAAGTATCTGATAGTTTTTGTAATTCTTCGCAGCCAGGTATGCTCTTTTTTAAAATCTCAGGATCATTTAGGGCATCCCATACAAGACTTCGTGATGCCTCTAAACGCGCTTCGCCTACCATATCCATCTGAATTCTCCGGGTCAGGTTTTATTAATTAATCTGCTTTAACAAGCTGCTGCAAAACATCACGAACATTTTGTGGAATTGGTGTTGGCTTATTAGCCTTCCGATCAACATAAACATGTACAAAATGCCCCATCGCCGAAGCAACATCATCCTCATTCTTGAAAATTGCGACTTCATATTTCACGCTACTATTGCCTAGATGCGCCACCTTCAGCCCAACATGAACCATATCAGGATAGGCAATGGGTGAAAAATATTTACATTGGGTTTCAATAACCAATCCGATAGTTTCACTTTTAACTACATCCAAAACATTTCGTTCAATAAGATAACGATTTACTGCTGTATCAAAAAAAGAGTAGTACACGACATTATTAATATGTCCATAAGCATCGTTATCCATCCATCTTGAATGAACATCTTCAAATGCTACAAAGTCAGAACGTACTGGTGGGGAAGGTTTTTTATCGCTCATAAAGCCTCTTTATATAGCAGTGCAGCATCATTCAAAGTAATTTCACGGGGACTATTTTGTAGTAATCGAGTTTGCAGCATCGCATCTGCAGCTAGCTGATCTACGTCTTCTGCGGTAATCCCAACCTCAACTAATCTTTGTGGCAAACCTAGCGCACCGGCAAGGCCGCCAAGATAGTTAGCAAGTTGAGTAGCTTGGTCAATGGTTGAGCCTTGCAAACCAGGTTTGATAATTTGACCTAGCTCAGCATACATACCATGTGCCGCCTCTAAATTAAAGCGCATAACTGGTCCAAGCATTAGTGAATTTGAGAGGCCATGTGGAACATGGAATCTTGCGCCAATTGGGTAAGCCAATGCGTGCACACCAGCAACTGGTGCATTAGTAAATGCCATCCCAGCAAGACAAGCGCCTAGCAACATGTTTTCACGAGCATCAATATCGCCACCGCTCTTAACGGCTTTATGAAGATTACCGGCCAATAAACGTAAAGCCTCTTTTGCTAAACAATCAGAAACTAGATTTTTTAATCGCTTGGTTGTAAATGCTTCAATAGCATGGACCATTGAATCAATACCAGTTGCGGCTGTTACATGAGCAGGAAGTCCCAGCGTTAACTCAGCATCAAGCAACGCAACGTCTGGGAGTAATTGAGGGGAAACTACTCCCTTCTTCTCACTATCACTTACAGTAACAATGGAAATGGTTGTCACTTCGGAACCAGTACCCGCTGTTGTAGGAACTAAGATCAATGGTAAGCGTGGCCCTTTGGCAATGCCTACGCCATAGATATCTACTAACTTTTCTTTACCGGGGGCTAATAAGGCAACTAATTTAGCTACATCCATGGAGCTGCCGCCGCCAAAACCCACAATGTAGTCTACTTTTAAAGCCTGAGCAGCCTTCACTGCAGCATCAATAACTGAGACGGGAGGATCAGCCTGTACGTCAGAAAAAATCTGTACTGGTAAGCCAATCTCCTTAAATTGAGGCATAGCTTTATCGAGTAAGCCAGCAGACAACACTCCTGGATCAGTAATGATCAGTACGGATTTTCCACCTCTCTCGGCAACTCTCTTAGCAAGATTATTAGCGCCACCTCTTTCCACAAGGATTGAGCGTGTAGAGTGAAAGTTAAATTGCATGTTTGCCCCTTACTAAATTTCTAAATTGTTTCTTTTAATTTAAAGCGCATTACTTTTCCTGAGCCCGTTCTCGGTATTTCTTTCACCACATGAACTTCTGCAGGAACCTTGTATGCAGAAAGATGGGCTTTTGTAAACTCAATTAATGCGTCAGCCTCTACTGACTTGCCTTCTCTCAGAACCACAAATACAACTGGAATTTCTCCAAGATGTTTATGCTCAACACCAACTGCTGCGCAATCTAGAATTGCAGGATGGCGAAGGACTGCTTCCTCAACTTCTCCGGGGGCAATATTTTGACCGCCTCGAATAATGAGTTCTTTTAAGCGGCCTGTGATTGTTAGATAACCATTGGCATCCGCTTTTGCCAAATCACCAGTGTGATACCAGCCGTTCTTGAGCGCTGCCGCAGTCTCGGTTGGTTTATTGTGATAACCAACCATCACATTTGGGCCACGAACTATTAGTTCGCCTTCTTGCCCCGGACCCAAGTCAACGCTGGTAGCAGGATCAACGATTCGAACTGCTACGCCCACCACTGGCAACCCACAGGAACCAAGCGTTCTACCCCAAACAGGAGAGTTCATCGTTACCATCGTTGAGGTTTCAGTAATGCCATATCCATCTAGTAACTTGATACCAAAAAACTCATCGAACCCTCTATTAAGATCTGCTGGCAATATTGCACCGGCTGAAATACATAAACGTATGCCATTTAGCTTTACACCTGAATCTGCTTTTGCAGACTCTAAAATGTAATGAAACATTGTTGGCACACCAGGAAGGACTGTAAATTTTCCTGTTTTTAATAAACTTAATACTTGACTTGATGAGTATTTCTCAACAATAAACTCACTAGCGCCAGCGGCAACAATAGAAAGAGCCGAAAAATTGAGGGCATAAGAATGAAACAACGGTAGCGGCGAAAGAACGACATCTTTGTCATTCAGTTCAGCAATTGGAATCCAGCAAGCTGCCACCACCCAAAGCATTGAGCGGAGTGTTAACTGAACTCCCTTTGCTTTTCCAGTCGTTCCTGATGTGTAGACAATAAAAGCAATATCATCAATGTTGGTTGAAATTTCTTCATCAACTAAACCCTTTGAATCTGTGCAATAAGCTGAGAAATTTTCACAACCTGCAATTTGCTCTTCGTCAATAATAATAATTTGAAGACTTGGATCAATTTCACCCTTAAGCCCCTCGAGAACAACTAACCGATCTTTAGTGGTTACGATCGTATTCGCGCCAGAATCGGTAATTCTATAACTAACCTCGCCAGGAGCTGCATCATGAGAGATTGGAACAACCACTAGACCAGCGCGGACTGAACCAAAACAAGCTAAAACCCAATTAACTGAATTAGGGAGATATATAGCGACCTTATCGGAACTATTTAACCCTTTTTTACGCAGTTTTTTGGCTATATTTTTACTTTGGCGATTTAATTCAGAATAACTAGCGTTTTGATAGCTATCCCAGTAGGCCACTTTTGACCCAAACTGGACCGCCCTTTCCTCCAATAGCTCTCCAAGTGGCTTAATCACATCCGTCTTGATCATTCTGCATCCCTCATGCTTTTTAATTAAGTATGTTCGTATTTCGACCGAAAGTAGAGCCAATAAACCCTATAGTAACTATTGTTATTAGATCATAGTGAGAAATAATTTAAAAATATCTTTCTAAAAATTAAGTATAAACCCCTAATTTAATGCATACATAGTTGTTTATACAAACTTTAATTTATATCAGCAAAGATTGATAGTTATTCATCATAAAAAAAACTTGTCTTAATGAACTTATTTTAATAATATTCAGAAAGTTACTTAATAAATTGGTGATTCTGTGAATTCACATGATGTAATTCTTAAAACCGAAGGGCTGACTAAATCATTCAAAGGATTTACTGCAGTCAATGATGTCAACCTATCTGTTAAACGAGGAATAATTCACGCGCTAATTGGTCCAAATGGTGCAGGAAAAACTACTTGTTTTAATTTATTGACGAAATTTTTAAATCCTTCATCGGGGAATATATTCTTTAGTGGAATAAATATTACCGATGAGAAGCCTGCTCAAATCGCAAAAAGAGGCATCATCCGATCATTTCAAATTTCTGCCGTTTTTCCACACCTAACGGTCTTAGAAAATGTTAAGGTGGCTCTACAGCGTAGCTTAGGAACTGAGTACCACTTCTGGAAACCAAAATCATCCTTAAATGTTCTCAACGAACGTGCAGATGAACTATTGCTTGAAGTCGGACTAGAAGAATTCGCTAATAAAGAAACATTGAATCTTGCGTATGGGCATAAGCGAGCACTCGAGATCGCAACAACGCTAGCAATGGAGCCAGAACTTATGTTACTGGATGAGCCCACGCAGGGCATGGCGCATGAGGATGTTGAGCGCGTAACTGAATTAATTCATCGCATTGCCAAAGGTCGTACGATTTTAATGGTTGAACACAATATGAATGTTGTTGCCTCAATTGCTGATCAAATTACTGTTTTACAGCGCGGTTCAATTTTGGCCGAAGGTTCATATACAGAAGTTTCTAAAAATCCATTAGTTATTGAAGCTTATATGGGCTGTCACACAAAGGTGAAGGTATGAGTGTAATGGCGCTAGAAGTTAAGAATTTACAGTCATGGTATGGGGAATCTCACATACTCCACGGAATAAACTTTACAGTTAATGATGGTGAAATTGTCACCCTGCTCGGTAGAAATGGTGCTGGACGAAGCACCACACTCAAATCAATACTCGGCCTTACTGATCGTCGAACTGGAGTAGTAAATATTTACGGTTCTGATGTCATTACTCTTCCACCTCATAAAATTGCGCACCTAGGTATTGGCTTCTGCCCAGAAGAGCGCGGAATTTTTGCTAGTTTAAGTGCGGAAGAAAATTTATTCCTGCCACCAGAAATTGCAACTGGTGGGATGAAACTAGATGAGATTTATGAAATGTTTCCGAATCTTTATGAAAGACGTCATAGTCCGGGATCTCGCCTCTCCGGTGGCGAGCAGCAAATGCTGGCAATCGCTCGTATTCTGAGAACAGGAGCAAAACTACTCCTTTTGGATGAAATTACAGAGGGCCTTGCCCCCGTAATTGTTCAAAAGTTAGGAGAAGTTGTCGCTAAACTGAAAAACAGTGGCTTCACCATTGTGTTAGTCGAGCAAAACTTCCACTTTGCAGCGCCTTTGGCAGATCGTCATTATATTGTTGAGCACGGCAAGATCGTTGAAGTAGTTAAGCGAGACGAATTGGCCGCAAAAACTGCATTACTAAATCGATACTTGGGAGTTTAGTTACTATGTTTGAACTTCTTGGAATAACGCCGCAAGCCCTAGCAGCTCAGCTACTGGTAGGCCTCATTAATGGCTCATTTTATGCAATCCTTAGCTTAGGATTAGCCATTATTTTTGGCCTTCTCAATATTATTAATTTTGCTCATGGTGCCCAGTACACCATGGGTGCGTTTATCGCATGGATTGGCTTAACCCAAATTAGTCAATGGCTCGGCTTTCCTGAGCTCTCCATGAATTATTGGTTTGCTTTAATTGTTGTACCCTTGCTCATGGGTGGGTTTGGTTTAGTTCTTGAACGTACAATGTTGCGACGCCTGTACAAACTAGACCATTTATATGGCTTACTTCTTACTTTCGGCCTTGCTCTTATCATTGAGGGCATGTTCCGTCACTGGTACGGAATTTCTGGTGAGAGCTATCCAGCCCCAGAGTTGTTTGAGGGCGCCATACCCCTTGAGTCTATTGGCATCATATTACCAAAGTACCGTGTTTGGGTGGTTATTGTTTCCTTGGCGGTTTGCTTCTTCACCTGGTATGGAATTGAAAGAACAAAATTGGGCTCCTATTTGCGTGCTGGTACTGAAAATCCTAAATTGCTGCAGGCCTTTGGTATTAATGTGCCGCTTATGATTTCTTTGGCCTACGCTTATGGTGTTGGCTTGGCTGGCTTTGCTGGCGTATTGGCTGCGCCAATTTTCCAAGTAAATCCATTAATGGGTTCAAACCTGATCATAGTAGTTTTTGCTGTTGTAGTCATTGGAGGCATGGGCTCGATCATGGGTGCGATCGTAACCGGTTTGAGCCTCGGTCTTATAGAAGGACTTTCAAAGGTCTTTTATTCGGAGGCATCTGGCGTGATTATTTTTGTGATCATGGCTATAGTCCTTCTATTTCGACCTGCCGGACTATTTGGACGGGAAAAATAAACATGCATCAAAAGACAAAATTACTTTACGGCATCTTGGTTTTAATTGCCTTGTTATTGCCATTCCAAGATTACATTTATCTTGTGTTTGTAATGAAAGTTCTGTGCTTTGCCCTTTTTGCTTGTGCCTTTAACTTATTGCTTGGATTTACTGGCTTACTATCATTTGGTCATGCCGCTTTTTTTGGAACCGCCGCTTACATTACAGCTTACTTTTGCAAGGAACTCGGTCTCTCACCTGAATTAGGAATTTTATTAGGCTGTGCAGGATCGGGAGTATTGGGATACCTTATTGGAATCCTGGCAATTCGTCGCCAAGGCATTTATTTTGCGATGGTGACTTTAGCGCTTTCCCAAATGATTTATTTCTTGGCAATCCAACTGCGATTTACCGGAGGTGAAGACGGCATTCAAGGCGTACCCCGTGGAATGCTCTTTGGCTTTATTGATCTGAAGAGCGATTTAGCAATGTATTACTTTGTTCTAGTAATTTTCTTATTTGGTTTTACCGTAATCATGCGTACCGTTCATTCGCCCTTTGGTCAGATCTTGAAGGCTATTCGTGAAAATGAGCCTCGCGCAATTTCTTTAGGTTATGACGTTGATCGTTTCAAGCTAATATGTTTTGTGATTTCAGCTTCATTAGCTGGCTTAGCTGGCTCCACGAAATCTCTGGTGTTCCAAATGGCAACATTGACAGATGTTCATTGGCACATGTCGGGTGAAGTTGTATTAATGACCTTGCTTGGTGGCATGGGAACCATTCTTGGTCCGTTCGTTGGCGCGGGCATAGTTGTTGGCTTGCAAAACTATTTAGCCAACATTGGCTCTTGGAGTACTATTGCCACCGGATTCATTTTCGTGATTTGTGTTTTAGCATTTCGTCGTGGTGTTGTTGGTGAAATATCTGCCATATTTAAAAAATAGTAGAAAATATCGCTCATTGTGAATGCACTCTCTGAAAACATTGGGCCCATCATGGCAGAATCGTGTTCTGTCAGAAGAACAGTTAACATCATTGGTGATGGCTGGTCTTTCATGATTTTGAGAGAATGTTACTTCGGCGTTCGCCGCTTTCAAGATTTTCAAAATATCCTAAGTATTCCTCGTGGAACTCTCACAGCAAGATTAAATACTCTAGTTACTGAAAATATTCTTAAAAAGACAACATCCGATCCAACAAAAAAAAGGCTTGAATACAGACTTACAAAGCAAGGTATTGATCTCTATAAGGTTATGATTGCACTTATGTCATATGGTGATAAATGGATTGAAGCATCGCCTAAGCAACCTCTAAAGCTAAAACACAAAACCTGCAATCACGAATCACATCCTTTTGTAGGATGCCCTCATTGCAGACAAGAAATCACAGCGTCAGAAGTTAACTATAGAAATGGTCCTGGATTTGGATATGAACCCGCCTATCCCGGTCCAAAACTTCGTAAATCCGCCGACCCCTTATTAATTGAAAAAAGAAGGCCAAGCTCCGTAGCTAGAGCACTCAGAACTATTGGTGATCAATGGGGCTTTATGGTTCTCAGGGAAGCTTTTTTCAAAGTGAGAAGGTTTGATCAAATTCAAACTAAACTAGGAATTTCCCCAAATACTCTCGCAAACAGACTTAACCACTTCTTAAATGAAGGCATGTTTCAAAAGGTGCAGTATCAAAGCAATCCAGATCGCTTTGAATATCGCCTGACTCCAAAAGGCCATGCAATATTTTCAAGCTTTATGGCTATGCTTGCATGGGGCGACAAGTGGTTATCCAAGGATGGCTCCCCAATCATCTTGAGCCACCAAAAATGTGGGCATGACTTCACGCCTTTGGTAATGTGCGACTTTTGCAAGAATGAAATTCATGCAAAAGATATGCACTATGACACCGTTTATACAGATCCAAAAGAATCTGTTAAGCACGCAGACAAAGAAATCTCGCACCATAATCATTAAGCAGTTTATTGCCCTACTGGCAGACCTACATATCTATTGGGATTCATGTTGAAGATGTGTAAAGATTGCTTATAAACTTTGCGGCTCAAATAGAAAAATCGCTTAAGCATATTGATCACTTAACACCTGAAGCGCTTACAAGGGTTTTAAAATTTCATAGTTACAAAGGGCGAAATCAATAAAATTTAGCTGAATTTCTTAGTGCCATGTGCGAGCAACCTACGAACAAACTGTGCAATCACTGTGTAATGAACTAAACAGTACCAATGTAGCTGCATCTTTTGTATTTCTTTGTACTATCCGAGACATAGTTTACGTTTTATAGCGGACACATACTTTACAGTTTTAGAAAGTCAGAGCAGAAAATTCCAAATCAGAAATATTTACTTTTATGGTGGCATTACAAAACTAAGTCAATCAAATTAATCAAAAAAAAATCAGGCACGATATGTTGCTTACTCATTGGGGGACGAACATAACTTGATGGAATCTTTTTTCGCCTACCAAACTTAATTTCAGGAAGTTTTATTGAATGATATGAGATTTTTGGCCTGCCCAGCACGATTCGAACGTGCGACCTACGCCTTAGCAGAGCGCAATCTTATCCGATGTAAAAGTCCCCTTAATGTCCGAAAGCAGACCCACAACCGTTACTTTAAGTAACGCTCAAAAGACAAAACCCCCACCATTTCTGATGAGGGTTTTGTACGACTCGACACATAGTTAACACTTTATACCGGACACATACTTTACAGTTTTTGGCATAGGAGGGACCTTACTATGCCGTGGAATGAAAGTACGAAGATGGATGAAAAGCTTAAATTTGTGTCTCGTTACCTCGATGGCGAGAAGATTGCAACCCTTTGCCAGGAGTTTGGAATCTCCAGAGTGACTGGACATAAGATCATTGATCGTTATAAAGACAGTGGTTTAGAAGCCTTTACGGATCGATCAAGAAGACCCTTTAGGCAAGCCAATCGGCTACCCTTCCAGGTCGAGCAACTGATCGTGAACCTCAAAAAAGAGTTCCCAACCTGGGGCGCTCCTAAACTACGAGACCGAATCCACACCCACTATCCAGATCTAGCGCTGCCTGCTAAAAGTACGGTGCACGCAGTTCTGGATCGCCATGGCCTAGTCAAAAAGAAACGGACACGCCACCACCCCAAGCTTGCCGGGACAAACCTATCGGATCTCAAAGAGGCGAATGCCCTGTGGTGCGTGGATTACAAAGGGGAGTTCATGCTGGGTAACAAGCAGTATTGTTACCCCTTAACCGTGACTGACTATGCCAGCCGCTTCCTCATTTGCTGTGAGGGCCTAGAGAGCACCAGAGAAGCTGGGGCCTTTACGGTCTTTGAGCAACTCTTTAAGGAGTATGGCTTGCCAGGCAGCATCCGCTCAGACAATGGGGTGCCGTTTGCCTGCGCTAATGCGCTCTATGGTCTATCGAGTTTATCCGTCTGGTGGCTCCGCTTAGGCATTGGCATTGAGCGCATTAAGCCCGGCAATCCCCAGCAAAATGGCCGCCATGAACGCATGCATTTAACGCTTAAGCAAGCCACGACTAAACCCCCAGCCAAAACGATGTTGCAACAGCAAGATAAGTTTGAAGACTTTATCTATGAGTACAACTATGAGCGGCCTCATCAAGCTTTAGCGATGAAAAAACCAGCAGAGTTATATCTACCATCTACCAAGAGATATGAAGGGCTACCTGATGTGAGTTACCCCTTCCACGATAAAACCGTGACCATAACGAACTGCGGACGCATCTGTTTGGATGGTAAGAAGATTCACTTTAGTACGGTGTTCGCTGGCCATGACGTGGGCCTGCGGCAAGTCGAAGAAGACGTCTGGTTAGTCAGCTTTATGGATTACGATATGGCTTACTTTGATATGGAATCTTCTCGGGTACAAGCCCTAGAAAATCCATTTGGTCCCAAAGTATTGGGGATGTGATTGGTAAAGGTGTAAACCATGCGGTCGGTACCGGACGTAAAGCATGTGTCCGGTACGTACCTTTGATACTCTGGTGGGCCCACCAGGACTTGAACCTGGGACCAAAGGATTCCGGTTTGTGTTAGTTTCCTAACTCCCTGGACTATGCCTTCATCATATCGATTACTCGACTTAGATGGGTGCCGTCTAGTCTCTACACCTTCAAAGTATTTCTACTAAGCTTGGCTCGGCGTTAGCTTGTGCAGCTTTTGGCTGCGTTTAGCTTTCTCCGAATTTGACACCATCCCTTATGCAGTTTCCACGCATAAGGCACAACTTTCGCTATGAGTCCTCTGCTCTAACCAACTGAGCTATGGGCCCTAAATCGTTACATTTACTACACACCTTGCTGCTGGTGTTTACCACTTCAAAACCACACTAAAACCGCATTTACTACACACCTCGGTTTTTGCTCTGGTGTGTAAGCGGTGTGTAAGCAATTTTGACTACCTAATCGACCACTAACCTCTTGAATCTATTGAGGTCTTTGTTACAAGACCCCTAGGGCTTCTTTCTTATGAGAGCAGATATCCAAAGAAAACCACTAGGATTTCAAGAGCTTACGTCGCCTGTTTATCGGTGTGTGAGTATTTGTGTGACTAATTTAAACAGAGCAGAAGAAACACTGACTCACTCTTTGGTTTTCTAAACCACAGGATTTTTGGAGCAACCATCTAACACCTCGTTGCTCCAAAGTACTTTTTGAGTGGTTAATAAGCGTTACTTAAAGTAACGCTTGATTAGCCAATGACCGCCATCGACCCAAAGGCGGACCTTGGCGGAACATGGCTCCACCAATCAACGATAGCAATCCGATTACTTCACAACAACCCAATCTATAGGCTAGATTGAGGTGATTTAACTTATAAATTAAATCTTGCTGTAATCACTTTCGCCTTTATCTTGATAACTGCTATGGCCTTAGCACCCTTGGGAATAGCGAAATTACCTTTCACTTCCAATTTCCCTTCATTAGGCAGTAGCTCATAATCTTTTTTATCTGATCCAATTAAGACTGTCAGCTTTGCGGTCCCACCATCTATAGGTATCGGTTTACCGTGGTCCGTCAAATACAGCGACAAGCTATCAGGCTTTGCAACCAATTCAATATCAATGTCCTTAGCCTCTACTATGACACCGCCATGCATTGGTTTTAATTCATGGCCAGCTCCAGCTTGAACTAAGCCAGTAAAACTGATGAGCAAGGTTGCAATCACCATCATTGATTTCATATAAACCCCTTTAAATTAAAATACTTCGTTAGTTTTCATATTGCTCAAGGCTATTTCAGATGCTTTTTTCCCGTAAAGCCAAAACATGGCTGGCGTTAAAAAAGTATCCAATAAGGTAGAACTGAGGAGCCCGGAGAAAATAACAACTGCTACTGGATGCAATATCTCTGTACCAGGACGCTCTGCTTCAAATAACAATGGTGCCAAGGCAAAAGCTGTGACCAAAGCTGTCATTAGTACAGGACTTAAGCGCTCAATTGATCCGCGAATAATCATTGCCAGGCTAAACGATTCACCTTCTGACTGCATCAAATTCAGGTAATGGCTAATTTTTAAGATTCCGTTACGCACAGATATTCCTGCTAGCGTGATAAATCCTATTAATGCAGCAATCGAGAGTGGCTGGCCTGAAATCCATAAACCAATCACTGCTCCGACCATAGCCAATGGAATGTTAGACATAATCATTAAAGATAAGCGTATGGACTTATAGCGATTATTTAAAACCGCAAACATCAAAAGAAATGATCCAATTGATAGCAAACCAATTACTTTAGATGCCTCTTCTTGCGCTTTAAATTGGCCATCTAGAGTAATGAAGTACCCCTCTGGAAGAGTCTGATTAGAAATAACAGCTCTAATGTCAGCCACGATATCTGACAGGGCACGCTTGGAGGCATTAGCCGATAAGACAATTCTTCGCTTACCGCCGTCTCTGCTAATTTGATTTGGGCCATCCCCATCCTCAATGCTGGCAATTTTTGAGAGTGGAATTTTTCCATTTGGCGTATCAATCAAGATATCAGCAAGACCTTCTAAATTTCTTGCTGAGTCTGGTAGCTTGATCACTAAGGCAAACCGTCGATTACCCTCAATAATTTGCGAGAGTCTCTCCCCTTCAACCATGCCCTGCAAGGTGGCCATAATCTGAGATGTTGAAACTCCGTATTGCGCTGCTTTATCGTAATCAATTCGCACCTTAATTTGTGGTGCTAAAACCTGCTTTTCTATTTCTAAATCAACTAAGCCTTCAATGCCCGCTAATTTGGATCTCAAAAGATCGGCTTGGCTACGCAGCACGTCTAAATCATCGCCAAAAATCTTAATCGCAATTTGCGACCGAACTCCTGAAAGCATGTGATCTATTCGATGTGAGATTGGCTGACCGATCGCAATTGCAGCGGGTAAGTTAACTAATCTTGACCTAATATCTGCCTGTATCTCAGCCATGGAGCGATCTAAATCTCCCGCAGGCTTTAAACCAACATCTAACTCGCTCACATGTACACCTTCCGCATGCTCGTCCAATTCTGCGCGGCCACTCCTGCGTCCAACATAAGTCACTTCAGGAACCTGCCTGACTAACTTTTCTGCTTGGCTAGCTACGCCTGCCGATTCAGAGAGAGAGACACCAGGATTTAAACGCAGTCCGATCAGTAAAGTCCCTTCGTTAAAGGGCGGTAAAAATGAGCTCGCCATAAAGGGAACACTGGCAGCAGCAACTATGACGGATGCAAAAGCATACATCAGAGGCTTTTTAGGCGCCGCTAACAACCTTGATAACTGAACCTCATAATGGCTTTTAAGCCAAGTGACAATCTTTGTATCGTGATCCCTCAGGGACTGCATTGAGGGCAGCAGATAAAAGCAGAGTACTGGCGTGATAGTGACTGAAACTAAAAGTGATGCAAGAGTAGAGACTATAAATGCAATACCCAAAGGCACAAATAGTCGCCCCTCTATACCTGGTAATGCAAATAATGGGATGAATACCAAAACGATGATGGCTGTAGCGTAGATAATTCCGGTTCTTACCTCAAGCGAGGCGGCTCTCACAATCGCTAGTGGACTTAATTGATCTAAAGATGCTTTATCTAGATTTACTCTAAGGCGACGAATTACGTTTTCCACATCAACTACTGCATCATCAACTAGGCCGCCGATTGCAATGGCTAGGCCTCCTAAGGTCATCGTATTAATTGATAAACCAAAGTACTTAAAAACCAGGGCAGTTAAGAGAATTGAAACTGGAATTGCTGTTAATGAGATGAGGACCGGGCGAATTGTTCCTAAAAAGAAATACAGCACTACAGCAACAAAGATTGATGCGCCGATGAGCTTACCCTCTAAAGTGCTAATGGATGCATCAATAAAGCTCGCCTGCCTAAATGTTACTTTTGGAGCTTCCATGCCAGTTGGCAAGCCCTGCTTTAATTCTGCAATAGCTGATTCAATCTTTTTTGTTAGCGCTACCGTATCTGCTGAAGGTTGTTTTTGTACACCTAGAATGACTGCTGGCCCACCTTCATAACCGGCATCGCCTCGCTTAACTGCTGGTGCAAAAGTAATATCTGCAACTTGTCTTAAAAGTATTGTTTGTCCATTGCGGTTCGATACGGCAATGTTCTTTAAATCTTCAAGGCTAGAAGTTCGCCCTATATGACGAATAAGATACTCACGATTATTAGACTCAAGAAATCCACCAGACGTATTTGCAGAGTAGCCCCGCAATGCATCTTCAATCTGCAATATGCTAAGGCCTAGCTCCGCCATACGACGAGTATTGGGTTGTACTTGAAACTGCCTGACTTGCCCGCCAATAGGAATGACTTGCGCTACCCCGGGGATAGCCATCAATCTGGGTCGCAAAACCCAATCAGCATACTCGCGAACCTGCATGGATGAAATCTTAGATTCATCAATCGGAATGGCAATTTGCATGATCTCACCCATGATCGAACTAATGGGCCCCATACGCGAAACAATGCCATCCGGAATTGCTCCGTCCATAGATGAGAGTCTTTCTGAAACCATTTGCCTAGCGCGATAGATGTCTACAGACCAGTCAAAAGTAACGTATATGAAAGAAAGGCCGGCACTAGATACTGAGCGAATGGCCTCTACTCCCGGTAAACCATTCATAGCCGTTTCGAGTGGGAATGTAATGAGTTGTTCAACTTCTTCTGAAGCCATTCCGCCAGCCTCAGTCATGATGGTGACAGTAGGCTTATTCAGATCGGGAAAGACATCCACAGGCATCTTGCTTAAGGTGTACGCACCATAGACCATAGATATAGCACTAAGCAAAATCACTATCATGCGATTTTTTAAGCTGAAATCTAATAACCAAGTAAACATGTCTTAGTCCTTAACGAATTTGATTGATGAGGGATGCCCCATCAGTAATGACTCGTTCACCATCTTTAATACCGCTAGTGATAACAATGTTCTGACCATCTAAAGGCTCATATACAACTGTTCTGGGCTCAAATATTTCTGGGGACTTTTTAATCCAGACAATTGTTTGGTTCGAGCTACTTTTGACTAATGATTTTGAAGGCGCCTTTACTCCAGTGACCTTGCTATCGGTATTTACGAATACTCGAATGGGCTGGCCTATGGGTAAAAATTGGAGATCGTCCGATTTAGCAGAAAAAGTAAGAGGTAAAGCTTGCTCTCTGAGGGTCTGTCCACCACCGAGATACTTGAGCTCAATCACTTTGCCATTGACATCCACTTTGCCATCAGCAATGTTCTTACTCAGATTTGAGTCGTAGGCAAGCGCTTCTATTAATAGCTTGGATGGATTAACGACCTCAAAGATTAAATCTCTTGCTTGCACTACTTGGCCAGATACGACACCCGTAGTAGAAATAATTCCGCTGACTGGGGCTCTTAATTCCTCATTCGCGACGGCTGCTTCTGCCTCTTCAATAGTCTTACGTGGAACCGTATCGCTCAGATCTCGCAAACGCTTTAGTCGACTTTCCGCAAGTGATCTTGATTTTCCTGGGCCAGCCTCTGGCGTTACATACGCCAAGACATCGCCTTTACTAACCTTCTGTCCGGGCAATGGAAAACCAGCTGGTCCCGGCGTAATACGGCCAGCAACAATCGCCTGCACCTTACCGCCAAAGTTAGGATCCATGATGACTTTTCCAGCTAAATCATAGGTTTTGGCATATTCGCCGAACTGGCCAGGAGTTGTCATCACGTGTAACTGGCGTTGCGCAGGCTTGGGAATAAAAAGACTGCCGTCCGACTGTCTTTTCGGGGCGTCGCCCTGAACTTGGGATGCTTCCGACTCGCCATGACCCGGCCCAGCATGAACCTTAAAAGCAAATAGCGCCACAGATAAACCAATAAGGATAATGGGGCGAAATACAAAATCTCTCTGTTTGCGATTCATACCCGCTCCTTGATTTGTTTGATTAATTTTTTTGCATGCGTCATCAACACCTCTTTCTTGCGATAAGAAAAATAGGCAATTGCCATCAAGAGGCTGAAATAAAGCAAGATCTTTATTGCTGATTTCCAAGAGATCAATGAGGAGTGCTCAAAGGAACTTAGATCGATAGTGGCTGCTAGTATGTCGGTAACATCATCATCATTAATCGTGATAGTGATCGCAGTAGGCTGATCTTTAATTTTATTTTTTAGGCGAAAGAGATACTCTCCATCGCCATGAGGCTCTGAACTAATTTTAGAGCCCTCAAGCTCAATTTCAACCTTAGCTCCTTTGACCAATTCATTGGAGGAGTAGCGATCTAGGTAGAGTGTGATTTCCTTTCCATTGATCACTCCTACCGCCTCATAGAGATCAGATTCAGCATAAAAGCGAGGTAATGACTTGAGTTTGTGTCAGTGGTGGGTTTTTCCTCCCCATGATCATGACCAGGCCCTGCATAAGCTGCCGATGCGATTGTCAGAGATAGCGCAATTAATAGTTTTGACGCCAACTGACTGTATTTGTTCAATAAATTCATAGCTAAAGTGACCTTACTCTGGTAACAGGCCAAGGGCCTGTCGTAAATTTGAAACTGAAACTGCGTAATTGATTTTTGCAATCGCAGCCTGTCTATTTGCATCCACTGCTTCTAGCTCAATACGTAGTCTTGTGGGCAAATCGGTTTCACCAAAGCGAAATGATTTGTCAAAAAATTGACGTGTTTCATTGGCTAAGTTAGACCTCTTATCTGCGGCGTCAAGCTTCATTTTTGCCGACTTCACTAAAGCCACATTTGATTCCACATTACTTAATGCAGACTCTCGCTCATAGGACAATCGAACCTCTGAATCGACCATCTCAGCAGTAGCACTGGCCAATCTATTGGTATTGCGAGCATCAGAGCCAAAAGGAATTCTTAACCCAACAGCAACTGATTGCTGATAGGGAACGCCATAGACTTCACGGCCCTTAGTAGTCCATATTTGCAATTGTGGGGATGCCCGAGTTTGAGACTTTGCTAAGTCAAGCTGCTTTTTTAGCAACCTCTAACTGATCTACAAGAGCTGCAACGATTGGCAAACTAGAATCTAGTCCTGACAGGTTTTCAGGAACCTTAGGTAACGGTTCAATATTTTTAGCAATGTCACCGAATTGAATTTTCTTGAGATACTCACTTCCTAATAAAGTACGCACCCTTTGCTCAGCATTAATGACGTTGGCCTGCGCTTCGACCAAAAAAGCTTCTGATGATGCGAGGGCACCATTGGCCTGATGAAGATCTGCGCGAGATAAGTCTCCAGCCTTAAATCTCTTTTCAACATCAAGAGCTAAGCTCTTTGCATTCTCATTTCTGCGTAGCGCTAAATCAGACTCAATTTTTGATTTCTGGTAATTCCAATAGGCATCCCTTACTTCAGCTGCAATTCTCAATTGGGATAGATAGTATTGAGACAAAAGCTTTTTATATTCAGCATCCGCTAAATTAATTGAGCTTGACCGCTCATTCCACAACCACAGAGGGATATCTAAACCCAGTATGGTTTCACTAGCGCCTTGATTGCTGTTAGTTCTATCGGTCTTTTGCGACACTTCCACCGAAGCTGGGCTTACCAAAAGGCTGCTAGCAATTTTTTGCTTAGCAAGCGCGGCCTC